>NZ_CP022222.1:3380461-3681457 GCF_009930815.1 Bradyrhizobium sp. CCBAU 051011 | reverse complement strand
GATCGCAAAGCTGTCGGCGCTATGCTCGGCCTCACGCGAATGGGATGACGTCACCAGCGTGCGCGAGCCGAAGATCAGCGCGCTGGAGCCGGTGATGTCGCCGAACAACAGCCCGATCAGGAATGAACTACCACCGTCGTGGATCAGCTTGCGCATGCTGTCGCGATGCTTGAGATGGCCGAGCTCATGGGCCAGCACGCCGGCGATCTCGTCGGCGTTCTCGGCCTTCGCCAATAGTCCGTCGAACAGATAGACCTTGCCGCCCGGCAGCGCGAAGGCATTCGGAATCGAACTCGACAGCACGCCAGACTGCACCGACGTGTCGAGGCCGGCGGCTTCGCGAATCTGTGTCACGAGCTTGGTGAACGCCTTCTCCCCCGCGGGGTTGTCACAGACCTTGGCATCGAAGATCTTCTTGATCTGGCTGTCCGCGACCTCGCCGAGCCGCCGCTCGAACGCTTCGGGCACCAGCGGCGTGAGGCGGTCGGCCAGCAGCGGCAACCCGAACAGCACCACGGCAACGATCGATACCGTCGCCGCGATCGACCAGCCGACGATGGTGGCGACGCCGCGACGGCCGATCATGTGATCGTCGATGCTGCCGCAGCGCGCGACGAGCTCGCTCGCAAGGCCGGTATCGCGAACCTCGAGCCGCGCCAGCGCAGGCGCAGCCTGGCAGCTCACGCGCAGCACGCCAGTCGGACTATCGGCGCGGCGGATGTCGGCATAGGCCCACGCCGCCAGCGTTTGCTCGCCCTCGACGATTTCGAGCCGGTCGGCAAGGCGAAGCGTCACGGTGCGCCGTCGGCTCGACGCGCCGTCGAAATAGGCCGCCGAACCGTCGAGGATCTGTGTTGCAGGAACTGACGCTTCGCTATTCATGGCGACACCGAAGCCTTAAAAGCCGCCAACATCGAGGCCGTCGGCAAATCCTTCGCCGAGCGCGTTGGCCATCTCGCCCCGCGCGGCAACGTTGGCGGCCGCCTCGATGCCGCTGATATTGACCGAGCCGAGCACCCTCACCCAGAGGTCGCGTACCAGATAGACCCGTATTACGATATTCATCGCCAGTGCAAATGCCAGGTAGCCGATGCC
The DNA here is from genome assembly GCF_009930815.1 of Bradyrhizobium sp. CCBAU 051011. Lineage (NCBI taxonomy): Bacteria > Pseudomonadati > Pseudomonadota > Alphaproteobacteria > Hyphomicrobiales > Nitrobacteraceae > Bradyrhizobium > Bradyrhizobium sp. CCBAU 051011. The sequence continues at coordinate 3,680,362 of NZ_CP022222.1, read as the reverse complement.
CATGAGCGCAAGCAGCGGGATACTTTTGGCGAATTCCTGCGACGTGAAGAATTCGCCGAATGCATCGCCGCTCATGCTGGCGACCAGCGCCGCCGCCAGCGCCAGATAGACCGAGAACGCCAAGCCGAGCACCACGATCCAGCCGATGACTTTCCAGTACAGGCCGATCAATGCGCTCTTGGGCAGCGACGATTCCAGGCGCACGTCGCCGAACCGGATGCCCGAGAGCCACCAGCGCCATTCGATCGCCTTGAAGGCCCCATAGATGAACGGCGCGATCGGGTACACAACAAACGCGATCGGCGCGAGCAGCCACAGCCACCAGCCGCGCTTGAAGAACTCCCAGCCCCGCCCCTCGAAACTGCCCTGCAGGTCGCCGTAGAAGGAATGGCGCATCTTGTAGCGCTCAAGCGCGGCCGTGCGCCACGGCAGCGCCAGTCCAAGGGTCACCGCCGACAACAGGCCCCACAGCGATGCCAGCAAGGCGTATTTCCATCCCGAACCGCTCATCCAGAACCGCACGCCGCGCCACACCGTGCGCGTCAGGCGATAGCGCCGCGCGCGGTAGATCGCGAACTGCCCGAAGATGTAGAAGAAGGCGACCAGCGGAATACTGGCAAACGCCTGGATATGCTCGGCCTCAAGGCCGGCGAGAAAATAGGCGAGATAGACCGGCACCAGGATCGCCAGCGCAACCAGAAATCCGATCAGCAATTCCTTGCCGCGGCCGGTGTATTCGGCGGCATCGCCGTCGACCAAGGTGTTGGCCCAGAGATGCCGGCGGATATCGGTGAGCAGCCAGAAGCGATAGAAGCCGAGGGTAACGAATTCGAGGCCTGCGCCGCGCTTGACCAGATGAAAAAAGTCGCCGCGGCTGCCGGAAAACGCCACCGGCATCGGCGGCGGCACGGGCATAGGCGGCGGTGGCGGCACCTGAGGGGGCCAGCTCATCTGGTTCATGATTCAACTCCAGCGCGACGGTGGCGGATCAAACCACAAAATCATCGGCCGGTGTGTGACCCAGGTCCCACAATGAGTTCCTATAGTGCGTGAACTCTTAAATCGAGATTGAGGAATATGGCTCGATCCAAGTCCGCTTTGCGGCGGTTTGCGGACTGAAACCGAACATCACATGAAAGTCCGCCAAGCAAAAAGCGGACTTAATCGGCTTTCGAGCGTTCGATTTCCGTTAGGTAAGCGGCCCACTCAAATTCAAAGGGCCCGAGACCGAGCTTAGAAGCGGTATCCAATCCATTTTCGTACGCGAAATCAGACCACTGCACGCCAAGCTCAGTTCGTGAAACACGGGCAGTAATGGCGCCACAAGCGAAATCGCCGCACTCCGGGCAAACAAACAGAGCCACACGGTGACCGCCGACAGGAACATCCGAAGTCAACATAGCAGCCGTTCTACTATTGATTTGCCGAGCCTCTTCGCGTTCGAACTGCGGATTCGAAAGAGATCCGCACATATCGTATTTGAATGCTTGAGTGGCTTCGAAGAGAGATACTCCATTGACCACGAAATCAAATGAGTACCGTTCCCGCTTCTGAGGACTGGCGCTACCAATCCGATGAAGGGCCGCAACTTCTAGCTGATCCGTCATTCTGGCTCGCTCTGCGACTCTCTTGTGCGCTGCGATTAGTGTCGGCATTGTGAGTTTAACAAGCTGGCGTCCCAGGCAATATGAAATACTCGCATAGCGCCTTGCCTTCATCAGCGCGCATTGGATTTGGTGATGCGCACGTAAATCTGGGCGCTACGCTGTTTTCTCGAACAGTTCCCGCCCGATCAGCATGCGGCGGATTTCGCTGGTGCCGGCGCCGATCTCGTAGAGCTTGGCGTCGCGCAGCAGCCGGCCGGTCGGATAGTCGTTGATGTAGCCGTTGCCGCCGAGAAGCTGGATGGCGTCGAGCGCGCATTGCGTGGCTTTTTCCGCGGCGTAGAGAATCGCGCCCGCGGCGTCCTCGCGCGTGGTCTCGCCGCGGTCGCAGGCCTTTGCCACCGCGTACACATAGGCGCGCGAGGCGTTCATGGTGGTGTACATGTCGGCGATCTTGCCCTGCACCAGTTGGAACGTCCCGATCGGCTCGCCGAACTGCTTGCGCTCGTGGACGTAAGGCAGCACCACGTCCATGCAGGCCTGCATGATGCCGATCGGGCCTGCCGCCAGCACCGCGCGCTCGTAGTCGAGGCCGGACATCAGCACGTTGACGCCGCGGCCGACCTCGCTCAGCACATTCTCCTCGGGGACTTCGCAATCCTCGAACACCAGTTCGCAGGTATCGGAGCCGCGCATGCCGAGCTTGTCGAGCTTTTGCGCAGTGGAAAATCCCTTCATGCCCTTCTCGATGATGAAGGCGGTCATGCCGCGCGGGCCGGCATTGGGATCGGTCTTGGCGTAGACCACGAGCGTATCGGCCACCGGGCCGTTGGTGATCCACATCTTGTTGCCGTTCAGCACAAAGCGGTCGCCCTTCTTGTCGGCGCGGGTCTTCATCGAGACCACGTCCGAGCCGGCGCCGGGCTCCGACATCGCCAGCGAGCCGACATGCTCGCCGGAGATCAGTTTCGGCAAATATTTGCGCTTCTGCGCCTCGTTGCCGTTGCGGCGGATCTGGTTGACGCAGAGGTTGGAATGGGCGCCGTAGGACAGGCCGACCGAAGCTGACGCCCGCGACATTTCCTCGAGCGCGATGCAGTGCTCGAGATAGCCGAGGCCGGCGCCGCCATATTCCTCCTCGACCGTGATGCCGTGCAGGCCGAGTGCGCCGATCCTGGGCCACAAGTCGCGCGGAAACTGATTGCTGCGGTCGATCTCTTCGGCGCGCGGCGCGATCTCGTTCTGGGAAAAGGCATGCACGGTCTCGCGGATCGCATCCGCAGTCTCGCCGAGGTCGAAATTGAACATTCGTTGCGCGTTGGGAATCATGGCCGCCTCCCGGCGAATTAAACGTTGTTTCAAACAGACTTATGCTCCGGGCCTGCGCTTGTCACGCGGCGAAATGCATCGGGACCGCCAAGGTCGGCAGCTAGTCGATGCGGCCAAATGCACCCAACTCGCCCTTGCGCCGGGGGCCGGGTCGAGATGTAATAGGGTAAAACATCGCCCGCTCGGCATGCTTCGCGTGGGTAGAATTCAGGGAGAGCCACCCATGCACGGAACCGTCGATCTCGCCAGCGATTCCCAACTGCGAACCGCGCATGATGCGGCTCAGTCCATGCCGCTGGCGGATTTCGACGTCAGCAATCCCGAGCTGTTCAAGACGGATTCGTTCTGGCCGTATTTCGACCGGCTGCGCCGCGAGGAGCCGGTGCACTACTGCAAGGACTCGATGTTCGGGCCGTACTGGTCGATCACCAAGTACAACGACATCATGGACATCGAGACCAACCACGCGGTGTTTTCGTCGGCAGCTTCGCTTGGCGGCATCACCATCCGCGATGTCGCGCCGGACCTGCGCCGCGAAAGCTTCATCGCCATGGACCAGCCGCGCCACAGCGCGCAGCGCAAGACGGTGGCGCCGATGTTCACGCCGACCCATCTCGACGAGCTCGCGATCAACATCCGCAAGCGCTCCGCCGAATGCCTCGACAATCTGCCGAGAGGTGACGTTTTCGACTGGGTCGACCAGGTCTCGATCGAGCTCACCACGCAAATGCTCGCCGTGCTGTTCGACTTTCCCTGGGAAGACCGCCGCAAGCTGACGCGCTGGTCGGACGTCGCCACGACGCTTCCCGGCCCCGGCGGCCTCGTCGCCACGGAGGAAGAACGCCAGGCGGAGTTGATGGAATGCGCGACCTATTTCGCCAGACTGTGGAAGGAACGCATCAACCAGCCGCCGAAGAGCGACCTGTTATCGATGATGGCGCATAGCGACGCTACGCGCGACATGGACCCGAAGAACTTCCTCGGCAATCTGATCCTTTTGATCGTCGGTGGCAACGACACCACCCGCAACACCCTCTCCGGCAGCATCTATGCGCTGAACAAGAATCCGGACCAGTATCGCAAGCTGCGCGACAACCCCGACCTGATCGACAGTTTCGTGCCCGAGGTGATCCGCTGGCAGACGCCGCTGGCGCATATGCGCCGCACCGCGCTCGAAGACATCGAATTCCGTGGGCGCCAGATCAAAAAGGGCGACAAGGTCGTGATGTGGTACGTCTCCGGCAACCGGGACGAGGACGTGATCGACCGCCCCTACGACTTCATCATCGACCGCGCCCGCCCCCGCACCCACCTTTCCTTCGGATTCGGCATCCACCGCTGCGTCGGAATCCGCCTGGCGGAACTACAACTAAGGATTATCTGGGAAGAAATCCTCAAGCGATACGATAATATTGAGGTGATAGCCGAACCGAAGCGGGTATATTCGAGTTTCGTCAAAGGCTACGAGACCCTGCCGGTCCGCATCGCCGGCTAACCCTTTGGACTCTATCGGGATTATTACCAACATGAACGTCCAGACCTCAATCAAAGCCGACAAGAAAGAGCTTCTGCGCGCCGCGCGCGAAGAGGCCTATTCGACCCCGCTGAAGGACTTTCATCCCGGTGCGCCAAAGCTGTTCCAGAACGACACCCTGTGGCCGTGGTTCGAGCGGCTGCGCAAGGAAGAGCCGGTTCACTACTGCGAGAATTCGCCGATCGAGCCTTACTGGTCGGTGACCAAGTACAACGACATCATGCATGTCGACACCAACCACGGCATCTTCTCCTCCGACTCCACGCTCGGCGGCATCTCGATCCGCGACGTGCCGCCCGGCTACGACTATCCGAGCTTCATCGCGATGGACCAGCCGCGGCATTCGGCGCAGCGCAAGACGGTGTCGCCGATGTTCACGCCGACCCATCTGGACGAGCTGGCAAAACTGATCCGCGAGCGCTCGCAAAAGGTGCTGGACGATCTGCCGCGCAACGAAACCTTCAACTTCGTCGAGCGCGTCTCGATCGAGCTGACCACGCAGATGCTGGCCACCCTGTTCGATTTCCCCTGGGAAGAGCGGCGCAAGCTGACGCGCTGGTCCGACGTTTCGACCGCGCTGCCCAAGAGCGGCGTCGTGGACTCGCCGGAGCAGCGGCGCCAGGAAATGGACGAGTGCTACGCCTATTTCTCAAAGCTCTGGAACGAGCGCGTCAACACGCCGCCGAAGAACGACCTGCTGTCGATGATGGCGCATAGCGACGCCACGCGGCACATGGACCCCGATAATCTGATGGGCAACATCATCCTTCTGATCGTCGGCGGCAACGACACCACGCGCAACACCATGAGCGGCTCGGTGCTGGCGCTGAACGAGCATCCGGACCAGTACCAAAAGCTGCGCGACAACCCGGCCCTGATCGACACCATGGTGCCGGAAGTGATCCGCTGGCAGACGCCGCTCGCCCATATGCGCCGCACCGCGCTGACCGATACCGAGATCGGCGGCAAGAAGATCAAAAAGGGCGATCGCGTCGTGATGTGGTACGTCTCGGGCAACCGCGACGAGGAAGGCATCGAGCGGCCCGACGAATTCATCATCGACCGCGCCCGCCCGCGCACCCACCTTTCCTTCGGATTCGGCATCCACCGATGCGTCGGCATGCGCCTTGCTGAATTGCAATTGAAGATCGTGTGGCAGGAAATGCTCAAGCGCTTCGATCGCATCGAGGTGGTCGGCGAGCCGAAGCGGGTCTATTCCTCCTTCGTGCGCGGCATCGAGCAACTGCCGGTCCGCATTCCCGGATGAGTGCCGAGCTCAATCCGCCCGAACTGGCGGAGGCGATCAACGCCAAGGGCTTTCCCGGCGCCGCCGGTATCCGCATCGTTGCCATCAAGCAGGGCTATGCCGAGATCGCGCTGGCGCGCCGCGACGACCTGCTGCAGTTCTTCGGGCATTTTTTCGGCGGCGTCATCACCTCGCTCGCCGATCATGCCGCAGGAATCGCCATCACGTCCGCTCTCCCCAAGGGCAAGATCGGCGTCACCGTCGAGCTCAAGGTCAACTTCCTCAGCCCCGCCGACGGCACGGAGCTGATCGCCCGCGCCAAGACGCTGAAGATGTCGGGATCGATCGGCGTCGCCACCGTCGAGCTGTTTTCGAAGAAAGAAGGCGCCGAGACGCTCTGCGCCTTCGGTACCGCCACCATGCGCGCGATGGATCTGCCGGCCGAGTTGCGGCCGCGCTAGAAGCGCAAACCTATAAATCCTAGATGGTCGGTGGGCGTCTGCCTCGGTGCGCATCCCGCACTCAAGTCAGACATTGCGTGAGGTCCGAAAAGAGCCAAGAGCGGCCCCGCGGTAGTGGTGGCGTCCGATATGGAACACTTAGCGGACGAGGACGTTCCACGATAGCTTTGGAATCGCGGGTAAAATCCGGTCATCAGCCGCGCTGGACGGCCCGTTGCTGATCTACGATAATAGCGTGACCGCGCAGCAACGATGCTGACCCGCCCGGTCCGCGTTACCGATGGGCTGATCCATATGGCAGAGAGCGGTTTTCACGGTCAGAAGTGGAAAGAGCTTCTGCACCTTCAGAATACACCGTCATCGCTGATCACGCGGTCGGTGCGAGGTGTCGAGGTCGCAGCCACTGAAACGCGCGATGACAATCCCGTTCCGGGCCTTTGCGGCGCCATTCTGCCCGAAGATGCCTACATCTTTAGCTTGAAATTTCGCGATTATCCCAACTGCGAATACTGGGAGCGTGGCAAGTGCGTGGCCAAACCCGATATCCGCGCAGGCCAGACGTATGTATACGACATGAAGTGCGACCCGCGCTATGTGATCGATAAGCCATTTCACTCCCTCAATTTCTATGTTCCGGCCTTGGCTCTCAACGGTATCGCAGAGCAGTTCGGCGTGCGGCGTGTCGATCAACTCGACTATCAGTTCGGCACCGGCTTTCACGACCAGGTTGTACATCACATCGGCGCATCGCTCTTGCAGGGATTGCGCCGTCCATCCGAAGCGAACCAGCTTTTCGTCGATCACATGATGCTTGCGCTCACAGCGCATGTCGCGCAGGCGTATGGCGGACTGCGAAACATCAAACCGCTATGCGGCGGCCTTGCTCCGTGGCAGGCGAAGCGGGCCTGCGAAAGGCTCGAGTCCGATCTCAGCGGGAAACTTACGTTGCAAGAAATCGCGGCTGAGCTGGACCTCTCGGTTAGCCATTTTGCTCGAGCATTTCGGACGTCTGTCGGCCTGCCACCACATCAATGGCTCCTTCGCCAACGCGTCAGCGCGGCCAAGCAGTTGATGACCGTCCATGGCTTGTCACTTGCTGAGGTAGCGATATCGGCCGGGTTTGCCAATCAAAGCCACTTTACGCGGGTATTCTCGAGCTTGGTTGGCGTCAGCCCGGGCGTGTGGCGTCGCGAAGCAGAGGGCGCCCGGGAAAGTGAAACGTAAGCTAGAACGCTGAAATGTCGGGCTCAATCGGCGTTGCCACGTCGAGTTGTTTTCGAAAAAGAAGGTTCCCAGACGCTGTCCGCCCTCGGTACCGCCACCATGCGCGCCATGGATCTTCCGGCCGAGTTGCGGCCGCGCTAGGCATGCTGCTTGCAAACAAGGCGTTAGGAGTTAATCGTGAGCGCCAATAGAGCGAAGAAACTTGCGGTGATCGGACGTGGTCTGATCGGGGCGGCGGCTGCGCGTCATTTGTGCAAAATGGGCCATGATGTTGCGCTGATTGGGCCCGATGAGCCGGCCGATTTTTCGCGCCATAACGGCGTCTTTGGCAGCCAATACGATGAGGGTCGGATCACGCGCATTTTCGATTCCGAGCCATTTTGGAGACAAATGAACCGTGCCGCGATTTCACGCTACGGCGAGATTTCAGCGGAAAGCGGCGTGGAATTCTACCGGGAAGTCGGCGTGCTTCACGTTGGCCCTGGCGAAAGAAGCGACGTCGCTTCGGTTGGCAAAATCGCCGCTGAAGCCGGGATCTTTTGTGAAGCGTATGATGGGACAGGGCTCGCGGAGCGATTTCGGTTTCTGGGATTTACGGCGGGAATGCAGGGCTATTTCGAGCCCCGGAATGCCGGATACATCAGCCCGCGCCGCTTGGTCCGGGCGCAGACGATCGCGGCGGAGCGCGCCGGAGCTCGGATCATCGACGAACCTGCTCTGGGGATTTCGGAAAGCGGTTCTGGTGTGACGATCCGGACCAGATCGGGCGATGTCGAGGTCGAGCGCGTTCTCGTTGCAGCAGGCGGGCATACCCAATCACTGCTCGGTCAATCAATGGGTTTTACGGTCTATGGGCGTACCGTGGCGCTGTTTCGGCTTGGCGCGGCGGAGGTTCAACGCCTGGCCGGAATGCCGTCGATGCGCTGTATCGAGCCCAAGGGCGAGAATCCCTATATTCTGCCGCCAATCCCCTATCCGGACGGCCAAACCTGGTTAAAGCTCGGCGGTGATCCGGTCGATCTTCCGCTCGAAAGCGAGGCGGATATCAAGGACTGGTTCAGATCGGGCGGATCGATTTCCGTGGCTGATGGGCTTGAAGAGCAGATCCTTGCTCGTATTCCCGGTCTGGATTTTGAAGAACGCCGCGTCGTGCCTTGCATGACCACATTTGGCAAAACAGGCCTTCCCTGCATCGGGCCGCTTTCGGAGTGCGTCACCGTTGCATTCGGCTGCTACGGGAAGAGCGCGAAATGTTCGGACGAACTGGGTCGATTAGGCGGCATGGCGCTGCTCGGTGAGGTCAGAGCAGAGCTAGCACCCTGATTCAGTTGTAGAGGCGACCTCCGTTGACACAGTTGGATGGCGACACGACATACCCCGTACCGTCGACTGAGCTCACTGCCGAGGACGAAGATATGGACGCGCCCCGCAACATCGATCCCGTTCCCGCCGATTCCGACAACGCAGTCGTGCACTGGCTGACAAACGAGACGCGCGATCAGCGCTTCATCGACAATATCTTCGCCGAGCTGTGCGTGCGGCTTCAGCGCGCGGGCATTCCCCTCAAGCGGGCGACGCTTCATCTGCTGATCTACCATCCGCAATGGCTTGGCGCCCGGATCACCTGGGCGGATGGGATGCGCGAGGCGGAGATTGAAAGGGTCGACTACGATGTCAGGGAGCGATCCGAATACATCGGCAGTCCCGCCAACGAAATCCATGACGGCACCACCGAGGTGCGCGAGAACCTCGAACGCGATCCCGCGCTGGGCCGCCAGCACGCCCTCTATGACGAGATGCGGGCGAAAGGCCTCACCGACTATGTGGCCTGGCCGCTGTACCATACGCTCGGCAAGCGGCACATCGTGACCTTCGCGACCGACCGGCCCGGCGGTTTTGACGACGCGCACATCGCCGGCCTACGGAAGCTGTTGCCGGTTCTGGCGCTGGTCAGCGAAATCCGCATGAAGAACCGGTTGGCGCGAACACTGCTCGAAACCTATGTCGGATCGCATGCCGGCGAGCTCATCCTGGCCGGCGCCACCCGTCGCGGCAGCGGCACGACGGTGCGCGCCGCCATCATGATCTGCGATCTGCGCGAGTTCACGAAGATCTCCGACAACTGGCCGCGGGATGACGTCATCGATCTTCTCAACAGCTATTTCGACGCGATGTCGGAGCCGATTGCGCGGCATGGCGGCGAAATCCTGAAATTCATCGGCGACGGCCTGCTCGCCATCTTTCCGCTCAGCCAGCCGTCAGCCTGCGCCAATCTGCTGCGCGCCGTGACTGATGCCCGTCAGGCCATGATTGCCCTGAACGAACAGAACGGAAAGACCGGTCGTGCGCCGCTGAACTACGGCATCGGCATCCACGTCGGAGACGTCATGTACGGCAATATCGGATCGCGCACGCGGCTCGACTTCACGGTCATCGGACCCGCGGTCAACATGGCTTCGCGGCTGGAGGCGCTCACCAAGCAATTGGGCCGGACGGTGCTGCTGTCCAAGGCGTTCGCCGAGCTGGTCAAAAGCGATTTCGATCTCGAACGCGTCGGCGAACATCCGGTGCGCGGCTTCAGCGAGCCGATCGAGCTGTTTGCGTATCACGGCTGAACGCCGAGCTGGCACCGGTGACTGGTTTTCGGTCTGAGCTTTGGGTCAAAAGTGGCTTGGGGCGGCTCGGAGTCTAACTCAAAATCCAGCCAACAAAATCAGGCGCTGTTTCCACCACGTCATGCCCGGGCTTGTCCCGGGCATCCACGTCTTTGCTTCAATCAATCAAGAAAGACGTGGATGGCCGGGACAAGCCCGGCCATGACGAAAGGCGCCGTAAACGCGGCCCCTCGCCCACTTCAATATGTGGGGCGCAACGGGCTTGCTTCAAGACCCCACTCATCCCGTACAACCGCCACCCGAAGCCACAACCTACGGGGTCACGAAATGAGTGCATTGATCGATCATGCGGTGGTGATCACCGGCGGAGGTCCGACCGGGCTGATGCTGGCCGGCGAGCTGGCGCTGGCGGGCGTCGATGTTGCCATTGTCGAGCGGCGCCGTGACCAGGAGCTCGCCGGCTCGCGCGCCGGCGGGCTGCACTCCCGCACCATCGAGGTGCTCGATCAGCGCGGCATCGCCGATCGGTTCCTGTCGCAGGGACAGGTGGCGCAGGTCGCCGGCTTCGCCTTGATCCGTCTGGACATCAGCGACTTTCCCACCCGGCACAATTACGGGCTCGCGCTATGGCAGAACCATATCGAACGCATCCTCGCCGGCTGGGTCGACGAGCTTTCGGTGCCGATCTATCGCGGACGCGAGGTGACTGGTTTTGCGCAGGACGACACCGGCGTCGACGTCGCACTTTCCGACGGGAAGTCCTTGCGGACGAACTATCTCGTCGGATGCGACGGCGGCCGCAGCCTGATCCGTAAATCAGCCGGCATCGATTTCCCCGGCTGGGATCCGACCACCAGCCATTTGATCGCCGAGGTTGAGGTCGCCCGAGAGCCGGAATGGGGCATCCGCCACGACGCCAGCGGCATCCATGGCTTGAGCAGGATGGAGGATGGGGGGCCGGTGCGGGTCATGGTGACGGAGCAACACCTTGGCTCCACCAGCGAACCTACCTTGAGCGATCTGAGCGAGGCGCTCATCGCCGTCTACGGAACCGACTATGGGATCCACAGTCCGGCTTCGATCTCCCGCTTTACCGATATGACCCGGCAGGCGGCGTCCTATCGCAAGGGGCGCGTGCTGCTCGCCGGCGACGCCGCGCATGTGCACTACCCCGCGGGAGGACAGGGCCTCAACACCGGCGTGCAGGATGCGGTGAATCTCGGATGGAAGCTGGCCCAGGTGGTCAAGCAGACCTCGCCGGAAAGCCTGCTGGATAGCTATCATGCCGAGCGCCACCCGGTCGCGGTGCGCGTGCTGCGCAACACGATGGCGCAAGTCGCGCTGATGCGTCGCCCCGACGAGCGCGTCAAGGCCCTGCAGGACACCATGTCCGACCTCCTCGGCATGGACGAACCGCGCAAACGGATCGCCGCGATGATCTCCGGCCTCGACATCCACTACGATCTCGGCGAAGGACATCCCCTGCTCGGCCGCCGCATGCCCGACCTCGACCTGATCACAGCAAACGGCCGGCTCCGGACCTTCACCCTGCTGCACGATGCCCGGCCGGTGCTGCTCAACCTCGGTGAGCCCGGCACCCTCGACATCACGCCGTGGGCGGAGCGGGTACGGCAGATCGACGCGCAATATGCCGGCACGTGGGAGCTTCCGGTGCTTGGCGCGGTCGCGGCTCCCAGCGCCGTGCTGATCCGGCCCGACGGACATGTGGCCTGGGTTGGAGACCAGGCTCAGTTGGGGCTGGCTGACGCGCTGACCATGTGGTTCGGACCGCCTGTCGCGGCGTAGCGGTGCGAAGCCGCGCGCGGCCTCTCGAATGAAGATCAGTCGAGTGCCATTCAATCCCGGCGTGCCGCTTCCCAATCTTTTGCGGCCTTCACCAGTTCTTCGAAAGCTGCGCCGCTTTCGAGCAGCGCACGTTTGAGCGCGGGATCGAGTGGCTGTTCATTGCCGGCGTCGTCGAGCGGCATCCTGTCTGCGCGCACCGTCTTCAACAACCGGGCAATCTCGCCTGCCGCGTGGGCGGGTGTGTGCAACAGCAGCAGCCGGCGCATCGGCATCGGGTTGTTCGGCACGTGACAATTATCGCATTGCGCGTCGCGCATCCGCAGCGCCAGCGTCCTGTAGGTGGTGTCGAGCTCTGCCAGATAGGGATTGTCGTGCCGGAACAAGCCGTCGAACAGCGTCACGCGCGGCTGGATGCGACCCTCCTTGTCCATCCACATCCATTTGCCATCGAATTTGGGCCATATCAGTTGCGTGGCGACAACGGGGTCGCCGCTACCCCGCTCGGTAAATTGCCCGATGACGATCTTCGCGGTCTTTGGATTGACCCAGAGCAGAACCGAATTCACGGCCTGATAAACACTCCACTTTTCCTCTTGGTGCCAGAAGGGATAGGGAAACTGCCCGGGCGATAGCAGGTTGCGGAACCCTGCTCGCAGACGGATCAGGTACAATCGCTCGCGCTCGACATACTCGGTGCTGTACTCGCCGCTGTACATGAACAGCGAGAGATACAGGCCGGCAATCACATCGGGTGCGAACTGCGTGAGATTGGTGTTTTCGAGCGCTACCGTGGCGTCCTGATTCCGGCGGCCCCACAGCAGCCGCGGCGCGAGGCTGCGCCGCAACGCGGAGTCGCCGAACAGGCTGCGCCGGCATCGGTCGAAGGCTGCCTGGTCCGACGGTGAAGCGGGCGGACAGACTTGCTGCAATTCGAGTGCGACCTCGGCAGCCATCCGCCCGACCTGGTCGTTAAGGTCGGGCAGATCGTCGTCGATGCCAGCGGCGTCTGCGGCGAGGAAGGCGGTGAGCAGCAGCGCGCCGCCGGTCATCAGGCGCCTTGTGATGGCGCCGAACATGAGCCTACCTCGGCGGCTTCATGTAATTTGCCACGAGATGGTCGGCGACCTTGCGCCCCATCGCGTCTCCGACCTCCAGCGAATTGCGGAAATGAATGCCGCCCCAGACGCGCACCTCTTTGTGCTCCTGAGCCATCTGCGCAAAGCTGGTGAATTTGCGTGAAAGGCGCGCGTCGGACGTATCGGTCGCGACGAAGTCTTCCGTCCCGCTGCCGAAAACGGCTTCCAGAACGCCTCGCGCAGCACCCGCGTTGATCCCCGCCTGCGACGGATATTCCGGATGCATCGGCGTGGTGTTCAGAGGCAGCCAGCCTGCCTCGCGTTCAGTCGCATCGTTGCCGTCCTGGTCGCCGTTGCGGATCGCGGTGATCGGCCGCCAGAAATGGTATTGGAATTTGGCGTCCCAATCGACAATGAAGCAATTGGCGAGAGCCATGGACATCAGTGCGAACACGCGCGCGCTTTCTGCCACGGAGAGGTTATGACGAGCGGAAGCCTGCCTGGCAGCCTGATACCATGCAGGCCCAAGATTGGCCTGCGTCCAGAAGCGCACGGCGTCGGACTGCGCGTCGGTCCGCTTCGTGCTTTTCACGCCGCCCATTTCCTTGGTTTCGTTGTAATCGCGCGCGTAAAGCGCACTGTTGAGGGCCGGGGGCGGAGCCGGGCGGAACTGACTAGCGCTGTCCAGGCCCCATGGCTTGGCCGTCGCATATTGCGGGAACAGCGGCGGCGTGGTCGGCACCCAGACACCGGGCGTGGTAAGCGGGCGATATGTGTCGGGCGTGTTTGTCGCGTCGCTCTGCCGTTCCGTGAAAACGGCGTCCGCAACATTCTTGCCCAAATCAATGCCTGCAGCCCGTGCCGGATTGTCCGGAATGGTTTTCATCGTCTCCGCGAAGGCTGCATCAATCCGCTCCTTCTGGCCGGGATACTGGCGCATGAGAATTTCGCGGGCAGCCGCCGCGGCCGCAGCCTCGGCCGAGGCATTCGGGTCAATTGGGAGTTCTGGTATGTAACGTGAATATCGCTGCTGCACCGAGTTGACCGCGTCAGACATGGACACGTTCACCAGCGCCATGCTGCGCGTCCACGGATTACCGCCCACGTTGACCGCCTTCATCACGTCCATTGCGGTGTTGTTCCAGTCACCGATGACGTCCGCCCGAACCGGTGCATGAGCTGAAATTAGGGCCAGGCCAACGATTGCAGATTTCAGCACGTTCATCCTTGCCTCCTTCGAAAAGCTGGATTTTCGAAACGACTGCCAATGCGGTGTGAATGTACCAATCATGTTGCCATGCGCGCGATCGCGCCCATCACGCGAAGCGTCGCCCCAACGACCAAGAGTCCATTGCAGATTTCGCCAAGTCGTCCGACTGCGACAGCACTTAGCGATCGTCGAGCTTGCGCTCAGCCGTATCCGTCGTCGGAGCTGACATCGCGGACCAGCGGTCGTCAAAACTCGCAGCCGGGAACTCGTTGGCGTCAGCCGTGGGGCCTTTTGCAGTCGTGCCGGCGGATACGACATTGCCGTCGGTCCAATGCACGTGCGACCGCATGGTGGCGGCGGTTGCGGCGACCGCGAGCAGAGCGACAGCCACGAACCCGGTAATCGTTCGATGTCTCGTCATCAGAACCTCCGTGATCCGGAAGCCCCCTTAGGGTGGGTCACGGGAACCGTGCGAAAGTTCAACAGCAACGCTACAAGAGTGGATTGCGCTGGATCAGACACTGGAGCTGTCCCAATTCAAAATTGCTCAGAACTGCGTGCGAGCAAATGTTCTCGACTTCGCGCTCGAACTCGGACATCGGTCGGTCAAGTCGGCGCTTCGCCGACCCGATGGATCACCGCAGGCTGCACGACAGCAACTGGGCCACGGAACGTGTGGCATGGGCGGTGAAACTTGCGATCGGCGGCGGCGTCGACAAGGCGCGGGCAGCCGCGAACATTGGCTAGGGCCGTCCCATTGATACTGAGCGCCAACAGTCCGACGATGACTGGGCAGCATGAGTCCCGTCTTCCCAGCGGCATTCATGAATGCGGCTCATGACGGCATCCGTTTCTTGCCGGCTAATCTTTTGTGCTATGCGCCTCATACTTGATGGTACTGGACGGACAAACTCCAGTCCTTCTTCATTGAACATACGTAGGTCTTTCAGGAGACCGTGATGCTCATCAGGACACTGGTAGCAATTGCAGTTCTTATCGTGCTGGGGAGACCGGTCATGGCGCAGGAGCGGATCGTCATTTCATCTGAATGGGGCGAAGTGAAAGCTGAACTTTCGGACAATGAGTCCGCCAGATCGCTTGTCCGGATGTTGCCCGTCACGATCCAGATGCGCGATCACCTGCGTCAGGAAAAGACCGGCAATCTTCCTGCAGCGTTGGCGGAAGTCCCGCGGCAGACAGGCTTCTCGAAGGGTACGCTCGGGCTTTGGACGTCCAACCACTTCGTCATCTACTACCGCGACGGCCAAGTGCCGCAACCGGGGATCATCATCCTTGGACACGTGAGCGGCGACGTTTCGATTTTCGACCGGCCCGGATCCGTCAGTGTCACGATTGATCGCGCCCGCTAGTCGTCGGGACAATGTTTTCTCTAAAGCGGTAGCATCGCCATTGCCGCAGTGGGACCTATACTCATGGAGTAATTGTGAGAAGGACTCATGAGTGCTGCGCGACAACGTCCTTGACCTTTTGGCTTTCCGAGCGGTGGCCCGCGAAGGCAGCTTCACCAGGGCAGCGGCCACACTTGGCGTCTCGCAGTCTGCGCTCAGCCACACGATCCGCCAGCTCGAAGCACGTCTCGGAATTGCTCTCCTGACCCGCACAACGCGCGCTGTCGCTCCCACGGAGGCTGGGCAAAGATTGCTCAACGGCATCGGCGCGCATTTCGACGAGATCGAAGCGCAAGTCGAGGCGCTAGGGGAGTTGCGCGACAAGCCCGCGGGTACGATCCGGATTGCAGCCGCGGATTACGCGATCAGTTTTGTGATCTGGCCGAAGCTGAAGATGTTTCTTGCCAAGTATCCCGACGTCAAGGTCGAGCTCACCCTCGATAACGGACTTACCGACATCGTGACCGAACGTTTCGATGCGGGCGTGCGCATGGGCGAGCATCTGGCCAAGGACATGATCTCGGCGCGGATCGGTCCGGATTTTTGTCTCGCTGTTGTGGGCTCCCCTGAATACTTCAAGGACCATCCGAAGCCGAAGCATCCGAGGGAGCTTGTCCAGCACGAGTGCATCAACTTCCGCCTGCCGTCGTCTGGCAGCATGTATGCGTGGGAATTCGAGGAAGATGGCCGGCAGTTGAAGATTCGCGTCGATGGCCAGCTCGCCTTCAGCAACACCTTCAACGCGCTCGATGCGACGCTGGACGGTTTTGGCCTTGCTTACATACCGGAAGAGATCATTCTCCCCTATGTCTCGAAAGGGCGGCTGGTGCGTGTCCTGCAGAAATTCTCGCCGCATTGGGACGGCTATCATCTCTACTACCCGAGCCGACGCCAGTCGCCAGCATTCACCGCCTTGGTCAAGGCGTTAAGGCACCGGCGTTGATCGCTTCAAGAAGAGAAACCTAATGCGACCCTACATCATCTGCCACATGAGCACTTCCATTGACGGACGGCTTCATCCGAGCCGCTTCACCTCACCCGCCTCGGGC
The DNA here is from genome assembly GCF_009930815.1 of Bradyrhizobium sp. CCBAU 051011. Lineage (NCBI taxonomy): Bacteria > Pseudomonadati > Pseudomonadota > Alphaproteobacteria > Hyphomicrobiales > Nitrobacteraceae > Bradyrhizobium > Bradyrhizobium sp. CCBAU 051011. The sequence continues at coordinate 3,663,799 of NZ_CP022222.1, read as the reverse complement.
AACTCGGCGGCCATCTTGCGCAGTCACTATGAACGCGTCCACGACCAGTTCGACGCCGATGGATGGATTGTCGGGAGACGGACGATGAGCGAGTTGTCCAAGGGAACAGAGCGGCCTGTCAAAGACGCGCCCAGGATTGCGCGCGAAGCGCATGTTGGCCCGCGTAACGGGCGCAAACTTGCGATCAGCATCGACCCATCGGGCCGCGTTCACTACGGCAAGGACAATATAAGCGGCGACCATGTCGTCGCGGTTTTGGGAGAGCAGGTCTCCGATGCATATCTCGCGGAGCTGCGCGAGGACGGCGTGTCTTACGTGTTCGCCGGCCCGCGGGGCGACGATCTGGCGCGCGCCATCGAAGAGATCGCTTCGCTGTTCGGCGTCAAGAAGCTGCTTCTCGAAGGTGGCGGCAGGATCAACGGGGCATTCCTGAAGCGCCAGCTGATCGACGAATTCAGCACGTTGTTTCATCCGGCGGTCGATGGTGTCGCGGGGGCGCAAAGCATCGTCGATTATGACGGCCACGACGGTGACCGTCCGGGCGCCGGGCAATCGCTACGCCTCACCCACTGCGAGACGCTAGAGGGCGGAATGGTCTGGCTGCGTCACGCCGTGGAGCGCGCACTCGGTTGAAGCGCCACCTGGCTCGAAGGAGGCGGCGGCTCACGCCTTGGCTAAAAGGAAACGGCAAGCGCCGCTGCGCGGAGACCAAACGCGGCTTTCTTCAAATCCAGCACTGCTCGTTGGTGACGGCGCGGCTTTCAATAGCCGCGATAAAGTCGCGCAGCTTGCCGCGCCAAGTGGGGAACTACTGCTGTCGGGATTAGTGACCGCTATGTGCAGGGCAGTGCCCAAATTGGCGCCCAGTTTGAGGGATCATCATCTACCCCCGCTCCATCGCGGACGCGAGTCCTGAGAGCTTCGACTAGCTATAGGATGGCTCAAGCCCTATATTAGCAGTATCACTGATCGTAAAAACGGCTTCAGTGACTGAGAGACCGTACCGTGCTCCCGCCGCCTACAGGAGGGAGCCCGTGAGTTCGATTATCTATCCATTGCATTTTCAGCGAAGGTTCGAGCGTCGCTGGGCCTCCAGGATGGTCAGCGACGAGCCGCGCCGCTCTCCATCACGAGGGACGAATACCTGTACCTGCGGACACGTTGTCACTGCTCCGGTCAGATCAACCTGTTTATCCACGGGGGCTGTCAACGAATGGCGGTGTTCCGCTTGTGGCAACAACTGGGAGACGATCGCTGATCCCGGCATAGGCTCGACGAAGCCTGCCTTGTGCCCGGCAAAAGTGCGCGCGGTGAACTGAAGCCGCTCCCGCAAAAGCTACTCTGACACGGCAACGAAGAGCGCAGAATTCTCGCGGCTCGACCTCAAGCAAGGAGGCACTCATGACAGGCAATATATTCAACAGCAAGGGTATTCGCGTCGGCGCCGTAGTAGGTCGAGAAATTTTCGACCGTCATGGCACGAAGCTATATGACCTCAAAGGGATTAACATCTACCGAGTATCCGGAGAGTTGGTTGGTCATCTCAATGACGCGAGCGGTTCGGACAAACGGCTCGATAAAGCGACCGACCGCTTGTTCACATAGGGCAAAGGCAAGGGAAGCCACCATCTCGACACAGGATGGTACGACTCGAGCTCTACGTCTGCCCGCTCAGTCAATCACACATCGAAATACTGCCGGCCCAAATCGTAATTGCATTTGCCCGGATAGAAGCAGCGTACTGGCCATGGCTGCTGGAATTCTTTCGTCCATTGCAATCACTTCTTCTTAGCACGATCAACGCGGGCCTCACGGAACTCTTGCGGCCCCTTAATTAGCCGGCGCTTACGGTCTGCCTGATCCTCCGCAGATGCTTTTGAATCAGCGACGCGATCGATTGCATTGGCAGCCAATTCCCGAGCCCGCAATTTCTGATCTTTGCCCGATAACCGGCTTTTTACCTTTACGTCCAGGCCAAGTTCAACCAGACGGCGCGTTGCCTCTGAAAGAGTAGGCTTATCGGGTTGGTTCTCGGCCCATCTCACAATGGATGCTCGCAGGACGGGGGCTGCGCGAAATCCCATCATCGGATCGCGTGCTGTTGCGGTTCGCTCCCGCTTCCTTGCTTTAGTTGGTATCGACATGATGTAGTGATCCAAGAGCAAGACAACGGACTTGTACTAATGCTGTTCCTTAGGCTGAGCGCTCTCGAAGATGAATGCTGCCTGGAAAATTGTTCCGGCGCTGGTGTGAACTTCGATAGCCATGTGATTCCGCTCGCCCTGCGGAGAGAGATCCCTCGCCAAACCAGCAAGAACATTCGCGGCCTCGACCTCAGCCGCCGTTTGATCGTCCAGCTCCAACCCCTCTTCATCCGCGTAGAGAGTGTCGCCATCCCTTATGTCAAAGTAGTCGCGGATCATGAGGGCTCTCCTTCTATTGGGAGCCGGCAGGCGTTTATCTTGGCGCGCCTCCTGCGTGTCGCGCATGCGATAGCAGACAAGCGATCGAGCCTTCTAATGTTCCTGTCATGACTTTGTCGTAGAAGGAACTGGCTGCTTGATTTCCTTCTTTTTCGCCGGCGGGGCCGCGATCAAACCATCCCGGATCGCCTGCTTTCGCGCAAGCTTACGCATCCGGCGTACAGCGTCGGATTTCTTTCTTGCAGCCTCCTCTGACGGCTTCTCGTAACATCGGCGCCTACGCATTTCCCTGAATACTCCCTCGCGCTGCATCTTCTTCTTCAGCACGCGCAGGGCTTGCTCGATATTGTTGTCGCGGACGATTACTTGCATGAGTCGATCCTCGCGTTTGGGCTGGTAAGCAGGACCGGTCCTGCTGCCAGCCAATTGCACAGGAACTTCGATGAACGGCGATGTGAGGATGACCGCGTCGGCGATTGCTTCACCGATCCGAAGCACCGGGGCTATCCCAGTGCGACGAGCGCTTTGGTCATAGAACGTGACCACTCCGGGCCGAGAGTGTCAACCGGAACTCGCCATCCGCAATCCAATCCGTCGAAGCTCGAGAAAGCGAGATTAACCTGCTTAGATGCCTCGCAAATAAGTTGTTCCCGCCCCTTGAAAAATCGCAATAGTTGTATACATTGCCACTATTCGATTAGCCGCCGTGCCTTGTTGATCGCGCCCGCGGGCTCCTTTTCCAAAGACATCGACGACGTTGAATTGGTTCGCATGATGGTTGCGCGACATGCTTGCGCTTTGGAGAGAGAAATGACGACAGGTACTGTGAAATGGTTCAACGGCCAAAAAGGCTTCGGGTTCATCCAGCCGAACGACGGCGGCACTGATGTCTTCGTGCACATCAGCGCGGTCGAGCGCGCCGGACTTGCCGGGTTGGCCGAGGGCCAGAAGGTCACATTCGAGATCAAGACCGACCCGATGCGGGGTAAGGTAAGCGCGGAAAATCTTTCGCTGGCCTAAAGCCGGCCGCGCCTTTCCACGGATGTACTGGAAAGGCGTCATGCCCGCTCAACTCTAGGGGTTGAGCGGGTTATTGTCATTGGAGTGGGAAGGCAAGCGCATGGCTGGCAGGAAACCTGGCGAACCCTCCCCTGAAAGCATCGCAAGAACGCACCGTCAACGGATTGCAGCCGAACAAGGAAAGCAGGCCATGGCGGATGTCGAGCGGCGGGCTGTTGCCGTTCGCGAAAACATGGCGCGCCTGCGAGCTTTGAGGGAAGCTGCAGACGCAAGGCGCGAAGCCCTACCTGATCAACACGGCGCATTGGCGGTGAAAAGCAGGAAGAGGCAACCGACCTCAAGACCGCGCCGTCGTCCCGTCGCGTGAGTGCCTTCTCCGCTATCCGCTGGGGACATTACCAGACATGCCGCTAAACGAGCATGCGCTCCCTTGAATATCATCGAGAAGCTTGCGGGCCTGGGACGCGAAGTCCTCGGTTAAAGGCCAGCACCATCGTCCGGCAAGCCGGCCCCGCCCCCTATACAATTGCGGCATGACAGAAGTAACCAGATGAGAATGCCGCCCCTGGCCGTTTTGCTCTAAGCCAATCGCTGCGGCCCGGCGTCGGCTCAGGCGAGCTTGATGTCCCAGAGGCCCTCTTCGCGGCAGGCGATCAGCTCGTCGCGAAGCAATTCGGTGACTAGCGCAATCGCAGTCGAGCCGGGATGATCGATGGGAGACGCAAGGGTCAGTTCGCGCATCGGCGACGGTTTTGATATCGCCGCGGTTTCCAGCCGGCCGTTGGCGACCTCATTGCGCACCGAAGAAGGTGGCAACAGGGTATATCCCAGGCCTTCCTCGACGAGACTGGTCAGCACTCGGAACGAATCCGCTTCCAGCTTGACGTCGAGCTTCAGCTTCTTCTTCGCCGCCGCCTGCTCGATCAGCGCCCGGAGCCCGTGCGAATGACTGGGCAGCACCAGGCGCTGTTTCAACAGCCAGCCGATATCGACCTGCTTCTTTTTCGAAAGGCCGCTGCCACGCGGCCCGACAGCGACGATGGGATCGCGGCCGAGGCTTTGCACGGCAAGATGCAGATCGCTCGACGGCCCGTAGATCAGCGCCAGATCCATTTCGCCGCGGTGCAGCCATTCCGTCAGATGGCCGCTGTAGCTTTCGACGATGCAGAGCGAAATGCCCGGATAGGTGTCGACTGTGCGCCGGGCGAGCCGCGCCGAAATCACGCAGCTCACGGTCGGCACGAGGCCAAGCACCACGCGGCCCGAGGGCGGGCCGCCGGCGGACTGGATCTCGTCTCGCACCTGGTCGATCTGCCGGACGATGCCGGAGGTTCGCGCGAGCAGAAGCCGGCCGGCGTCGGTCAGCACCATGCCGCGGCCGTTCCGCGTGAACAGCTCGGCCCGCAATTCATGTTCAAGCAGCTTGATCTGCCGGCTCAGCGCCGGCTGTGCCACCCGCAGCGTATCGGAGGCCTTGCTGAGGCTGCCGAGCTCGGCCACGCAACTGAAGGTCCTGAGCTGCCTGATATCCATCGCTTGCCAATCTTCGAAGGCAGGTTCACACGCTATAACAATTCAGCATAGGAGACCGGCGATCGTTTCACAACGGCCCGCTTCCTAAGCAATTGACATCACCCACCATCCATCGCCAGAAAAACCAATGACCGCACAAGAACAACAGGACGAATTCCACGACATCCGCGACGCCGTCGCCAAGCTCTGCGCCCAGTTTCCCGGCGAATACTGGCGCAAGCTCGACCGCCAGATGGCGTATCCGAAGGAGTTCGTCGATGCGCTGACCGAAGCCGGCTACCTCTCGGTCCTGATCCCCGAGGAGTATGGCGGCTCCGGGCTGAAACTCTCGGCCGCCGCCGCGATCCTGGAAGAGATCCAGCGCGCCGGATGCAACGGCGGCGGCTGCCACGCCCAGATGTACACGATGGGCACCGTGCTGCGGCACGGCAACGACGCCCAGAAGGCGAAATACCTGCCCGGCATCGCCAGCGGCAAATTGCGGCTGCAGGCGTTCGGCGTCACCGAGCCGACCAGCGGTACCGACACCTCTTCGCTGAAGACCGTCGCCAAGCGTGATGGCGACCACTACGTCGTCAACGGCCAGAAGATCTGGACCAGCCGCGCCGAACATTCCGACCTGATGATCCTGCTGGCGCGCACCACGCCGAAGGAGCAGGCGAAGAAACGCACCGATGGGCTTTCCGTCTTCATCGTCGACATGCGCGAGGTCAAGGGCAAGGGTCTGGAGATCCGCCCGATCCGCACCATGATGAACCACGCCACGACCGAAGTGTTCTTCACGGACATGCGGGTGCCGGCCGAGAACCTGATCGGCGACGAGGGCAAAGGCTTTCGCTATATTCTCTCCGGCATGAACGCTGAGCGCATTCTCATTGCAGCAGAATGCATCGGCGACGCCAAATGGTTCATCGCCAAGGCCACCGGCTATGCCAAGGAGCGCGCCGTGTTCGGCCGCCCGATCGGCCAGAACCAGGGCATTCAGTTCCCGATCGCAAAGGCCTACGCCGCGATGCGCGCCGCCGAACTGATGGTGAAGGAAGCTACCCGTAAATATGAGGCTGGCCTCGATTGCGGCGCGGAAGCCAACATGGCGAAGATGCTGGCGGCGGATGCCTCCTGGGAAGCGGCCAACGCCTGCGTGCAGACCCATGGCGGTTTCGGCTTTGCCGAGGAATACGACGTCGAGCGCAAGTTCCGCGAAACCCGGCTGTATCAAGTCGCGCCGATTTCGACCAACCTGATCCTGTCCTACGTCGCCGAGCATGTGCTTGGCCTACCCCGCTCTTACTGAGAACGTCAGATGCTGCCATTGGAAGGATTGATCGTCGTCTCCGTCGAACAGGCTGTCGCAGCGCCATTCTGTAGTTCACGATTGGCGGATGCCGGCGCACATGTCGTCAAGGTCGAACGCCCCGAGGGCGATTTCGCGCGCGGCTATGACGCCGCGGCAAAAGGCCAGAGCAGCTATTTTGTCTGGCTCAACCGCGGCAAGAATTCGCAAGTGATCGACCTCGCCACCAGGGACGGCCGCGCCGCGCTCGAACAGCTGATCGCAAGCGCCGACGTGTTGCTGCAGAACCTTAAACCCGGCTCGATGGACAAGCTCGGCTTCTCGCTGGAACGGCTGAAGAAGGATTACCCGGCGCTGATCTGCTGCACCATATCGGGCTATGGCGACGAAGGCCCCTATGCCGAACGCAAGGCTTACGATCTCCTGATCCAGGCCGAGAGCGGGCTTGCCTCGATCACTGGCGGCCCCGAAGGCCCGTCCCGCGTCGGCATCTCCGTCGTCGATATCGCCACCGGCGCCACCGCGCATGCTGCGATCCTCGAAGCCTTGATCGCGCGGGGACGCACAGGCCGGGGCGCCGATATCAGGATCTCGATGTTCGACGTGATGGCCGACTGGATGGCGGTGCCGCTGATCAATTCGGAGGCCGGCAATCCGCCGAAGCGGATGGCGCTGGCCCACCCCTCGATCGCGCCCTATGGCGTGTTCAATTCCAGGGACGGCAAGGGCATCTTGATCTCGATCCAGAGCGAGCGCGAATGGAAGAAGCTCTGCGCCGAGGTGCTGGATCAGCCCGACCTGCCCAACGATCCGCGCTTTGCCAACATGGTCGAGCGCGTGCGCAACCGGCAGCTCACCGACAAGACGGTAGCCGACGCCTTTGCCTCGATGAATCGCGTCGAATTGCTCAAGCGCCTCGACGACGCCGACATCGCGTTTGCGGAAGTGAACACCATGGCCGACCTCGCCGTGCACCCGCATCTGCGCCGCATCGAGGTCGATACCCCCAAGGGCAAGGTGAGTTATGCCGCACCCGCTGCGATCTTCGTCGGTGAAGAACGGCACTATGGCCCCGTGCCCGCCATCGGCGACCACGTTGAACTTCCCGCAGCCCGTATCAAAAGCCTGAAGTCATGACCGAAGCCGCAACAAAACTCGATCTCGACCATCTGCGCCAATGGATCGGCCGCAGCACGGAAGCGTCCGACATCGTCACTGCGCAACTCGTGAAGGGCCTGCGCTCAACCCTGTTTCAGGACATCGGCGAGCCCAAGGCGGGCGACGCCGCGCCGTGGACCACGCATTGGTGCCTGGCGCAGCCGGTGTTTCCGATGTCGCAGCTCGGCCCCGACGGGCATCCAACGCGCGGCGGCTTCCTGCCGCCGGTGCCGCTGCCGCGCCGGATGTGGGCCGGCGGCGAAATCGAATTCCTCGCGCCCTTACGCGTCGGCGATGAAGCGACGCGGACCTCGCGGATCGCTGATGTGACGGTGAAGACGGGCTCGACCGGCACGCTATGCTTCGTCTCCGTCGAGCACACGGTCACGACGGCGCGCGGGGTTGCCATCCGCGAGCGGCAGGATATCGTCTACCGCGACATCGGTGGCACAGCGCCTGCTTCACCGCCGAAAGCCCCTCCGCCGCCGCCGGTCGCCAGGCATCGCGAAAGCCATGTCAGCGATCCCGTGCTGCTGTTTCGCTATTCGGCGCTGACCTTCAACGGCCACCGCATCCATTACGACCGCGACTACGTCACCAAGGTCGAGGGCTATCCCGGCCTGATCTTCCACGGTCCCTTGCAGGCCGCGCTGATCGTCGAATTCGCCGCAAAACTTCACGGCGACTCGGCGCCGAAGAAGTTCAGCTATCGCGGCGTGCAGCCGCTGTTCGAAGGCAGCGAATTCTCGATCAACGCCAACGAGACCAACGCCGGCATGGAGCTGTGGATCGCCAATGCCGAGGGACAGCCGACGATGAAGGGCACGGCTGTTTGGTAGTAGTTTGAGGTAGTCATTCCGGGACGATGCGAAGCATCGGACCCGGAATCTCGAGATTCCGGGTCTGGTGCTAACGCACCATCCCGGAATGACGGAGCCAGCTCTGGGGATTCATCTCATGTCGTCCCGCAAACCAGCGAAATCCGCCGCCGCCTCGCTCACCGTCAAGGACGCCACCTTCGGCCTGCTCCGCGCGTTCGGCATCAAGCGCGTGTTCGGCAATCCCGGCTCGACCGAACTGCCGTTCCTCAGCGACTGGCCCGACGACATCGACTACGTGCTCGGCCTGCAGGAGGCCTCCTGCGTCGGCATGGCCGATGGTTATGCGCAGGCGACCCGCAACGCCGGCTTTGTCAATCTGCATTCCGGCGCCGGCGTCGGCAATGCACTCGGCAATATCTACACCGCCCACCGCAACCAGACGCCGCTCGTCATCACCGCCGGCCAGCAGGCGCGCTCGATCCTGCCGCTGCAGGCCTTTCTCTATGCCGAGCGCGCTTCCGAATTTCCGCGGCCTTACGTCAAATACAGTGTCGAGCCGGCGCGCGCGGAAGACGTGCCGGCCGCGATCGCGCGCGCCTATTATGTGGCGATGCAGCCGCCCTGCGGGCCGACCTTCGTCTCGATCCCGATCGACGATTGGACGCGACCGGCGCAACCGGTCGAGGCCCGCCACGTCAGCCGCGAGCTCGGCCCTGATCCGGAAAGCATGAAGGCGCTGGCAAATGCGCTCATCGCCAGCAAGCGCCCGGCCCTCGTCGTCGGCCCGGCCGTCGACCGCGCCGAAGCGGTCGAGCTGATGGTGCGGGTCGCTGAGAAGACCAAGGCCGCCGTCTGGGCCAGCCCGTTTTCGGCGCGCTGCTCGTTCCCGGAACGGCATCCGCAATTCGCCGGCTTCCTGCACGCATCGCCCGGACAGCTATCGGACACGCTGCGTGGCCACGACCTCGTGGTCGTGATCGGCGCGCCGGTCTTCACCTTCCATGTCGAGGGCCACGCCGCGATCTTCGACGGCGGCACCACGATCTACCAGATCACCGACGACGCGGACGCCGCCGCCGTCACGCCATCGGGCACCAGCATCGTCGCCACCATGAAGCCGGCGCTCGCGATGCTGCTCGACCTGCTGCCCGAGACGACGCGTGCGATTGCTGCGGGCCGCGTGCTGCCGCCGGCGCCGACGGCCGCCGATCCGCTGCCGGTCGAATTCCTGTTGCACTCGCTTTCGCAAGCCATGCCCGACAATGCGGTGCTGGTGGAGGAAGCGCCCTCGCATCGCCCGGCGATGCAAAAATTCATGCCGATGCGCGGCCAGGACAGTTTTTACACCATGGCGAGCGGCGGCCTCGGCTACAGCCTGCCCGCCGCGGTCGGCATGGCGCTGGGGCGGCCGGGCGTGCGCACCGTCTGCCTGATCGGCGACGGCTCGGCGATGTATTCGATCCAGGCGCTATGGACCGCCGCGCGCCGCAATTTGCCGCTGACGGTCGTCGTGATCAACAACGCCGGCTACGGCGCGATGCGTTCGTTCAGCCAGGTGATGCAGGTGCGCAATGTGCCGGGGCTGGAGCTGCCCGGCATCGATTTCGTCAAGCTCGCCGAAGGCATGGGCTGCCACGCCGCGCGGGTGACAAAATCATCCGAACTCGCGGGCGCGCTGAAGACCGGGCTCGCATATGACGGCGTCAGCCTGATCGAGGTGCTGGTGGATTCGGCCGTGCCGCTGCTCTACGCGCAGAAGGGCTAGGCCCGCGCCGCGGCGATTTCGCCCGCAAGCCGCCCATAGTCCGCCCAGACCAGATTCAAGAACAGGGGCGGTTCCTGCTGCGCCTGCAGCATCTGCGCGTAGCGCGCTTTCGCGCCCTCCATCTCCCACCATTTCTGCGCCGACACCGCGACCTTGCGGAAGCGATTGAGCGTGCCTGAAAATTTTCGGCGGTCGGCGCCGGCCAGACTGGCACAATGAGTGAGCCAGTTGAATCCGGCGACGACGGCGATCGCCAGATCGCTCATCGTATTGCCGGTGAATTCGATCACCGTTTCATCGTGCGGCAACTGACGCAGATAGGCCTCCAGTATCGCCGCTTGTGAATCCGGCTCGGCAAGCAGCCTGAATTCACCCCTGGGGACCGTCAGCAGATAGCGCATGGCTTCCAGCCGCGTATGGTTGCAGACCTCCCCCTTGTCGGCTCCAGCATCCGACGCGGTCCGCTTGCACGCGGGATAGACCCATTTCCCGTTGTCGACCTCGTCGAGATACCGCTTGCCCTTCTCGATGTCAGCCAGCAGCGCGTGCGGAGCATCCGGCAGCGTCGCCGGAGCTTTTCCGAATGGCCAGACACGCCAGCTCATGGAACCCCATTTGATTCAAAGGCTCAACACTTCGTCAGTCAGTTCGCACGCGGCGTTTACTTGACGGCACTCTACGCTCGCACGAAAATTTGGCATGGGGCAACCGTGGAGTGAATGTCATGAGTAAGACAAGTCTCGGAAAAGCTGCCCTGGCGGTCTCCGTCTTCGCATGCACAACCATGCTCTCCGTTGGCTGGACCGAACAAAAGGGCGCTTTGCTGCTGTCTATCGAGCCCGCGCAGGCACAGATGGCTGATCCATACACCCCGGGCGTTACCCGGCGGCAGGCGCGGCGGACCGCGGCCGGTGTCGCCGCGGTGGGCGCCGGCGCCGTCGCGGCTGGTGCTGTCGCAGCCGGAGCGACCGCCGCCTACTACGGCGGCGGTGGTCCCTACGCCTATTACGGCGGCCCGAGCGTATATAGCGGCCCCGCCTATTACGGCGGCCCCGGCGTATGGAGCCAGGACTACGCGGCACGCAACGGCATCATCTGCCAGCCCGGCACTATGGTCCGCCTCGATGACGGCCTGATGCACAGGTGCCAGTAGCGACGTAATCGGGAAAGGCGGCCGATAAGGCCGCCCTTCTCGCTAAGTTATTTACCGTAGCTCTCCCGCATTTTCGCCTGGATCTTCGCCATGCCCGCGATCCAGCGGTCGTAGTTCTCGGTTTTCTTGCGCATGTAGCCGAGCACCTGCGGGTGCGGCAGGATTACGAAGGTTTCCGCTTCCAGCCCCTTCAGCACGTCCTGCGCCACCTGTTCCGGCGCGAGATCGCCGTCGCCGGATTGCGGGCCTTTCGGGATCGAGCGCAGCATGTTGGTGTCGACGCCCTGCGGGCACAGGATCGAAACCTTGATGTTGTCGGCTTTGTGCGAGATCGCAAGGTTTTCGGCGAAGCCCACGGCCGCATGCTTGGTGGTCGAATAGGCCGGGCTGCCGACCTGCGACAGCAATCCCGCCGCCGAGATCGTGTTGAGGAAATAGCCGCCGCCGCGCGCCTTCATGCGCGGGATCAGATGCCGCGCCGCATAGACATGGGCCATGACATGGACAGCCCAGCTCCGCGACCAGGGTTCGTCGGAGGTTCCGCCGGCATTGACCGACAGCGGATCGAAGCCGCCACCGATGCCGGCATTGGAGCAGAACAGCGCAATCGGGCCGAATTGATGCTCGGTCTCCTCGATGACGTGAAGGACGTCCTTCTCCTTTCCGACATCGCATTTGAAGGCGGCTCCGCCGATCGGCGTGGCGACGGCCCGCGCGGCGGCAGGATCGATATCGACGACCACCACCTTGGCCGCGCCTTCGCGGTGAAAGGCTTCGCACATCGCCCGGCCGATGCCATTGCCGCCGCCGGTGACGACCACGACTTTGCCTGTCACCTGCATGAGCGCTCTCTCCCGTTTGTTATGATCCTAGGTCAGGATCATCATATCGAGAATAGCCGTATAATGGCAGGCGGCGCCGAGCAAGACGAAGCCATGCCAGATCGCGTTCTGGAAACGCAGGCGCTGCCAGGCATGGAAGATCACGCCAAGGCTATAGAGCACGCCACCCGCCACCACGAAGCCCAGCGCCAGCGGCGGCACCGCCTTCACCACGGCGTCGTATAGCGTAACGCCGCTCCAGCCGAGCGCGAGATAGAGCCCGACCGCCAGGCGATCGTAGCGCCCCGGCAGCGCCAGCTTCAGCACCACGCCGGCGATCGCGGCGCACCACACCCCGGTAAGCAGCGCGATCGCGAGATAGCTTTCCCGGAGCTGCACGATGAACGGCGTATAGGTGGCGGCGATCAAGAGATAGATCGCCGAATGGTCGAAACGGCGCAGCACCCATTTGGCGCGCGACACCGGCCAGAGATTGTAGACCGCGGACAAGGTCAGCATCGCCAGCAGGCCCGCGACGTAGATGGATACCACGGCAACCTCGAATGCGCTGGCATAGATCGCGGTCAGCACGATCAACGCGGTGGCGGCGACAAGCCCGAGCGAGATGCCGAGGATATGCACGACGCCATCGGCGATCAGTTCGGCACGGTCGTAGTTCCAGTGCATGGCATCGGCCGCAGCATGGAGGGATGTCGAGGCGAATTGTTTCAATCTGAAGATGGTCATGCAGGCCCGTCAAAGCTGGTGAAGGAGCGATAGGACATGGGTCTTCCGAGATCAACGAAGCGTTCAAGCCGACGGGCCCGAACGCCGCCATCATCCGTCGGCGGTCACACGAACGCGCGCCCCGATGACAAGTTCCGGCGGACCATCGCCTACCCCATCGACGTGGCATTTTCGTGCTGCCAGAAGACGCTCCGCGATCCCTGAGGATCCGGTCGTCAGGCGATCACGAGAGCTTGATTTTACCTCTTCAGTCGCCACTTTCCTGAACATCGCCCACCAAGCGCATTTTGCACCGAGTCCTCCACCCGCATGCCTCCCAGTTTTTCAGAGATCGTCGAGGAAGCGCGCCTGTCGGCACGGGCGCTGCTGGATTACGGCGACAGCTTTTTCCATCCCACCGTGCGGCTCGGCGTCACCGGCCTTTCGCGCGCCGGCAAGACCGTGTTCATCACGGCGCTGATCCACGGCCTGACCCGCGGCGGCAGGTTTCCGGTATTCGAGCCGTATGCGACGGGCCGGATCGCCCGCGCCCGGCTCGAGCCGCAGCCGGACGACGCGGTGCCGCGCTTCGCCTATGAAAGCCACGTCCGCACCCTGATCGAGGAACGGCGCTGGCCGAACTCGACCGTCGACATTTCCGAATTGCGCCTGGTCATCGACTACCAGCGGCAGAACGGCGCGGACCGCACGCTCACCATCGACATCGTCGATTATCCCGGCGAATGGCTGCTCGACCTGCCGCTGCTCAACAGGAGTTTTGAGCAGTGGTCGGCCGAGAGCCTCGCGCTGTCGCGCGAGGGCCCGCGCGTAAAACTCGCCGCGCCCTGGCATGAGCACCTGAAGACGCTGGACGCGGAAGGCCGCGAAAACGAACAGGCGACGCTCGCCGCCGCAAAGCTCTTCACCGACTATTTGCGCGCCTGCCGCGACGAACGTTTCGCCATGAGCCTGCTGCCGCCCGGCCGTTTCCTGATGCCGGGCAACCTCGCAGGCTCGCCGGCGTTGACCTTCGCGCCGCTCGATGTGGCCATCGACGGCACGGCGCCCGACGGCTCGCTGTGGGCGATGATGCGGCGACGCTATGAAGCCTACAAGGACGTGGTGGTGCGCCCGTTCTTCCGCGATCATTTCGCGCGGCTCGACCGGCAGATCGTGCTGGTCGATGCGCTCGCCGCTTTCAATGCCGGCCCCGAAGCGCTGCACGATCTCGAAGCGGCGCTGGCCGGCATTCTCGATTGCTTCCGCATCGGCCGCAGCACGATCCTGAGCAGCCTGTTTCGCCCCCGGATCGATCGCATCCTGTTTGCCGCCACCAAGGCCGATCATCTGCACCAGTCCAGCCATGACCGATTGGAAGCCGTCTTGCGGCGCGCCGTCGCCAAGGCGGCCGATCGCGCCGAATATGCCGGCGCCGCCATTGATGTCGTTGCGCTCGCCGCGGTGCGCGCCACGCGCGAGGCAATGGTCGCGCGCGGCCGGGAGAAGCTGCCGTCGATCCTCGGCACGCCCGCGCCTGGCGAGACCGCCAATGGCGATACGTTTGACGGCGAGACGGAAGTTGCGACCTTTCCGGGCGACTTGCCTGCCGATCCCGAAGAGCTATTCAACGGCGGCTTTCGCGGCCTTTCCAGCACGCTGCACGACAACGCCGATTTCCGCTTCCTGCGCTTCCGGCCGCCGCTGCTGGAACGCAACGCCAAGGAAGAGCCCGCGCTGCCTCACATCCGCCTCGACCGCGCCCTCCAGTTCCTGATCGGAGACCGACTGCAATGAGCGAGAAGACGCCCCCTCGGCGGCCGGCGACGTTCAAGCTCGGCGATCCCGGCGTCGTCGTGATCGATCCGGACGAGGCCGGCCGCCCCGCCCGCGGCACGGTGCAGATCACGCCCGAGGCGGATCCCGCGCTGCTGCCCGTGCCGATCGATGCGCCCCGTATCCCGGTGCGCCGCGGCTTTCGCTGGGGCACGCTGTTCTGGTCGGCGGTCGGTGGCCTGGTGTTGCTCGGCACAGGTCTCGGCATCGTCAACCTGATCGAGGACCTGTTCGCGCGCAGCCAGACTCTTGGCTACGTCGCGCTGGCATTTGCGGTGGCGGCGGGGCTGGCGCTGGCCGTCGTCATCGGCCGCGAAGCGTTCGGGCTGGCGCGGCTGGCGGCGATCGAGAAGCTGCATCTGCGCGCCACGGAGGTGCTGCGCAGCGACGACCGCGCCGAGAGCCGCGCCGTCGTCAACGATCTGCTCAAGCTCGCGCATCAGAATCCGCGACTGGCGCGCGCCCGCGCCACGCTGACAAGTCATGCCGACGACATCATCGACGGCGCCGACATGATCAAGCTGGCCGAGCGCGAATTGATGGCGCCGCTCGATGAAGAAGCGCGGCGGCTGGTCTCGACCGCGGCACAGCGCGTGTCGGTGGTCACGGCCGTGAGCCCGCGCGCCCTGATCGACGTGCTGTTCGTATTCGTCGCCGCGATGCGCCTGATTCGGCAACTGGCGCGGCTCTATGGCGGCCGTCCCGGTACGCTTGGCATGCTCAGCCTGCTCCGCCACGTCATCGGCCATCTCGCCATCACCGGCGGCCTGGCGGTTGGCGACAGCCTGGTGCAGCAGATGCTCGGCCACGGCATCGCCGCCAAACTCTCGCAGCGGCTCGGCGAAGGCGTGCTCAACGGCCTGCTCACCGCAAGGCTAGGGTTGGCCGCCATCGACGTCACCCGCCCATTGCCGTTCACCGCGCTGCCGCGGCCTGCGCTCTCCGATCTTGCGAAGGATCTCCTGAGCAAGCGCGACGACGAGGCGTGAGGTCCGATTCCGCTAGGGAGCATGGTGCTGGTCTCGCGCTAAGCCGCTAAGTAGTCTGCTGACCATCCCGGCCGAGATACGCAAGCCAATCAGTTGGCGCTGAGGACCGGCGCGATCGCGTTAAGATCAATGAGGCAGTCCGCGCGCTGACGCGGCGCGTTGCCTGTCTGTCTGTTCCTCGACGGGGGTCGCGGTTTCCTGCAACGCCTCTTCGTAATTGCCCGCGAACCTCTCGATGCTCGCGGCCCACATCCTCAGCATTGAGACCTGAAAGTGCACGATTGGCTTCAAGGAATTCATGCCGATTTGCTGTCCCTGTGGCTCGCGCGCGGAACGGTTTGAATTAGTGGTATCGACTGCCATGCTGTTCGCTCCTTCTGCCCCCGTGTATGGTCCAAAAACTAAGTGTCGGCTTGCGCACGTCCTGACTTTAAACACTCGGCCAAAGCTTGATCTGCCGCGAGTCTCGCACCTCGGTCGTCATGCAATTCGTCCAGTTTTTTCAAGTACGCGACTGCCGCGATTTGCAGGAGACCGAAATCATACTCGCCGGTGGCACGAAGATTGGTGACGTAGCGATGGAGGGCGGAACGCCTGCTATCGTTCTCGCTGATACTGCTGTGTCGGAGCAAGTAGTTCCGCCAAGCGAACGCACATGCGCCTTCTATGGCATGAGAAGTCATGGGCACCTCCCAAGGTCAGAAAGAAGGACGAGCCGTTTCGTTCCGCGAATTTATCCGGTGGAATACTGTTCCGTAGCTGCGCTGCAAGGTATTTGCGCGCGGGCGACGTTGGGGCCGCGGTCGGCGACGTCCATGATGCAATCGGTTACGCAGTTTGGCTATTCCCTGGGGAAGCAAGCCACTCCTTGGGCCGCTCTCCTCGATGGCTGCAAGCTGCAGCACCTTAAGCCCAGCAGACCGCACATCTCGACGAAGGGCGCTGAGGTATTCAACAGTCTCAACGTTCGTTGGTGGGCGTTGCTACCTGAAATCGCCATCGACATCATGAACGTGCCATCATCCCGCGTTTGGCACGCTACTTTGGAACGCTACATCGCAAGGCCTGTTGTCTTTTCAGAAATGACCGTTGTGGTCGACCTACCCATTCCATTTGGAGCGTCAGATGAGCAAGCGTAAATCAGCCGCAGCGTCGAAGCACACCCGAAGCCCGAAAGTGGCCGCCCGGGCCCAACGGAACAAGCAGGCCGTTGTTAGAAGCCCGAAGGACAACTCTCTGCGCTCTGTCGTCCCCCTGCGCTCTGTCGCCGCAGGCCCTACTGAAACGCCCCTTAAGATACATGAGGAACCAAAACAAAAGGATCCCGCAGTTGAGAGAATGGATCCCGTAGTTGAGAATCGGGTGGCTGCCTTAAAAGCGGCTGCCCTACACGATGGCGGCAGTCAGATGATGAGGGATAACAATCCAAAGAAAGGGTTTGATTTTTCGTTAGCGACGGAAAGCGTGCAGGCTTATCAAGCGAAGCTTCTGGAAATGACACAAGCCAACATAGAATTTGCTTTTGAATTCAGCCAGAGGCTTGGGACGATCAGGTCACCATTCGAAGCTTTCGGCATCATTGCAGAATTTACACGCAGGTGGATCGATATGTACGGAAAGTACTCGAAAGAAGTGGCTGGATATCCCTTCTTGGGGATCGACGCGTCCCGAGAGCTCACAGCTCTGCGGGGACGATGACTTCAAGCGTTACCGCTGTGGCAAACGGATGGCCGCATCGCCCGGAGCATACGTGGGAAGGACGTTAGGTTCACGTTGTCTGGCGGAGTTCCATTCAGAGCGATTGTGAAGTGGTTCACTGGGAATCTAATTCAAGCTAGCGTTGAGCGAAGCCTCACCAGGCGCAGACTGTGGGTTTTTCCATGCGCCTCGCGCTCGAAATTTCCTCAGGTACCGTCGCGAATTTCTGCCAGCGCGAGGATTGATCGTAAGAAAATGTCCACATCGGAAAGCCACGTGCCCGTCGAGGCGTTTTTTGGCTCGTCGCGTTTGGCAGCGGTCTGTTCGCAGCCGATGCAACCCGGGGAGCGGCCTTTGGTGCTTGATATACCAAACACTCGACTAATCCGTACAAACGACCACGCATATTCACCGCCGTTCCGCTTCCAGGTCACATCCACAGCGTCCCGAGGAGCGTTGAGCCAGGCAATTCTTGCTTGCGCGCCCCGACGAGATACATGCCCTTGGCTGCGGTACAGGGGGCTGGATTGAGCCAACGCGGTTTTCTCGCCGGAGCGCGCACACAAGAGAGCTCCTCTGTTCGCGATGTTATGAAAACTGAGCCGTTCGGAAAGCCAGCAATCTGGATGTACCAACTTCGGTAGTACCGGGTAGCTGTCAGAACCGATCCGGTTCATGTTCGTGGCTAGGGAGCAATCCCGATCCCGATGCCGATCCCGATAATCGCCAGCGATATAACGATTACCAGCACGTCAATCGTCAGCCATTTGGGTATGCGCTTTGCAGGTTGGGTCATAGCGTGTGCCCTCCGCAGCCACCTTATGTACCGAAAGAGCGCAAGTGACTGTAAACGAGTTCACATGTTTGAGGACCGATTCGCCTACCCGTGCGTATTGGGTAAAGATCGATGGCGAGCATAATATGCAGTGGGCCGCAAGGCAGCCCAAAGCCGCTACTCTCCTGCGGCGGCCAACGCTGCCCACATCCTGCAGCCTTCCAGCTCATGATTGCGCACATCGTCTTCGCGCAAGATCTAAGCTCTTCGATGCCCTATGTCATAGGGAATGGTTTTTCCTAGCTCTGGTTGCGGACTTTGAGGTCCCTTTGCGAGCTGAAGCGTGTGAACTAAGTTCGTACCAATAGCCGCCAAGAATGCTACAAACGAGATAACCGTAAGCAGATAGAAACATCTATGTAGGAAGACGCTCAGGCGGTCGATGTCCGGTCACAGGGGTAAAATGGACTTGGACGGTGGGGCGCGTCAAAGGTCTGTAACTGGACCCAAAGTGGACATTGAGTTTCGCCGCGAACGTCGTAGACTTCGCCCAAAATTGCAACGCCTTTAAACCTTGGAGGTAGATGCAATGAGCCTCGACCAGTACGTGCGCGACCTGCGGGAGATTACTGCTCAGCATTCTGATCCAGTCGAGATCACGGACCTAGTCGCACCCCTCGCCAAGAAATTTGCACAATCGCCGGAATTGCGCCGCCCCGAATATCGCGAATGCGATGCCGAGCAAGGCTTCGGCGTTCACATGCTCCATGAAGAGCCCAATCACGACCTAGCTGTTTTCTTGGTATCGTGGCTGCCTAACCGCGGCACTACCCCGCACAACCATAAAACTTGGGCTGTGGTGGTCGGTATTGAAGGCCAAGAACAAGAGATCAACTACGACCGGCTCGATGACGGTGGTAAGCCCGGCTATGCGGACCTGAAGCGCGGCGGTGAACAAGTGATGACCGTTGGTGACACTGCCCGCTGTTATCCTGAACACATACACAGCGTCCGGAACGTTGGAAATGACATTTCGATGTCGCTGCACACGTACGGCCGGCACATCAACTACACGGGCCGCTCCGAGTTCGACGTAGAGCACAAACTTGAGAAGCCCTACGTGATTAGGGTCGCCGACGACGAGTACGCGCGGGCGCAGGTCCTCACCAAACGAATCAAGATCGAATAAGTTGGAGTTCCGCTTCCGGCACGAAACGGACCTACCCAGTCAGGCGGTCGATGTCCGGTCACAGGGGTAACGCGCCGTAGGTTAGTCCGGATTTTCCGTTTTTGAGCGAAGTGCCGACTGTCTTAGCCGCGCTCTCCCGCCCACCATGTTGACGGCGGATCGATTGCGGAAATCTTCGTCGGGCGCAGCGCGACCAGATGGCTGTGCTTGTACGGTCGCCTTTGAAGTCGCGAGCGCTCCTTATCGGACCGTCACCGCGGCATTGTGGTCGTTAGCCGCCGAGCTATAGGCGGAGGGCTTGCACTGCGCCGGCCTCACCTGACATGGCGCGCTGCGGACTACCGGACTGGTCTATCGTGATCCATTCGCAGTCAAGTGTCGGCTCATAGAGATCGAAGCCGTCAGGGCTGGAAGCGACGACCGGCATCTCCGGATCGAGCTTCTGTAGCTCATCTATCAGATCTTTAACTTTCATGGGCTTGCTCATTGTTGGAATGCGCCGCGGTGCCGGAGTGTTCGGGGGACCTTGGCCATTATAACCTCACAGGTCTCAAGGTGACGCTCGACGAGCGCATCAAGCTGTATGTCGCAAAGAACTTACCGGATGCCTGAAGAAGCCCCCAGGATTGACAGGCCCGCCGGTGTCTTCCCAGAACAGCTTTTGACCTTGGCTAACCTCCATCGCGATGCGGTGGTGTCCGCCGACCAACGTGCCGTCACGTGTTGCCTTGGCGACGATCTCGCCGGCTTCGTTCACTATGTTTCTCATGTCCCCTCCATATTGCTCTTTGCAACGGTGCCAGGGCTCCAAGACGTTGGCCATGATGCCTCGCAGTCCTTGCGTCGTCAGTCGGCACCGAACAGCAGTAACTCCGCCCTCAGCGAGTTTGACGATGGCCTCGCGGGCCGGGAGTGCATCGCTGATTTTCCGCATCAGCGGCTCTAATCCAACGCGCCAGCCTTGTTGACGTTCCTAGAGACCGGGCAACCGCTCTGCGGCCGCGACTTCCAGTCTTGGCCCTTAACGGAAGCTCGCGGATCAATGTCCGCTTCCGAGGGCGAAGCGTAAGCATCATCGAGGGCGTAAAATTCTTCGACGGCGCTTCTTGAGCACGCGTCGCAGAGCAACGGTCCACCAAGGCCGAGCTTTTCCGGGACGACGAAAAAGAGAAACAGCGCATGCTGCGCATTTGCGGCGGAGTATGACCGGCTGGCCGACGGCCGCGCAACCGCAACAAGGCTCCAATAGGTAGGACGTCGCGCCCAAGCGCAATTTCAACACCCAACTGCTGCAAGAAAACGCGACGGCAAATCACTTCTGATTTTCCGAAGTTGTGTCAAGCCCGGAATCAAAAAATATTCCGCTTAACAGGTTGGGCAAATCAGTCGCATAACTCCGCCCGTCTCACGGCAAGATGAGGGGCGCGCGATCGTCACGAACGTGCGGTGAGATGCGATGGACGCAGATGGCGCGCTGGACGTTGCGCGCGGTACGCGTACGGCGAAGTCGTGTGGTTCGGACGCCGCGGTGCTGGCGTTAAGTTCTTGAGAAGCGAAACTTCTCAGGGGCGACGGAGGCAAAAGAGCCGTTCTCCGGGGAGAGCACGAAGTAAGCCGTAAAGCCATTGCGCAGGGAAGGCCGGAGTGTTTCCGCTGTACCTGTATGCTCGTGTGCGTTTTTCCTTATGCGCAACGGCACACGAGACCTCGGGTGCAGCAAGCACCCGGTCTTCCCTGCGCCCTCCGACAAAGAGGGCGGAAGATCCTTCACAACTCGGACAGCCTATGTCGCGAGATCGCAAACGCACACTCAGTCGTCATCGCCCGGCTTGACCGGGCGACCCAGTATTCCAGAGACGTCAATGATTGAGTCGATAAGCCGCGGCGTACTGGATCCCCGCCTTCGCGGGGATGACGACCTGTTTTGTGGCAGCGCCCGCGAGCTACGATGCCACCGCGTCTCGCTCCAAAACCCCCGCCAGCACGCGCCAGCGGAACAGCGGCGAATCCGGTGGCGGCGCCAGCTCCGGCGTCCAACCGGTGAGCTTCTCCAGCGCATAGGTATCCATCACGGTCCCGCGCCAGATGCGCTCGACGCGCTCCAGCGGCTGCCGCTTCGCCGTCGTCAGATTCCACAGCGGCAGGCGATGGTCCGGCTCGCGTCCGACATAGAGGCCGGGATGATCCTTGATCAGGTCCATGCCGGGATCGCGAAAACCCTGAAACCTGCCGCGCTCGTTGATCTGGACAACTGGCACCTGCCCGTTGAAATGCCAGCGCAGCATCGCGTAGGTGCGATAGTCCGATGTCGCGATCCAGGTCGCGCCGGTCGCCCGCAACTGCTCGCGCGCGCGCACCACGACCTGTTCATAGCCCGCTTCGGCGCCGACCGGATCGGTCCGGCCGATCAAGTTCCAGGGCGCCGCCAAGTAGTAGAAGAACACGCCGACTACGAAGCCGATGCCCGAGACGACAGCCACCCTCGCCCACCGGAACGTCGACTTGATCATGCGTTCCGAGACGCCCTCCTTCGACAGCATGACGAGGTTGATGGCGGTGGCGGCAAAGCCGGCGGGCCACAGGAACATCGGCCAAGTGTCGCCGACGCGCAGCGTGAGCGACTTCCAGAGGAAATAGAGGAACGGCACCAGCACGGCGGTCGAGAGCAGGATCGCCACCGGCTCGCGGGTGCGATAGCCGCGCCAGGCCGTCAGCGTCACGCCGAACAGCACCACCGGCAGCAGCACGAAGCCGACGAGACCGAACTGCATGCCGATGAATTCGCCGACGGTGCGCAACGAGAATTGGCGGTCCGCCACCGCGCGCACGAACTGGAAGCGGAACGATGCCCAATCGTGCTGCGCATTCCAGATCAGGACCGGCGAAAACACGATCACCGCGATCAGCGCCGCCCGCCACGGATACGAGCTGAGCAGCCAGCGCCGCCGCCAGTCCGGCACCAGCACAAAGGCTGCTACCGCCGGCAGCAGCATGATCGCGGTGAATTTCGAGAGCAGCGCAAGCCCTGCGAACAGCCCCGCGGCAAGCCACCAGCGCGGGTTGCCACTCTCGTGCAGCCGCACCAGCGACCACAGCATGGCGACCGCAAACGGGATCATCGCGGTGTCGGGCGCGACCTTCGCCATCAACAGTCCGTAATACAGCGCCGCTTCCGGCATCAGCACCGCGAAGATGACGGCGCGCATATCATGCGTCACGCGGCGGACGATGTCGGCGAGCAGGAGCTGCGTGACCAGCATCGCGACGATGCCGCTGAACCGCACGCCTGTTGTGGTGTCGCCGAAGATCGCAGTGCCGAACCGGATCAGCCAGGCGATGGCGGGCGGATGATCGAGGAAGGAGAGCACGCTCTCCTTCGACCAGCTCCAGTAATAGGCTTCGTCGGTCCGCAGATCGAGCACGCCGGCATAGATCAGCCGCATCGCCGTCAACGCGGCGATCAGCAACGCCACGGCAAGCCAGGACTTTGCAAACCACGGCGGCGCGGCGGAACTGGCTCCGGGCTTATCGGGTGGGGCTATGGTCACGGCGCGCTTTCTCCTCGACCACCCCTGGAGTGTCAACCTGCCGCAACGGGAAAAAAGTTGGTCGTCGTCCCTGCGAAAGCAGGGACCTATAGCCACCAGACGGCGGCGGGGAAAACGGCATGAGCCACGGTGACACTAAGAGGCCGCCCAGTATGGGTCCCTGCGTTCGCAGGGACGACGATGGATGGTATTCATCGTCCAAATGGCGCACTAATATCGCCCAATATTGACCCTGTGGATCGCATGGCCGCCCTCTCCCGAGACCAGATCACGACCTTCGTCCGCGGCATCAGCCTGCGGCAGGTCCGTCTCGCCACCGGCGTGATCCTGTTCGCCTATCTGGTCAGCCATTTCCTCAACCACGCGCTCGGTAATATCTCGCTGGAGGCGCTGGCGAGCGGCGTCCAGCTCCACATGGCATTCTGGCAATTCCTGCCGGTCACGATCCTGTTCTATGCGGCATGCCTGGTGCACACCGCGCTCGGCATCTGGGCGCTGTATGAACGCCGGCAATTTCGCTGGAAGGCAATCGAGCCGCTGCAACTGGCGCTCGGCCTCAGCATACCGATGATGATCATCGCACACATCATCGGCGTTCGGCTCGGCCAGACGCTCTACGGGCACGAGAAACTCTATCCGCAGATACTGTTCCTGTACTGGATCTGGGCGCCATGGCGGATCCCGATGATGCTCGCAGTGATGACCATCGCCTGGGTCCATGGTTGCATCGGGCTCTATCTCTGGCTCCGGATGCGGGCGTTCTACAAGCGCGCCGCGCCGTTCCTGCTCGCCGCGGCGGTGCTGATCCCGACGCTCTCCATGCTCGGCTTCTATCAGAGCGGGCGCATGGTGATCGACAATGACAGCACCGAGTGGCGGGCGGAAACCCAGTCGGAGCGCCAGATCGGCACGCGCGCGGAGGCGCAGAAGCTCGATCGCATCACCGACTATTTCCTGTTCGGCTATTTCGGCCTGATCGGCATCGCGCTGGTGGCGCGCGGCGTCCGCGCCGCCAACGAACGCCGCCGCGGCATGATCAACCTCTCCTACGGCAACGGCCGCACGGTGCGTGTGCCGAAGGGCCTCAGCGTGCTCGAGGCGAGCCTGCGCAACAACGTGCCGCATGCCAGCGTCTGCGGCGGTCGGGCCCGTTGCTCGACCTGCCGCATCCGCATCATCGGCGACTGCAGCGCGCTGCCAGAGCCTTCGCAGCGCGAGGCTTTCGTGCTCGGCCGGGTCGGCACGTCGGATCCATCGATCCGTCTCGCCTGCCAGTTACGGCCGCCGGCCGACCTCTCGTTTTTCCAGCTGTTCCTGCCGCATACGATATCCGCCGACCACCACGATTCGAACCCGACGCGGATCGGCCAGGAGCGCTATCTCGTCAGCCTGTTCGTGGACATGCGCGGCTCGACTAAGCTGGCGGAAAAGCGCCTGCCGTTCGACACCGTCTTCATCGTCAACCGCTTCCTCGGCGCGGTATCGCAGGCGGTGATCGAGAGCGGGGGCAGGCCGAACCAGTTCGTCGGCGACGGCATGCTGGCGCTGTTTGGGCTTGCGACCAGCCGGCAGAACGCTTGCCGTCAGGCCCTGAAGGCGGCGGCGATGATCGCCGCCAACGTCGACGCCCTGAACAAGTTTCTCGAACATGATCTGCGCGAGCCGATCCGCTTCGGCATCGGCATCAATGGCGGCGAGGTGATCGTCGGCGACATCGGCTATCGCGATCACATGGTGTTCACCGCGCTCGGCGATCCCGTCAATGTCGCGGCGCGGCTGCAGGACATGACCAAGAGCCTTGCATGCGAAGCCGTCATCTCCGATGAAGTTCGCGCAACGGCTGGCCTCGACGCCGATGCGTTGCCGCAGCATGACGTCGAGATTCGCGGACGCAACGAACCGATGATCGTGCGCACGGTAATGGATGCGCGAACCTTGTCGGCGCTGGTTAACGAACAGCAAAGCGCGGCAGCGTGAAAACGCTTCAATTATAGCGGTTCGAAGCGTGTGTGATGTTTTTCACACCTGAATAATCGTTCAGAAAATTGTCGGCGAACGCGGCGCTGAAACCTCGAACCCGCTCTCTCAAGCACACGACAGATTGGCGATGGGTAAGACTGAAACTTAAACCCGCGCCAAGACGAAATGTCGACCGCGCACATTTGAAAGAGAACGACCATGCTTCGCAAAATGACTCTCGCCCTTGTTGCCGCCGCGTCCCTCGGCGTCGTCGCGCTGGCTCCCAACACCGCTTCGGCGGGCGGGTTCTGGCCGCATCACCATCACCACCATCACTTTGGCCACGGCCATGGTCATGGCATCAGCATCGGCCTGATCGGTGGCGGCTATGGCTATGGAGGCTGCTACGTGACCCGCCGGGTGATGACGCCGTTCGGCTTCCGCTGGCGCACGGTGAACGTCTGCTACTGATCCGGCCGCAGCCGTTCAGTCCGCAAAGCCCCGGCCGCTCGCGCGGCCGGGGTTTTCGCATCGATCGGCCCAAATGAGCGCGGAAATCGGCAAAACGGCGGAAATCGGCGGCGAATGGGGGCTTTTTCGCCGAATCGGCCGGTCCGTTTGCGCTACCCAGCCCGCCCTAACCCGCGTATCCTGATGCTGCGGGCATGCCGGTTAGTGCGGGGACCGGCGGCTCGTATATTTTTTTGATTCCGCGGAGACGACGTGAATGGCTAAGGGTACGGTGAAGTGGTTCAATCCGACAAAGGGCTACGGATTTATCCAGCCCTCGAGCGGCGGCAAGGACGTGTTCGTTCATATTTCGGCAGTTGAGAAAGCCGGGCTTTCGACCCTCAATGAAGGGCAGACCGTCGAGTACGAAGAGATCGCCAACCGCGGCAAGACTTCGGCCGAGAACCTCAAGGTTTAGCGCGCAGGCGCAACCGGCAACGGCACGCTCTCGGAGTTAGATCCGGGAGTTGGGCTTAAAAAATTTCTCGAAAACTGTGAGCGTTCGGCGGAGCGGGCACCGCTTCTGCACGCGCGATGGCAAGTCGTTGCGCCAAATCCGGCCGCTCAATCTTCCGTAACCCACTTCTGGACCGTCATCACGTCCGGTGGCTGCAGATAGCCGCGCGGCCAGAGGTCGACGACCCATTCGACCTTGGTGACGCGATCGACCAGCACCGCGGTGTTGTGCGGCGTCTGCAATACCAGCGTATTGCCGCGATAGCGCGGATCGCCGATCGCGTGATGCTTCAGCAGGCCCCACTCCCGCAGCACCAGGAGCAGGCTGGTGGTGTTGCGCGTGGTGTCCCAGCAATCGTAATTGTGCTTGTCGTCGAAGTAGCGAAAGTCCGCTTTCGCCACGCGCTTGTTGGTGCCAAGGATCGGCCCCATGCGGCGATCAAACCACACCACCGCCTTCTGAATCGCGGCGCGCTCGGCCGCGGCTGAGGCGCGGCCCGCCGCCATAATCTGGGTCAGCGCGCTGCGGTCGCCGGCCGTGAAATCAAGAATCTCGCGGCGGCGGCAGACGAAGCCGTAGCAGACGGTCATGGAGGTGGCGGACGGCGGATAGATCGAAACCGAGCTATAGAGGTTGGCGACTTCGGCACTCATCTCGATCGCTCGCGCCGGCGGCGCTGCAAACAGCGCAGCGACAAAAGCGACAAGCGCGGCCGCAAGGCCGTTCCGCGTGAGGCGTCCCCATATCGGCAGAGCGGCGTCTCTCATCATTCCCGCAGTTCCCAAGCGACGGCGTTCGTGACGATTAGCGCGGCTCCCGCGCACTGCCAACAAGCAAGGCTGCGATCTGGGGACTGCGCCGCGGAAATTCCGCTTGCTGTGTTGTCCGTGCGCCAGTTGTTCCGCGCCGGGGGGTCGGAGAGGCGGCGCTAACCGACCGGCAGCGGGGCGTCGCGCTTGACCTCTTCCATCACGGCGTAAGTCCGCGTCTCGCGCACGCCCGGCAGCGCCAGCAGGCTTTCGCCGAGGAACCGGCGGTAGGCCGTCATGTCGGCGACCCGGGCCTTGACCAGATAGTCGAAGCCGCCCGCCACCATGTGGCACTCCAGCACTTCGGGCGCGGTCTGCACGGCCTTGGCAAACCGTTCGAAGACATCGGGCGTGGTCTTGTCGAGCATCACCTCGACGAACACGAGCAAGCCCAACCCCAGTCGATGCGGATTGAGCCGGGCGCCGTAGCCTTCGACAAAGCCGTCGCGCTGCAGCCGTTTGAGCCGCTCGCCGATCGACGTCGGCGAGAGCCCGATCCGCTCGGCCAGCTCGACGTTGGCGATACGGCCATCCGCCTGAAGAATTGAGAGGATTCTGCGGTCTATCTTGTCAATATCAATCATTTATCCGGCCAGATGTAATATCGTCCAGACTATCTAAGGCAAAACTGCGAATTTGTCTATCGAACTACGGCTGAAGTGGCGGTAAGCTTGCGCAAATAGCCAAGAGAACTGCATGTCGACCTCTCCGCCCGTCCTGCCGCCCTTCAGCGCGCCCTACGCGCCCGACGATCGTGCCATGGCCGCCGGGCTCCTCGGCGCCGCGGGGCTGGGCGCAGCGCAGGAGCAAAACATCGACCGCGTGGCGACAGTGCTGATCGAAGCGATCAGGGCCAATGACGATCCGCTCGGCGGGGTCGAGGACATGCTGCGCGAGTTCGCGCTGTCTACCAAGGAGGGGCTGGCGCTGATGGTGCTGGCGGAAGCGCTGTTGCGCGTGCCCGACGCACGCACCGCCGACCAGTTCATCGAGGACAAGCTCGCCCAGGGTGACTTCGTCCATCACGAGACGAGGTCGAGCGCGTTCCTGGTCAATGCTTCGGCCTGGGCGCTCGGCATGTCGGCCCGCGTGATCCAGCCCGGCGAGACCCCGCAGGGGACCATCGGCCGACTGACCAAGCGGCTGGGCGCGCCGGCCGTGCGGGCGGCGACTCGTCAGGCGATGCGGCTGATGGGCAATCATTTCGTGCTCGGCGAGACCATCGACGCGGCGCTGTCGCGCGCTCAGCCGTATTCGTCGCGCCACCAACGCTACTCCTTCGATATGCTCGGCGAAGGCGCGCGCACCGCCGATGACGCCGCGCGCTATTTCAATTCCTATTCAATTGCAATCGAGGCGATCGGCCGTACGGCCGGTGATCGTCCCCTGCCCGACCGTCCCGGCATTTCGGTCAAGCTCTCGGCATTGCATCCACGCTTCGAGGCGGTGAGCCGCGCCCGGGTGATGAACGAACTGGTGCCGCGGCTGATCAATCTCGCAAGGCAAGCCAAATCCCATAACCTCAACTTCACCGTCGATGCCGAAGAAGCGGACCGGCTGGAAGTGTCGCTCGACGTGATATCGGCAGCGTTCGCCGATCCCTCGCTGGCAGGCTGGGACGGGTTCGGGCTGGCGATCCAGGCCTATCAGAAGCGCGCCGGCGCAGTGATCGATTACGTCGATCGCCTCGCACGCAGCCTCGACCGCAAAATGATGGTGCGGCTGGTCAAGGGCGCCTATTGGGACACCGAGATCAAGCGCGCGCAGGAACGGGGACTCGACGGCTACCCCGTGTTCACCCGCAAGGCGATGACGGATCTGAACTACCTCGCTTGCGCAAAACAATTGCTGGCGCTGCGGCCACGGATTTTTCCGCAATTCGCCACCCATAATGCGCTCACCGTCGCGACCATCCTCGAACTGGCAACGGACCGAAGCGGCTTCGAATTCCAGCGCCTGCACGGCATGGGCGAGGCGCTCTATGCAAAGCTCGGCGACGACCGCTCCGACATCGCCCATCGCACCTACGCGCCAGTCGGCAGTCATCGCGACCTCCTTGCCTATCTGGTGCGGCGGCTATTGGAGAATGGCGCCAACTCGTCCTTTGTCGCGCTCGCCGCCGACGCGGCGGTGCCGGTGTCGCAATTGCTGCGGCGTCCGGCCGATATCATCGGTCGTGCAGACAATGCAACACATCCGAACATTCCGCTGCCGCGCGATCTCTACGGAGCCAACCGGAAAAACTCTCGCGGAATCGAATTCGGTGAACGCGCGGCGCTCGAGCAATTGGTTTCGGCCATTGCCACCGTACCATTGCCGACACCAGGAAGCGTCGCAGACGCAACTGAGGCCGAAGCCAATGCGGCGATACTGGCAGCGCGAGGCGGCTTCAAGCATTGGGCCAGAACGGCAGCCGAGACACGTGCCGCCATCTTGGAAAAGGCCGCCGATCTCCTGGAACGGCGCACAGCGCATTTCATCGCACTGCTGCAACACGAAGGCGGCAAGACATTGGACGACTCGGTATCGGAAGTCCGCGAGGCCGTGGACTTCTGCCGCTACTATGCCGCGCAGGGGCGTGAACTGTTCGGCGAAGGCAAGGCGATGCCGGGACCGACGGGCGAGAGCAACACTCTCTGCCTGCGCGGCCGCGGCGTCTTCGTCGCGATTTCACCGTGGAATTTTCCGCTCGCGATCTTCCTGGGCCAGGTTACCGCGGCATTGATGGCCGGCAATGCGGTCGTCGCGAAGCCGGCCGAGCAGACGCCGCTGATTGCGGCCGAGGCCGTGCGGCTGTTGCATGAAGCCGGCGTGCCCACCTCAGCGCTGCATATGCTAGCAGGCGATGGAAGGATTGGCGGCGCGCTCGTGGCGCATCCCGACATCGCCGGTGTCGTCTTCACGGGTTCGACCGAAGTAGCGCGCACGATCAACCGCGCGCTCGCCGCCAAGGACGGGCCGATCGTGCCGCTCATCGCCGAGACCGGCGGTATCAATGCGATGATCGTCGACGCCACCGCCCTGCCCGAACAGGTCGCGGACGACGTCGTGACCTCGGCGTTCCGCTCCGCCGGCCAGCGCTGTTCGGCGCTGCGGTTGCTGTTCCTGCAGGATGACGTCGCCGACCGCATGATCGAGATGATCGCAGGCGCGGCGCGCGAGCTCGTCATCGGCGATCCCGCTGATCCCGCCACGCATATCGGGCCAGTGATCGATGTCGAGGCCAAGCAGCGGCTGGACGCGCATATCGCACGCATGAAGAAGGAAGCCCATGTGCACTTCGCGGGTAGCGCACCACAAGGCAATTACGTCGCGCCGCATATTTTCGAATTGTCCGATGCCGGCCACCTCACGGAAGAGGTGTTCGGTCCGGTGCTGCACGTGGTGCGCTACCGCGCCGACCGGTTCGACCATGTGCTGCAATCGGTCGAGCGCTCGGGCTATGGGCTCACCCTCGGCATTCATTCCCGGATCGACGATACGGTGGAAGACACGATCGAACGGCTTCAGGTCGGCAACATCTACGTCAACCGCAACATGATCGGCGCGGTCGTCGGCGTCCAGCCGTTCGGCGGCCACGGGCTTTCAGGCACCGGGCCGAAGGCCGGCGGGCCGCATTATCTGGCGCGTTTTGCGACCGAACAGACGGTGACCATCAATACCGCCGCAGCCGGCGGAAATGCAGCGCTGATGTCTGGCGGCGAGTAGTTGCATCGCCCACCCGAGATGGGTCAAATGGCGTCCGAATGCCAGCTTTCGCTGGCGGTAATTCCGACCCACGAAAAACAATCAGACAAGCCACACGGAGCGGCGCTACGATGGATAAGGGTATTTTCGAAGGCCTCAAGGTTCTGGACTGCGCGAGCTTCATCGCAGCGCCTGCGGCCGCGACCGTGCTGTCGGATTTCGGCGCCGACGTGATCAAGATCGAGCCGCCCGGCACCGGCGATCCCTATCGCAACCTGCCGAATTTGCCCGGCTATCCGCATAGCGAGCATAATTTCGCGTGGATGCTGGAAGCCCGCAACAAGCGCAGCCTCGCGCTCGATCTCTCCAAGCCCGAGGGCCAGGCCGTGCTGCATCGCCTCGCCGCCCAGGCCGACGTCTTCATTACCAACTATCCGCCGCAGGTGCGCGAGCGGCTCGGCATCACCCATGAGCATCTGGCGCCCCACAATGAGCGCCTGATCTACGCGTCGTTCACCGGCTATGGCGAAAAGGGTGAGGAAGCCAACAAGCCCGGCTTCGACTCCAATGCATATTGGGCGCGCTCGGGGTTGATGGACCTGGTTCGCGCGGATGAACACACCACGCCAGCGCGTTCGATAGCGGGCATGGGCGACCACCCCTGCGCCATGGCATTTTACGGCGCGATCGTCACCGCGCTCTACAAGCGCGAGCGCACTGGCAAGGGCTCGCATGTCAGTTCCAACCTGATGGCCAACGGCATATGGGCGGCTTCGGTGCTGGCGCAGGCCAAGCTGGTCGGCGCGAAGTTCGGCGAGCGTCGCCCGCGCGAGCGCGCGCTGAATGCGGTGACCAACCACTACCAATGCAAGGACGGACGCTGGCTGATCCTCTCCCTGCTCAACGAGGACAGGCAATGGCCGACGCTGGCGCGCTGCCTCGGCCGCGAGGATCTTATCACCGATGCGCGCTTCGAGACCAAGAAGGACCGCCATGCGCGCTCGCTCGAACTGATCAAGATCTTCGACGAGACGTTCGCAAGGAAGGACCTTGCGGAATGGCGCAAGATCCTCGACGGCAACGGCCTTGTATTCGGCGTGGTCGGCATTCTCGACGACATCCCGGACGACAAGCAGATGATCGAGAACGAAGTGCTGGTGCCGTTCGAGAACGACACCATGCTGACGATCTCCAGCCCGATCTGGGTGGATGGCAGCAAGAAGGTTCAGCCGCGCAAGCCACCCGGCATCGGCGAGCACAGCGACGAAATCCTGCACGCCGCGGGCTATGACGAAGCGGCCATCGGCAAGCTGCGCGCGGCCGGCGCGGTGGCGTGAGGTAATCCATGCCCAGCTATCGTCTGCATTACTTCCCGGAGTCGGGAAACAGCTACAAGCTCGCGCTGATGCTCACATTGTGCGGGCAGAAGTTCGAGCCCGTATGGACCGATTTCGGCGGCGGCGTCACGCGCACACCGGAATGGCGGCGCGACGTCAACGCGATGGGCGAAATCCCGGTGCTGGAAGAGGACGGCGAGCGCCTCACCCAGACCGCGCCGATCCTGCTCAAGCTGGCCAAGCAATTCGGCCGGTTCGGCGGCGAGACCGAGCAGGAGCAGTTCGAGTTGCTGCGCTGGCTGTTCTGGGACAACCACAAGCTCACCGGCTACATGGCAACCTACCGCTATTTTCGGACCTTCACGCCATCGCCGGATGAGCATGTGCTGAAGCATTTCCGCAGGCGGATTGATGACTTCCTGTCGATCCTCGAGCAGCATCTGCAGAAGAATGCATTTGCGATCGGCGAGCGGCCGACGGTAGCCGACATTTCGATGATGGCCTATCTACATTATCCCGCCGACGAGACCGGATATGATTGGGCTGTGAGCCATCCCGCGATCAATGCCTGGCTCGGGCGGATGGCGCAATTGCCGGGCTGGAAATCGGCCTACGATCTGTTGCCCGGCAAGCGCCTCACGCACTACGCCAAGTGACCGATCAAGTGAGCCCGTGTAGCGCTAGCGGCCTTTAACGAAGCACATGCCGATACGCGAGATCTTGCCGGCGGCCTGACAGCTCAGCCCCTCGGCGCAGGTCCAGTCGCGAAAACTCGCGTCATTGTTGGCAGCTTGCCTGGCCTGCACATAGCAATGCGCGCCCCAGCCGTCGTAATAGTTGGTGCCGGCGAGCTCGGTGCTGCCGCGCAACTGCGGACGGCTGGCAAAGCCGCGCGAGTAATCCGGCTGTTTGCCGTCGCGCAGGCTTGCGAGAATATCGCGGCGGCGGATCTGGTCGCCGAAGAAATGCGGCGATCCCGGCACCACGGTCGAGTTCGACGGCTTGTCCGCCATCCAGTCGACGCCGGGGAAATGAAAACCGCCGATGCCGCGCGTCTGGTGGCAGCCGGAACAGGTCACATCGTTGAGCCGTCGCTCGAACCCGGCAAGCGAGCGTATGTTCTGCAGCTTTCCGCCACCTTCCGCGACCTTCCTTAGCGCAGCCACGACATCGGCCTCGCTGAACACGGCGCCCTCTCCCTGCACCAAACCAAACTCTGGCTCCAGATCCGACGGATCGAACCCGACCGGCGTTGGCGCAATCGCGCCTTGAGCGAGGAATTTTTCCGGGATCAGCACAGTGCCTAGGTCGAACGCGGCGAGATTGATAGGATCGAGCAACCACGCCCTGAACTCGCGCTTGAGGCCATCGTCCGCCAGAAGGCGCGCGCGGTCGATCTGGTTTTCCATCGGCGCTTCCGCGAACGCGCGCGCGTTCTGATCGTAGCGAAACACCTTCAACAGATAATCGGTGCGGAAATCGCGCACGGCTGATTTCGGCGCGTGCGCGATCTGCAGATTGGTCTCGATGCGATCGATATTTTCATGACGGATCAGGTCCGTCCCAGCGAGCGGCGCGGCAAGCCAGCGAGCGGCGATTTCAGGACAAGTGATCGCTTCCCCCTCGCCCTTCGCCTTCAGCACGAGGTTCAGCGTCATCGGCAGCCGTGGCGGCGAAGCATGATCCCCGGCCGCTTGGTTCATCCGCGTCAGGCGGTAGATCAGGCGGATCTCGCCGCAGCTTGCCTCCGCGGCGTAGGTGCGGTCCATTCGGTTGACGATGCCGGCGAGCACGAACCGCGTCTCGGCCGAATAGAGAAGCGTACGGTCGAACAATTGGAAATCGAAGCCCTCGCCGACGCCGATCGTTTCCTTCGCAAGGTTCGCACGATGCCACGCGATATAGCGATCGAACTCGCCGTCGATCGCCTGCCGGACCGGCGTCATCAACGGCACGGCGAACAGCTCGCTATTGGCGAGCGGCGTATCCGACGACCGCTCCGGCAGCAGCAGCCGATCGAGGCGGAATTTTCCGCCATCGAGTTCACGCAGCGTTACTGGATCAGTGATAGCGGCGCCGCGTTCCAGGGGTGCATCTTGCGCCGCATATGCCGGCGAGGCGCCGCACAGCAGAAACAGGACGATGGCAAGAAATCGTGGCGCGCGGCTCATGTCCCAACTAACACCGCGCAAAGAGGCCTATTCAAGAAAAAAGGCGCTTCACGTCACCGTGAAGCGCCATCCTGTTCAGATATCGAGCTGTCAGCGCGCGACGATCAGCCCCTTGCTGGTCACAACCACCCAGCGGCCGTCCTGCTTGCGAATGGCATCGACCCGGCCAAGGCCCGGCACGGGATCGCCGGCATAGACCTCGTACATGCCGCGGCGGCTCTCGATCAGGGCGCTACCGTTGGCGACGTCCCGCAACACCCAGCCTTCGACGGTCGGCAGCCGGGCAACTTCAGACTTGGGCGGAGCGGGTGTGGGCGCGGCTGCCGGAGCAGGTGCGGCGGCAGCAACCTGCTGCGGTACCGTGCCCGTCACGTCCTTTGCGGGAGCCGGCGCAGCGGCAGCCGTCGCTGCGGATGCCTGGGCAGCGCGGAGCTTGTCAACGGATTCGCTGAGCTTGGCGATCTTTGCGGCAGGCTCGGCCTGCGCCTTCTCAACCTTGTCAAGGCGGTCGCTGGCCTTGTTGAACTGGGTCACGCCGGCCTTCGCGGTATGTTCGAGGCTCGCCTTCAGCGCGACGATCTCGGCATCGATCCGCGTCACCGAGGCTTCCAGCGCGCTGTCCTTCACTGGGGCCGCGGCCGTTTCCTGGGCCATCAATTTTCCGATCCCCGCGGTTGCCAGCGCGCCACCGAGCGCGCCCGACACCGTCGCCAGCGCCACCACGGCGGCCATCGCGCCGAACCTGTGCTTGCCGGACGAAGCTTCCGCCGGCGCAGCCTTCGTCTCGGAGCCGACGCGATCGCCAGGCGACATGATCGTCACGTTGCCGGGGAAGCGGGGCGCCTCCGGCTTCACGGCGTCGATCTTGGGAGCGTCGATTTTGGGAGCTTCGGCCTTTGGCGCCTCGACCTTTGGCACTTCCATTTTGACGGCCTCCACCTTGGGGGCGTCGGGCTTGGGCGAGGTCTCCTGCTCGGGCGCGAGTTGTGCCGCCTCGACCTCAGCCGCGGCCGTTACCGGCTCGCCCGGCGTCGGCATGTCGGGCGCTGTCGGCCCGACGCCGATATTTCCGGTTTCATCGCTGGTGGGCTGGGGTTGCTGATCGCTCACGTTGGATTCTCCAGAATTGATTGACCATTTGGTAACTTTTATTGCTTGCCAAATCGTTACCGGCATCGGCCTTACCTAAATTTTAGGAACTCATCCGGCCCGGCTTTTGGGCCGTCGCCTGCCGGCCGTCCCCCGTTCGAGGCGCTCTATGCTGCCCTGCGGCATCTGTGTTCCGTTTGCGCCGGTCTGTTTCCCGACTAACATGGAGCGACCGACCAGCCAGAAAGGCAGGTGGCCGCCATGACCATCGAAAAATGCATCAACGAGTTTGATGTAGATGACGTCATTTTTGAGGAAGGCTCGACCGGGCGGGAACTCTTCGTCGTGCTCGACGGCAAGGTCGAGATCGCCAAGATGAACGGCGCCAGCAAGACCGTGATCGTCACCCTCGGCAAGGGCGAGTTCTTCGGCGAGATGGCCGTCATTGACGGCTCGTCCCGATCGGCAACCGCCATTGCCGCCGCCCCCCACACCCGCGTGATGCGGATCAATCATGCTCGCTTCGTTTACCTGGTCAGCCAGCAGCCGGCCTTTGCGCTGATGATCATGGATGCGCTCAGCAAGCGCTTGCGGGCCTCCAATTCGGTCGCCTTCAGAACCGCGGCCGGTTCATGAGCGACCGCAAGCCGAGCCCGTTCAAGACTCTGCTCGACAGCGACGTCTGCACGCTGATCGAGGCGGCCGAGGACGTCTACCAGGTCCGCTTCAAGAACCGCGCGGCGAACGCCTATCTGGTGCGCGGCAGCTCGCGCACCATCATGATCGATGTCGGGCTATCCTCGAATTTTCCGCACCTGCTGACGTGCCTCGACCATCTTGGGGTGAAGCCCGACGACATCGACATGGTGGTGCTGAGCCACGAGCATCTCGACCATATCGGCGCGGCCTATCAGTTCCACGGCCGCGCGTTCATCGCCGCGCATCGGCTGGCCGCCAACAAGATCATGCTGCACGATGACTTCTCGATGCTGCGCAAGATGTTCAACGAGCCGAACGTGCCGATCAACATCGATCTCTGGCTGGAAGAAGGCAATCTGATCGACCTCGGCAATTTCCGCCTCAACGTGATGTACACGCCAGGCCACACCTCGGCCTGCATCACGCTGTTCGACCAGGACAAGGGCCTGCTGTTCGCCTCCGATACGCTGATGCCCGGCGGTGTGATGGGCGGCGTGTTCGGCTCCGGCAGCATCGCCGACTACATCCAATCGCTGGAGCGGCTGAAGGGCCTGAACTCAAAGATCCTGCTGTCGGGGCACGGCCGGCTGTCCGATACGCCGCAGGACGACGTGCGGATTGCGATCCAGCGTTCGCACGGATTGCTGTCGGACACCGCGCAATTGTTCGATGCGCTCGATGCGCGGGCGAATTTCGAGCCGATCATGCAGTCGGTGCGCGACCTCAACAAGCTCGACGACTGACCCGTCATTGCGAGCGCAGTGCTCAGCCCGGCGACATAGCTTACACCTGTTCGGGGACATGGTTGACACTTTTGGATCAGCCCAAATCGATTGCCGCGACCTGATGCGCGGCGAAGAATATTCCGAACCTGCCGTCAGTATCGAGTGGACGGATCGCAAGCCGCTCGCCACGAAAGGCCTGGGGGACCTTCCACAATCTGCCTTTGAAGCTGACGTAGGCCTTGGTGGTGGAGACGGCGCGTCGATCTCAACATCTGCGAGCATATGGGCAACGGCTTCCGTTTTGGCGAAGGCCTGAAGTTTTTCGAGAAGCGAATTCCCTGCTCGCCCGGCCTCAAGATGATCGCCGCCAATCGCCTGCAATGGCTCAACGGCCAGATGGCCGACGGTCGCGGCTATCTCTGCGGCAAGCGCTTCACGCTGGCGGATATCCTGCTCTATGGCTGGCTCGATTTCGCCGGCCAGGTCGGCCAGCCGCTCGATACGGCGAATGCCAACATCGTGGCGTGGATGGCGCGGGTGGGCGAGCGGCCTTCGGCGAAGTCGTAAGGTAGCAGTTCGATCACCGCACAAGAAAAAGGCCGGCGGGCGTTACGCCGCCGACCTCATCTTGCAACTGCCGGCTCACGGGTCCGGTTCCGTTGCTTTGCATTCCACTTGCTACATCTACCGCGATTGGTAACACCCGGTGTCGGCTGATTCCATTGCATGCAGGTATGGCCAAACCGTCTTGAGGTAGGCTCGCACTGTGCAGACGGATGGAGCCGACTATCCCTTGGTTTAGGGCGTTGGTAGCGCACTACAGCACCCCCGGCGCATCCGGCAATTCGTTCGTCCCTCCGCCCTTGGAAAATGCGCCGCTAGTTCGCGTGGCCTTCAGCCAGCGCTTCTGACCGGCTGCCGCAGAATCGTCTTGAGCTTTTCCGGTGACGTCTTGCGTGGATCGCTCAGATAGATCTCGTGATGTGGCCCTGCAAACGTCATCCCCTTCTTAGGCATGATCTCGTTGTGAAGCCTGGCGAGCGTCGGACCTTCGTCGTCGTAACTGCCGATATGCAGCGTCTGCAGGCATCGCCCTTCGTCCAATGGCTCAAGGCGCAGCGAGACCGGAGGCTCCCCGAGCTTGTCCCGCGATTTTGCCAGGGCCGCCTCGTATAGGGATCGCTCAACGAAGTCGGGCACCATGATCATCATCGTCCATTGCCACAGATGCTTCCGGCGTTCGACAAAATCGTCTGGATTGTCAGCCCACCAAAGGCCTTCGAGCGGCGGAACGACGTAGTCTTTTCCCGATTTGGCCCTGGTGGCAAATTTCATCGCGTAGCTCGCCGAATACAGCCACTCGACGGCGCGCTTGTAGGCCGGATCGCGATTGGGGTCGCCTTTGCCGTCGATCTTGACGAATTTCATGACCGGCACGTCGAGGAGAGCAAAACTGCCTTTTGGTGCGCTGTAGAGCGTTGAGAGCTTCTTCTTGAAATCGATCTTGTCCATGTTCGTCTTCGGCTAGATCACCACCGGCGCATCGGGTAGCTCATTCGTTCCCCCGCCAACCCTCGGAAAATGCGTGGCCAGTTCGCGCGACACCGCCTCGATGCCCTTGATCACGCCGCGCTCAAAGTCTTCCGCCCTGAAAGCGGTTTCCATCTCTCTGCAGATCTTCTCCCAGCCTTCCGCGCCGACCTTGGCGTCGATACCGCGATCGGCGACGATCTCGACGTCGCGGTCGGCGAGCAGGAGATAGATCAGCACGCCGTTATTATGCGCAGTGTCCCAGATCCGCAAATGCGAAAAGACGTCCAGCGCCCGCTCCCGCGCGGACTGGTTGCGAAACAGCGGCGCACCGTCGAGCGCGCCTTCGACCACAAAACGAATCTGCCCGGAATGCGTGGCCTCGCCCGCGTTGATCGCCTGTTCGATCCTCGCCAAGAGGGCCGGCGGGAAATCGCGCCGGCGGCGCCAGTGATGCTGGAGAAGATGCCTGGTGATACGTCCGATGCTCATGGCTACCAGCTCCCCGATGCACCGCCGCCGCCAAAGCTGCCGCCGCCACCGCGAAATCCGCCGTCGCTGTCGCCGGAGCTGCTACCGCCGGACCACGAGCCGCCGCTGCCGCCGATGACCCATCCATTGTCCCTGCCGCGGCGTCCCACGCTTGGCCCCATGGAGCCCATGTTCTGGACGAGGAAGGTTACGACGAAAGCGATAAAACCGATGAGGATCGCAGCCGCAAGCGATCCGGCAAGGAACCAGCCGAAGATCCCGACGATGCCGCCGGTTGCCGCCGCGCCGATGAACCGGCCAAGCAACGCCCTCAGCACCCCGCCGACAATGAAAGCGAAGACGAGGATAAAGGGATTGAACGGGTCGATATAGTTGGACAGACCTGGACCCTGCCAATGCGGTGGCTCCGGCTCCGGCAACTTCTCGCCGTCGGCGATCCGGACGATCCGGGTGACGCCCGCCGAAACGCCGCCGGCGAAATCGCCGGCCTTGAATTTCGGCGTGATGTCTTCGTCGATGATGCGCTTCGTGGTGGCATCGGTCAGCGCGCCTTCGAGGCCGTAGCCGACCTCGATGCGCAGATGGCGATCGTTCTTGGCGATGACGAGCAGCGCGCCGTCATCGACCTTCTTGCGGCCGATCTTCCAGGCTTCCGCGACGCGCAGCGAAAATTGCTCGATGGCCTCGCCGTCCGTCGTCGGCACGATCAGCACCGCGATCTGGCTGCCCTTTCGCGTCTCCAGATCCCGCAATGTCTGCGTCAGCGCGGCGATATCGCCGGCCGAAAGCGTGCCGGTCTGATCGACGACACGACCGCTCAGCGGCGGCACCGCGACGAGGGCCAGCGCGGAAGCGGCCCAGCACAGCAGCAGTGCAAGAAGAGAAGCCCTTGCGGCGTTCATTTTCGTCCGCTACTTGGCGGGCGCCGGCGTCGGGTTGAAGTCCACCTTTGGCGCCGTCGAGATCGCCTTCTCGTTCTCGACCGTGAAATTCGGCTTCTCCTTGTAGCCGAATGCCATCGCCGTCAGATTGTTCGGGAAAGTGCGGATGCCGACGTTATAGTCCTGCACCGCCTTGATGTAGCGGTTGCGCGCCACGGTGATGCGGTTTTCAGTGCCTTCGAGCTGCGCCATCAGGTCGCGGAACAAGGCGTCCGACTTGAGCTGCGGATAGTTTTCGGTCACCACCAATAGCCGCGACAGCGCGCTCGACAGCTCGCCCTGGGCTGCCTGGAATTTCTGGAATGCGGCGGGATCGTTCAGCACTTCCGGCGTCGCCTGGACGCTGCCGACCTTGGCACGGGCATTGGTGACGCCGAGCAGCACGTCCTTTTCCTGCTGCGCAAAGCCCTTCACCGAATTGACGAGGTTGGGCACAAGGTCGGCGCGGCGCTGGTATTGGTTGACCACTTCCGACCAGCCCGACTTGACCTGCTCGTCAGTGGTCTGGATGGCATTGTAGCCGCAATTGGTCAGGCTCAGCGTGGCCAGCGCGGCTAGCACGGTCCAAAATCTGCGCATCGAACTCTCCCAAAAGAAAAGTCCAACGCCACCATAGCAGATTGGTTGCGTCCGGTATGCAGGCGCGAGCCCGACTGGGCCCGATTTTGCAGGCGACGGCCCTTGCGTATCATTTGCCGAAATAACAACATGACCGCCAACAATAAGGAAACGCGAGGGCGCCATGCAGTTCGAAACCATCGTCGTGGAGCGGCCCGACCCGCGAGTAGCGCGGATCGTGATGAACCGGCCCGAGGCACGCAACGCGCAGAACCTGCAGATGACCTACGACCTCAACGCCGCCTTCGACCAGGCGGTGCAGGACGACACGGTCAAGGTCATCATCCTCGCCGGCAACGGCCCGCATTTTTCGTCGGGGCATGACCTGCGACCCGGCGGCAAAAACACCGCCGGCGCGGATTTTCCACCGGTCGGAAATTGGGGCGGATTCGCCGAACCCAACGCCCACGGCCGTTTCGCGCGCGAGCAGGAGATCTATCTGCAGATCACGCGGCGCTGGCGCAATCTCGCTAAACCGACGATTGCGGAGGTGCACGGCAAATGCATCGCCGGCGGGCTGATGCTGGCCTGGGCCTGCGACCTCATCGTCGCAAGCCACGATGCCGAGTTCTGCGATCCCGTCGTGACCATGGGCGTCTGCGGCGTCGAGTGGTTCGTGCATCCCTGGGAGCTCGGCCCACGCAAGGCCAAGGAATTGCTGTTCACGGCAGACGTCTGGAGCGCGGAGGAAGCGCACCGGCTCGGCATGGTCAATCACGTGGTGCCGCGGGACGAACTCTCCTCCTTCGTGATGAAGCTCGCTGAGCGGATCGCGGCAAAACCCTCTTTTGCGCTGAAACTGACCAAGGAAGCGGTCAATCGCTCGGTGGACGTCATGGGACAGCCCGCGGCGATCGAGCAGGCATTCGCGCTGCATCAGCTCTGTCACGCGCACAATCTTCAGGAATTCGGAATGATCGTGGATCCGGCAGGCCTTCATCCGTCCGTCCGCAAACCCGCCCAAGCAAAATAGAACAGCAACAAGCAAAGAAGATCAGATGGACCTCACCTTGAGCGACGAGCAGCGGTTGCTGCGCGAAAGTTCCGACCGCTTTGTCAGCGAGACCTATACCGCCGATCATCGCCGAAAGATTGCGGGCGATCCGCTCGGCTTCAGCGCCGACATCTGGAAGCAGTTCGCCGATCTCGGCTGGCTGGCGCTGCCGATTCCCGAGGCTCATGGCGGGCTCGGCGGAGGCGCGATCGAGATTGGAATTCTGATGGAAGCTTTTGGACGCGGCCTGGTGTCTGAGCCCTATCTCTCCACCGTCGTGATCGGTGCATCGCTTATCTCGGAATGCGGCTCCGACGCACAGAAGCAGGCCCTGCTGCCAAAGATCGCCGACGGCTCGCTGGTTGTGGCGTTCGCGCATTCGGAACGACAGGCGCGCTTCGATCTGGCCAAGGTCGCGACATCAGCGAAGAAGACGCCTGACGGCTGGCGTCTCGATGGACAGAAGACCGCCGTGCTCGACGGTAACGCCGCCGGGCAGATCATCGTCTCGGCACGCGACAATGACGGCAAGCTCGGGCTCTTCCTCATGCCTCACGGCGCAGCCGGGTTCACCTCGCGCGACTTTCCTCGTCTCGGCGGCGGTCGGGCCTGCAACCTCGATCTCAACGGCGTGCAGCTTCCCGCCGGAGCCCTGCTCGGCGACGGCCGCGACGCGCTGTCCGCGATCGAAGCCGTGGTCGATCGCGCGATGGCCGCGCTCGGCGCGGAGGCGGTCGGCATCATGCAGACTCTGCTCGACCAGACGCTCGAATATACCAAGATACGAAAGCAGTTTGGACGGCCGCTGTCCGCCAATCAGGTGATCCGCCATCGCCTCGCCGACATGGCGATGCAATGCGACGAGGCGCGTTCGATGGCGCTGCGTGCCGCGCTGATGGCCGATGCCGAACCTGTGGCGCGCAGCCGCGCCGCGTCGGGGGCAAAAGCCAAGATCGGCAAATGCGCGCGCTTCGTCGCCGAACAATCGGTCCAGCTTCACGGCGCCATGGGGGTCACCGAAGAGCTTGACATCGGTTCCTATTTCAAACGGCTGCTCGCCTTCGACACGCTGTTCGGCGGCAGCGCCTATCATTATCGCCGTCATGCCGCCCTCGGCGGCCGTGCCGTCCAGGCCTGAACAGGAGCGCTATCCATGGATCTCGCTTTCAACGCCGCAGAGCGCGCCTTCGAGAAGGAAGTCCGCGACTTCATCGCGGCCAACCTCACGCCGGAGATGAAGCGCGCCACCGCCCTGACGCCGTCGGTGTTCTCCGACCCTGATATCGGCATGGCCTGGCAGCGCGCGCTGCACAGGAAGGGTTGGGGCGCACCGGGCTGGCCGGTGGAGCACGGTGGACCCGACTGGACCCCGGCGCAGCGCTGGATTTTTGAGGCCGAATGCGCCCGCGCCGGCGTGCCCAATGTCAATGTCATGGGCGTCAAGATGGTTGGCCCCGTCATCATCGGCTTCGGCTCGCCCGAGCAGAAGAATTTTTATCTGCCGCGGATTCTCTCCGGCGAAGATTACTGGTGCCAGGGCTATTCCGAGCCGGGCTCCGGCTCCGATCTTTCCTCGCTGAAAACCCGTGCCGTGCGCGATGGCGATGACTACATCATCAACGGCACCAAGATCTGGACCACGCACGCCCATCATGCCAACCGCATGTTCGCGCTGGTGCGCACCAACGAGACCGAGCGGCAACAGGACGGCATCTCCTTCATCCTGATCGACATGAAGACCCCGGGCATCACGACGCGGCCGATCCTCACCATCGGCGGCGACCACGAAGTCAACCAGGTGTTCTTTGATGATGTGCGCGTCCCCGTCGCCAACCGCGTCGGCGAGGAAGGCAAGGGCTGGACCTACGGAAAATACCTGCTCGAATTCGAACGCGGCGCCGGCATCGCCTCGGCCAAGCTGCGCGACGCGCTGAAGACGATTTCGGACCTCGCCGAGTCCGAAGTCACTGGCCGCGCCATCGATGATCCCGATATCGCGGTGCGGATGTCCGAGATCGAGGTCGATATCGATACGCTGGAAATGACTGAGCTGCGTGTGCTGTCGGCGCTGCAGACTGGGCAAAATCCCGGCGCGGTGTCGTCACTGCTAAAGCTGCGCGTCAGCGAAATCCGTCAGGCGGTGACGCGGCTCGGCGTCGACGTGATCGGCAATGACGGGCTCTATGTCGAGCCGGTGCGGCCGCTGTATAGCCTGAATGAGACGCCGGGAATTCCGGAGGAGTTGCTGCCGGTGGTGCCGGAATATCTCAACGGACGGGCATATACGATCTTCGGCGGCTCGTCGGAGATCCAGCGGGACATCGTCGCGAAGATGGTGCTGGGGCTTTAGCTCACCCGTCATGGCCGGGCTTGTCCCGGCCATGACGAGTTGAGAAAGCGCGCCTTACGCCCCCGCCCTCGCATCCCGGATCGCCTGCCATACCTTCGCCGGCGTCAATGGCGTGTTGAGCTGCTTGATGCCGAGTTCGCTCAAGGCATCCATCACGCCGTTGGTGACGCAGGGCGGGCCGCCGATGGCGCCGGATTCGCCGCAGCCCTTGGCGCCGAGTGGATTGGTGCGGCACGGCGCGGAATCATCCAGCATCACCGTGATCGGCGGGATGTCGTCGGCGCGCGGCACGCAGTAGTCCTGATAGCTCGCGGTCAATAGCTGACCCTCCTCGCTATAGGCGACGCCTTCGTAGAGCGCCTGGCCGATGCCCTGGGCGATGCCGCCATGCACCTGGCCAGTCACCAGCATTGGGTTGACGGCAACGCCGACGTCGTCGACCGTGGTGTAGCGCACCACCTTGCTGACGCCGGTCTCGGGATCGATCTCGACCTCGCAGATATGCGTGCCGTTCGGCCAGCTCGGCCCGTCGACTTCGCCTTCACTGTCAACCGAGAGCCGCGCGCCATCCTCGTTCTTCGCGATCTCGAACAGGCTGATGCGCTTGTCGGTACCGACCACAGTCAGCCAGCCGTCGCGATATTCGATATCTCCGACCGACGTCTCCAGCACGTTGGACGCCTTCTCGCGCGCCTTCTGGATCATGTCATTGCTGGAGACCGCGACCGCCGTGCCGCCGACGAACAGCGAGCGCGAACCGACGCTGCCGAAGCCGGTGGCCAGGTCCGTGTCGCCCTGCACGACATCGATCTTGTCCAGGGAGATGCCCAGCGATTCCGAGATCATCTGGCTGTAGGTGGTCTGCAGGCCCTGCCCCATCGCCATGGTGCCGGAATGCAGGATGATGCGGCCCTCGGCGGTCGCATGCAGGCTGACCTTTTCGGTATGCGCGCGCCCGCCGGTCCATTCGATGTAGCTGGTGAGGCCACGCCCGTAGAGTAGCCCCTTCTTCTTCGCCGCCTTCTTGCGGGCGGCAAAACCATCCCAATCCGAAAGCTCCGCAGCGCGCGACAGCATGTGCGCGAAGGCGCCGGAATCGTACACCTGGCCGACGGCGTTAGTGTAGGGCAGTTGCGCCGGCTTGATGTAGTTGACCTTGCGGATGGTGCGCGGGTCCATGCCGATCTGGCGCGCGGCCGCATCCATCAGCCGCTCGACAATGAACACCGCCTCGGGGCGCCCCGCCCCACGATAGGCGCCGACCGGCGCGGTGTTGGTCATCACCGATTTCACCTCGAAATGCACCAGCGGCAAATCGTAGACCCCGGTCTGCACGAACGGGCCGAGCACCAGCGGAATGATGTTCGCGGTTCCCGACGAATACGCGCCGG
The DNA here is from genome assembly GCF_009930815.1 of Bradyrhizobium sp. CCBAU 051011. Taxonomy (NCBI): domain Bacteria; kingdom Pseudomonadati; phylum Pseudomonadota; class Alphaproteobacteria; order Hyphomicrobiales; family Nitrobacteraceae; genus Bradyrhizobium; species Bradyrhizobium sp. CCBAU 051011. Next base: position 3,619,294 of record NZ_CP022222.1, on the reverse strand, counting down.
TGCCGCCGATCGAGCGCACACGATAGGCGAGCACGCGGCCCTTGGCGTCGAGCGCGAATTCGCCGGTCGAGGTGAGATCGCGGCCATGGGTGCCGCCGACGAACTCGTCGGTGCGGTCGCCGCGCCAGCGGATCTTCTTGTTCAGCTTGGTCGCGGCGTAGGCAACGATGCCGTCCTCGGGATAAAGACTGGTCTTCTGGCCGAAGCCGCCGCCGATATCGCCGACCAGCACGCGGACGCTGTCCTTCGGCCGCTTCAGAATGGATTCAGCGAGCAGGTCCCTGGTCGAACCGGGGGTCTGCGACTGCACGTGCAGGATCAGCCGGCCGGTCTTCTTCTCTATCTCGGCAATCGTCGAGCGCGGCTCCATCGCTGATGGCACCAGCCGCTGGCTGACCAGATCGAGCGAGACTTTATGCGCGGCATTGGCGAAGGCCTCTTCGACCTTGGCCGCATCGCCGTAGCTCATGGCGGCCACGATGTTGTCGGGCGCCTCGGGCCATACCACCGGCGCGCCGGGCTTCACCGCCTCGACGGGATCGACCACCGAGGGCAGCACCTCGTATTCGACGGTGATCGCTTCGGCCGCCGTCTGCGCCTGCACCCGCGATGTCGCGACCACGGCGGCGACGGCCTCGCCGGCATAGCGCACGATTTCATGCGCGAGCAGCCGGCGCGGCGGCACTGTCATCGGCGTGCCGTCCGGCCGCTTGAAGATCGCGAGCGTCGGGAGGGTGCCGATATCGTCCTTGATCAGGTCCGCGCCGGTGTAGATGGCTGCGACGCCGGTCATCCCGGCGGCCTCGCTCGTATCGATCGAAACGATTTTCGCGTGAGCATGGGGCGAGCGCAGCAGGTGCAGCCACAGCGCGCCGTCCTCCGGCTTGTCGTCGATGAACTGTCCCTTCCCGGTGAGCAGTCTCTGGTCTTCCAAACGCTTGACCGGCTGGCCCGCACCAAAACGCATATTGCCGGGAAGAATGTTCATCAGTTTGTCCTTAAAGCTTCTGTCGGATCGGGCGCGGTTTTAGCGGTTTTTCGGCCCGAGACAACTCATTCAATCCGCTGCAATAAATGCGCCAAGCCCGCGGCACGCGTGTCGCGGGCTTGTAGATTCTGTCGTCAAAAAAGAAGTATCAGCTGCGGCCGATGTCGACGATGTCGATGGTAATGTCGCGAGTCTGCGAGCCGCGCTTCAGGCTGATGCGAATGCTCTTGCCGGCGCCGACTTGCTCGATCTGATCGGTCAGGTCGGAAAGCCGGTGCACCGGCTTGCCGTCAACCTGGACAATGACGTCGCCCAGTGCACCCGAGTTGAAATCGACGCCGCGAATGCCGGCGCGTTCGGCCGGGCTCCCGGGCGCGGTACGCACGATGATTACCCCTTCGACGCCTAACCTGGTCGAGACGGCCTCGCTGGCGGCGATAATCCCGATCCCGGGCGTCGGCACGCGGCCGTTCTTGATGAGCTCGGGGACCACGCGATTGACGATATCGACGGGCACCGCAAACCCGATGCCGGCGCTCGATCCCGACGGCGAGATGATCGCCGTGTTGACACCGATCAGCCGCCCCGCCGAATCCAGTAGCGGCCCGCCCGAATTGCCCGGATTGATCGCGGTGTCGGTCTGGATCACGTTGGTGATCTCGCGGCCGCTGCTGGTCGGCAGTCGGCGCTTGAGCGCGCTGATGATGCCGCTGGTCAGCGATTGATCGAGGCCGAAGGGATTACCTATCGCAAATGCAATTTGACCTACCTTGAGGTCGTTAGAACTGCCGAGCGCCACCGGCGGCGGTAACTGGCGCGGATTCCTGATCCGCAGCACGGCCAGATCGTAGTTCGGTGCTACGCCGACGATTGAAGCTTGCGCCACCTCGCCCGAGGCGAAGCGAACGGCTACCTCGCGGCTATTTTGCACGACGTGATTGTTGGTGACCACATGGCCGCTACTGTCCCAGACAAACCCGGTGCCGGAGGCTGCCGGACCTGAGGCCGCCGGGCCTTCCTCTTCTTCGAAGGGATTGGCCACGCCGGATCGCGCCGCGACCTGAACGACTGACGGCGAGACTCGCTCGAAAAGCTCGATGTTTGCGCGCTCGGCATCGGACAGCGGACCGCGCTGGTCGACGGTTCGGGCGGTGGTATTGGTCCATGGGCTGTAGCGAATATTGGAGAGGGTCAGCGCCACCAGTACGGCTGCGATGACGGCTAAAGAAAGCGCAAAGCGACGGTTCATTGATCACTCACCTGGCAATGCCGCTCGCGTGCGAAGGGCAAACGGAAGGCACGGGCTGTTCAGCCGAAATGTCCTGATAACCAAACACCCAGAGCAGCCGAAAGTTTCTGATCTTTCAGAGACTTGCTGGCGCGCCGAAGTTGGCTTTCCAGCAATGATTTAGGTAGGGCGATGTGCCCCGCAAGCCGCTTCCGCCACCATTGAAACCAAATCTTCCTGTTCCCATTGTCAGAGAGCCGCAATCCGGTGTCGCCGGCGGATCTCTTCGTCAGGCGAGTGTCCCGAGGCGGCTTCGTGTGAAGGCGCGGATCATGAACAACAATCCGATGATGAACAACAAGACGCGTTTCAACGTCGGGTATGCGATCGCCGCCATCTTGGCAATCTTCCTGATCCAGTATTTCTTCTCCGCGGCAAGCCAAATTGCCGTCATCCCCTACAGCGAATATCAGCAATTGTTGAAGCAGGGGAAGGTCGCCACCGTCGGCATTTCCGACCGCACACTGCAAGGCACGTTGAAGGAGCCGTTGTCCGGCGGGCAGAAACAGTTCCTCACCACTCGGGTCGATCAGGAGACCGCGCAGGAGCTTGAGAAATACAACGTCCGCTTCACGGGCCAGATCGAGAGTACCTTCCTGCGCGACCTCTTGTCATGGATCATGCCGGTGCTGCTGTTCTTCGGCCTGTGGTGGTACATCGGCAAACGAACCATGGAAGGCGGAGGTTTGGGCGGCGGGCTGATGGCGATCGGCAAGAGCAAGGCCAAGATCTATGTCGAGGCCGATACCGGCGTGAACTTTGCCGACGTCGCCGGCGTCGACGAAGCCAAGGACGAGCTGCGCGAGGTCGTCGACTTCCTGAAGAATCCGACCGACTACGGACGGCTCGGAGGACGCATGCCCAAGGGAGTTCTGCTGGTCGGACCGCCCGGCACCGGCAAGACGCTGTTGGCCAAGGCCGTGGCCGGCGAGGCCAAGGTGCCGTTCTTCTCGATTTCAGGTTCGGAATTCGTCGAGATGTTCGTCGGCGTCGGCGCGGCGCGGGTGCGTGATTTGTTTCAGCAGGCGCACCAGAAGGCTCCGGCGATCATCTTCATCGACGAGCTTGACGCGCTCGGCCGCGCCCGGGGCATCGGCCCTTTTGCAGGTGGGCATGACGAGAAGGAGCAGACGCTCAATCAGCTCCTGGTCGAACTCGACGGTTTCGACTCGCGTTCCGGGCTCGTCATCCTGGCTGCCACCAATCGACCGGAAATCCTCGATCCAGCGCTCTTGCGAGCGGGCCGCTTCGATAGGCAGGTGCTGGTCGACCGGCCCGACAAGAAGGGCCGCGTTGAAATTCTCAAGGTGCATATGAAAAAGGTGCAGCTTGATGCGAGCGTCGATGCCGAGGCGGTTGCGGCGCTGACTCCGGGATTCACGGGAGCCGACCTCGCCAACCTGGTCAATGAAGCCGCCTTGCTGGCTACACGCCGAGGCGCCTCTGCGGTCGGAATGACCGACTTCAACAACGCAGTCGAGCGCATGGTTGCGGGGCTGGAAAAGCGGAACCGGCTGCTTAATCCGAAGGAGCGCGAGATCGTCGCCTTTCACGAAATGGGCCACGCGCTGATCGCACTCTCGCTGCCTGGCGTCGACCCCGTGCACAAGGTGTCGATCATTCCGCGTGGCGTCGGCGCGCTCGGCTACACCATTCAGCGCCCGATCGAGGACCGCTTCCTGATGACCAAGGAGGAGTTGGAGAACAAGATGGCGGTGCTGCTTGGCGGCCGCGCGGCCGAGTTGATCGTGTTCAACCATCTGTCCACCGGTGCCGCCGACGACCTTCGCCGCGTCACGGACATCGCCCGCAGCATGGTGACGCGCTACGGCATGTCCGAAAAGCTCGGCAGCGTCGCCTACGAGCGCGATCCCGGCAATTTCCTGGCCGGCGCCGACCGGCCCTTCCCGACGCGCGAGCGCGATTATGCGGACGAAACCGCTGCAGCAGTCGACGAGGAGGTTCGCGCGATCGTCGATCGGGTGTTCGAACGCGCGCAAGGCATCCTGAAGGCGCGCCGCGCAATCCTGGACCGCGCAGCGAAAAATTGCTGGAGAAGGAAACCCTGGAGCAGAGTGACCTCGAAGCGCTGATACGCGAAACGCCAAAGGAGGCGCTGCGGGCGATCTAGCCTTATCCGAGATCGCGCAGGGCCGCCTCGACCACCTTGCGCTGGTCTACCGTCAACGCCGCCTGCGGCGGGACCGGGTCTCCGACCGGATAGCCCTGAATCCCGAGTCCGGCCTTGATGCAGGCGGCGAGATTGAAGCGCGCAAAGACCTCATTGATACGCCAGAGCCTGCTTTGCAGCGCCATCGCTTCATCCCAGCGCGCCGCCTTGCAGAGATTGTAGAGTTCGACGCTCTGCCGCGGAATGATGCAGGCAGGGCCGGCCATCCAGCCGAGCCCGCCGATCAGCATCACCGCCGCCGGAATATGGGCGGACGCGGAGAAGACTTTGATGCTGTCGCCGCAGCGATTGATGATCGACAGCAAGCGGCCGGTATTGGTCGAGGCATCCTTGATGTAGCCGATGCGCGGATGGGTCGCGAGCCGTTCGATGACATCGAGCGTGAGATCGGACCGCTGGAATTGCGGATTGGTGTAGATCACGACGGGAATGTCGACGGCGTCGGCAATGGCGCGGAAATAGGATTCGACCTGCGCGTCGGCGATCGGAAAATACGCCTCCATGATCGCGAGGATGCCGTCGGCGCCGAGCTTCTGATGCGCCCTCGCCTGCGCCACCGCATCCGCCGTCGACGTCGAGGCGACACCGGCGACGACAGGCACGCGGCCCCTCGCCGCCTCGATCGTTGCCTGCACCACGCTCGCGCGCTGCGCCTGGTTGAGATAGGCGAACTCGCCGGTCGACCCGAGCGGCGTCAGCCCATGCACGCCTGCCTTGATGAGATCATCGCAGAGCTGACCCAGCACATCGGTGCGAATTTCGCCTGATACATCGACCGGTGAGACCAGATAGGGAAAGACGCCGTGGAAATCAGCCATGGTGAGAGAGTGCCTCGCGCGGAAACTTTCTCCGCCATGGCTATCCGGAACGGCCGGGCAAGGCAACGCTTCCGAAAACGCCGAGCGTGTCTCCGTCATTTGCGCTCCCGCAGCCAGGCATCGATCGCCGGCAGCGCACCTCGATGTCGATTACCTCGACGCCGGGAAGCACAAGACTCTCGACGTCAGGTCTCAGCTCGATTGAATAGTTGTCGGCAGCTTGCCCGGCGCGCTCGAACGAAAAAACTCGCGCGGCACGCAAACAACAATAATCACCGCGAGCATTGCGCCGAGATATCGCGTCAAGGATGCCGTCCGGCTTCGCGCATACGCCTATGCGCGCCGGCGCCGCGAGATGCCGGATCATACGCCGCATCACCCGCCGGGAAACTGCTGGCAGGCGCTCCGTTACGCGGCATCAGGCCACAACACGCTGGCCAAAAGATGTCCACACTTGTTCACAGGTTCTAACGATTTAACTCACGATAATTTCACGACTTTCTTCGCAATCTCGTCGCCTTGACCAAGCGCGAGACAGGTTTGATGGTTGTGCAGAAGGTCGCTGACGCATCCTCTCTCCGAACTTCAGAGCTCAATACGTGCGCCTCTAATCCAGCGCCGAATACTCCCGGCTTTCGTCACTTCCTCGGCACACCGGCGCCTTCACAACGCTTCCGCGCATTCGGTGTCGATCCGCTCTGTTCGCCTGCACACCATGCAAAGCTTCGTGGACTGATGCATCGCCTGTCGCGGCGAATGGATGCCGCAATTAAATGGCCGCCACATCACGCTCGATCGGCGGAGCGCTGGGAGAATCCCTTCATTCCCTCCGGCTACACCTATCTGCTGCAGTTCATCGCGCATGATCTGGTTCACTCGGCGATTCCGCTTTCAGTCGCGGGAGGACTCGGCCGCGGGACAACCAATGCCCGCCGCACGCCGCTTCGGCTGGAGACGCTATACGGCAGCGGCCCTGTCGGATCGCCGCACATCTATGCGCTCGACGCGCCGAACGACGACCGCCGCACCAAGCTGCGTCTCGGGCGAATGCGCTGGAAGGAGAACGAGCCCGCGAGCGGTTGCCCGTTCCGCGACATCGCGCGGACACCGGCCGAGAACGTGACGGGGATCGACCGCAGCATTGCGGGCGTTCGCGTTGCGCTCACCGAGGCGCTTGTCGCCGATCCGCGCAACGACGATCATGCCGTCATGTCGCAGCTCACTGCGCTGCTCGCACTGTTGCACAACGGGCTCGTCGACATCATTCGCGGCCGCGAAGATACTGCCGGGCCGAACGGCCGGTTCGGCGCAGCCTACAAGCGCTTCCTGTGCGCCCGCAGCGCATTGACGGCCATCTATCACAACATCATCCGCAACGACCTGATGCAGCGGGTGATTCATCCGGCGATCTACGCAAGCTACTGCGGGCCTTCCCCCCACTTCATGGACCGGCTCGCTTCGGCCGGCCGCCTCGCGCCCGCAGATTGGGAAATTCCGTTCGAGTTTTCGCACGGCGCGTTTCGCTTCGGTCATGCCATGGTGCGACCGGAATACCAGATCAACGACCTGTCGCTCCACGATCTCAACAACACCCTCGAAAAGACCTCCGCGAACGATCCGGGCAACATGCCTCTCGACGAGACCTGGATGGTGCAATGGTCGCGCTTCTTCGAGATCAACGGGTCGACGCCGAACTTCAGCCGCCGCATCGGGCCTCATCTCAGCGATGGGCTGGGCAATGACCAGATCTTTCCGCCGTTCGACGAAACGGCACGGGTCGGCCTGCTCTATCGCGACCTGCTCGGCGCCGGCGTCGCCGGCATGTGGTCGGTAGACGCATTGATTGCCGAGATCGGCGACAGGCGACCGCATTTGATCGCCATGTCTCGCCTGCTTGCCGACCGCGCCTACCGCGTCGATCAGCTTCGCGAATGGCTCGTCTCGTCACAGACCTACGGCGCGCTGACAGACGAGGACGTCGAAACGCTTTCGAACGATCCGCCGCTGCCATTCTTCGTCCTGTTCGAGGCGATGCAGCAGACGGAGGGCTTGCGGCTCGGGCTGCTCGGTTCGATCATCGTATCGGAGGTGATATTCGGGGCGCTCGCGAGCGACCCGCAGCCGGCCGGCGGCCCGCTCGCCGACCAACTGGATCTGATTTCCCGCGAATTTTACCTGGCGAACGTACTTCAGGACATTCCAGACATCTCAAACATGGCTCGGCTGGTGGAATTCACCACCGAAATTGCCGATCTGCGGCAAGCCGTGCCCGCATTTTTGTGAAGCGGGATTCTCCGCTTCACTCAACCCGGAGGAGTAAGAACGATGGCACTCGAGAGAATGCAAGTCACCAATCATGAGCGCTGGGGCAATCTGGTGAAGACCTGGTCGACGGGCAAGAACTACCTCGACGACGACAACGAATATCCGATCCCGACCAGCATCGACGAATTCAAGGAGCAACTCGCCAAGGCGCAGGTGTTCATGACGGTTCCGGACCGCTACACGAAGGTACAGTTCGTCGAGCAGCATCTGGACACGATCGTCGTGCGCCTGCCGCCTGCGGTGGCGATCGCGGACTCCGAAGAGAAGCTCAGCAAGCCGGGCGCAACCTATCCGCTTCCGCCGTTCTACAAGCGGCTGTTCAACGGGATGGATCCGGTAATTCCGGAAGCTGAGAAATTCAAGGTGCACGCCGAGCGTATCGGCGACTACACGATCAGCTTCTGCGCCTAGAGCATGATCCGGAAAAGTGGATACCGGCTTTCCGAAAAGATCATGCTTGGACCAAACAAAAGAGCGAGATGACGATTCGAAGAAAAGTCATCACGCTCTAGTCAGAGCTGGACGATATCTCCGACAGGAAGCCCTGCGCCGAGCAAACCTCGACGAAGGGTTTCCCGTCGCTCGCTCACGCTGATCGGGTGAGCTTGCATGACCCACCGAACCACTGCCTCGTCGGTCGGAACGGACGTGCCTACCCAGAACGAGCGTAGTCCGTTCACGAAGCGCTGACCTTCTTCGCGCGCCCTTTCCAACTCACCGAGGTAGAACAACGTGGCGGTCCTCCATGCCGGCAAGATCCGCACGATGCTATTGGCACGGTCGCAGGCCTCGAGGGCTCCTTCATAGTCGCCACACAGAAAGCGAATGGTGCCATGATATGCCCATTCGAGATAGGAAGGCGCCGGTGAGACCGTCAGCGCCTGATCGGCCCTGAGCCGAGCCTGCTCGATCGATCCGCAAAGGGCGTCATAGTGAGCGCTGGACAGCAACGTCCACGGATCGTTGTCATTGAGCTCGCAGGCGAGCGTCATGTGCGGCGCAGCCTCCGTCTCGCGAAGCGCCATCACATAGGACCAGCCGCAGCACAGATGTGCCCTGGAATCGACCGGGTCCAGTTGAACGGCGGTCTTCGCCAGTTCGAGGGTCGCCTTGGCCTTGTCGAGATCGCGAAAGACCCCGGGATGCACCAGATGCTCGATGTTGTTGATCTGCACGAGGCTGCTGTAGCAGGGCGAGAACCCCGGATTGTCACGGATCGCGTCGCGGAAGATCGCGACCGCCCGCCGCCAGCTTTCAGGATCGAATTTCGACATGAGGTTCTGTCCGCGCAGCCAGCGGTCGTGCAGATCGAGCGACACGTCCGGCTCGCCGGCGAGCCGCATCAGCCGTTCCGTCGACAACTGCACGTTCAACGAAGTCGCGATCCGGCGGATGACGCGCTGCTGCGTTTCAAACCAGTTGCCGAGGCCGAGGCGGAAGCTTTCGCTCCAGATATAGATTCCCGTGGTGTCGTCCCGCAGCACCATCACGATATTGATCTCGGCGCCTGCCTGATAGGCAGTGGTCTCGATGCAGTATTGGGGCGCGGAGTCCGGCGCGGGAAGCACCATCGCGGCCGGCGGACGGTCGACCACGCTCCATTCGCGGAAACGTACGAGACAGGCGGCAAGATGCTGGGAGAACCCCTGCACCAGATGGCTGTGATCCTCATCGACACCGTGCATGGCAAAGGGGCGCAGCACGAGGCGCGTCTTGGCAGATGCATTGACCGCTGATGACATCGGAACTGCCGGCTGAACGGCGGTCCCTCTGATCATTCTGACGGCGAATTCGTCATTCGCCGCCGACGCCGCCCGATCGGCCGGCGCGCGTTCCAGAATGCCGAGCTTGATATTGGCGACGAGCTCTTCGGTGGCCGACGACGGCTCCATCGCGTAGTCGCGGTCCAGCAGATCCCACAGCGCCTTGTAGATGCGCAACGCACCGGCCGTATCGCCTTCTTCCGCATGCGCCCGCATCAAATAGCGGCAGGCATATTCATGGGTCGGATCGAGATTGACGATCGCAGCCGCGATCCTCTTTTTGGCATCGGGGGGCACGCTCGCGGAGGTCAAGCCTTCGTCGAGATTGCGCATCAGCCGTTCATGGATGGTCTGTCGCTTGGCCAGCACCCAGACCCGGAACGAGGGGTCGAGATCGTCCATCCCTTCGAGCAGCCGGCCATCGAGCTGCGGCGTATCGAGCAGCAGCGGGTGAACGCGCCCGGTTTCGGCGAGTCGAATCACGCTTTCGATGTCGACTTCGATTCGCCCGGTCTCGAGACCGATCAACAGCCGCTCCGCGACGAAACCGTCATAGCCGGCCTCCTCGAGCGTGGACCTCAGTTCGCGCACGACCTGACGCAGCGAAGCACGCGCCTTTTCCTCGTCCGAACGGCTCCAGAGCAGGCCGACCAGCCGCTCGCGGCTCTCCTGCTTCGCCTCCGATAGCGCGAGGTAACTCAGGACGGCGCCGGCCTTGCGGGTTCGCAGTTCGATCGCACGGCCGTTGAACCGGACCCCGAACCGACCGACCAGCGATACCGACAGACGCGGCGCGCTTTCGGGCACCGCCGCGGCGTTGTCTGATGTCATGGCGTTGGCACTGGCCGGCATGTAACGGCTTCCGGACCCGGTTGGTTAATTCCTGCCAGTCTATATCAAAGCAACACCCCCGGTATAGATTGCGCCGCCGCCGGTTCGCGCCATCGTATCCTGCAGCCTAGCCGTGACGATTTCGGAGGGCTCCAGTTGCAGGCCCGGGGCGATCACGCGGACCACCGGAACGGCGAAGCGCTGGCGCGTGAGTTCGATACAGAACGTCTCGACTCCCAGTCTTTCCAATCGCTGTACGATCAATTCAAATATGGCGCTCGCTTCAGTTGCGTGAAGCGGCAGATGGGCCGCGTGCTCCGCGACGGGCTGCAGCAATCTGCACTGGTCGGTGTCGATGGCTGCGCGCTGCAGGTGGATACGATCCTGTGCATTGAGCGCGCCGTCACCACGCTCGCGGCGTTTGGTTGCGACGATGGCGTCGGCCAGTTCGAGCTGACACATTTCCACAATCGCGGAGCGCACCGCAGCCTCGAGCGCCGGCCGCGCCGCGAGGCCGAAGGCAAAACCCGAACCATCCGACCGGCAGGAGACCGCCGCGACGCAGGGCACGCCGATATCCGTCGTGATATCGAGTAGCCATGTCCGGCGCTGCGCTGCTGCGCCGTGGCGAAGCCTCTGCAACAACTCTTTCGCCACGAGGTCGGCTTTATGCTGCACCGGAATCGATCGCGGCAAGCGACCGCCCCTCCACCACAGGCTGGCCGCATCGCGTTCGATCAATTCAAGGAGGCCGCGCAGCGCTGCGGCATCCCGCGACGGACCCGCGGCTGAGCCGATGCTCAAGGGGTATGGCGGCGCGAAGTCGCGGTGTGCCGGCGGACGCCGCAGACAGATATCCGCCGGAAGCAACACTTCGCCGCCGTCGGTCACGCGCGTTGCGCGACACCAGGAACGCACCCGCTCCGGTTGCATGCTTCGTTCCGAAAGCACGGCAACCAATTCCAGCGCCTTCGGACCGAGTTTCCCAGCCCAATCGTCGATGCCGGGTTTGAGCAACAGGTCGGTACCGGCCTGCAATTGAGAGAGATACTCTATACCCTCGCCGATGCAGCCCTGGAATGCTTCCTGCAACGTCAGACCGACGCCGGAAACGCCGACCATGGGGCATCCGTCATGCAAGGGATCGGCAAGCGCCGGATCGAATTGCGCACCAAAGCTGATCAGGCCAGGCGCATCGGGCGCGACCAATTCGAACACACGCGAAAATCGCGAGGCAGCGAGAAGCAAATGGGAGCGATTCGCGGTTTCCGAATCAATCTGGCCACTGGATTTAACGCCGTATTCCAGCGCCCGTAGCACAAGTTCGGCATCGTGATCGCCAGCCGCGTCCGATTCGTTGCCAAGAAGCAACGCTGCCGCGCGTGCAAGCAACTCTTGCATCGAATTTTCGGTACCGCTCACGGTGACCTCACGACTTGACGCGCAGACTCAGGGCGTAAGGCAAGCCCCGCCTTTCGCCCTGGAGGAACTTATGCTCGCGAAAGCCTTAGTCATAGCCATGGCAGCAGATATTGCACGATCGGACTATGCCAAGCCGACCTTGATTCGTGACCGTAGCCGCGAATGGCTGATCGCCTGCCGTTGGGGACCTGAGGGCGAGTATCTTTCGATTGCGACGGCCGGCCCGATCACAGAGCCTCTCGCGCTGGTTGCACCACAGTCGATTGCGCCAATTCACAGCCTCGTCGGCGTGCTGGTCTCCGAATCGGAAAAGCAATCCACCAGTACGTTCCTGTTGGTACGTCAGTTACCCGGTGCGATCGAACTTGCCGGCACGTTCTTTCCGGCCGATGGGTACGTCCTGCTACAGGACCACGGCGATATCCACCTCGTCTGCAACGCGCGCTACTCGCATAGTTGCGGCTGGCTCGACGGCAAGGAGATTCGCAAGGACATTCCTGATCCCGCCCCCTATTCGGCCGAGGCAATGTCCTGGCATATCGAGGCGACGCGCCGCGACTGGATAGGCGAGTTCATTCCCGGCAGCAGACCGCCGGAGCGGGAGCGGCTTGCGATTCGCGCGACCGGCTGACTCGGCGATCGGACGATCCAATCCAATGGAGCGGCATGAGATTGCCGCGTGTCTTTCCTTGACGAGGACTATCCCCGCGAAGGAAACTTCCACCGCTCATCGTGATCGACAGTACCCAGCTGCGCAACCGTGGTCTTGGCCACGGGCGCTCGATCGGCGATGCTTTCAACCAGCTTCGCGATGCAAAGCCGTAGACGCGGGCTGGTCGTTCGCGCATAGGCCTTGAGAACGCGCAAGGCACCCGGCTCGGCGAGCAAGCGAGCCGCTGAATTCAAGTCGGAAGATCCAGGCCCGACAGATTCGAACAACTCGCCGACCGAAACGCCCAGCACAGAAGCGATCTGCGACAACCGGCTGGCGCCGACCCGGTTGACGCCCCGTTCATATTTCTGCAGTTGCTGAAAGGTAACGCCAATTCGTTCGGCGAGCAGGGCTTGGCTCATGCCGCGGTTGATCCGAAACATCCGAATCCTGACGCCCACCATCGCATCGAGCGGGCCAGACTTCCTCGTCGCCATCGGCAGACTCCCCCGGGCTGTTTCAAGCTGGGGAGATCCTAGCACAACCTCAAGGAGATGCAGATGCTAATTCGCGATCCCAGGAAGCAGCTTCACCCGCTGCTCGTCAGTGACGTGCTCGATCGTCAACCGTCCCTTCGGGTCGATCCCCGCCTTCATGGCGGGAGGGTGACCGGTTTCGAGAAAATGCTGCAGGGCAGCACGGCTCTCGTCCGGGAGCGCAAACAGCCCGCGCATTAGTTCAAAGAAGCCAGGTTCTTCCGCCACATAGAGCAGTTCGCGCAGTTCCGCGCCGGTATATTGGCCCAATGCCGTTACAAGCCATTCGGTTTGGTCATTCGGATCGCTCTCAGGCACGCGATTTAGATAGTAGACGACCGATTCAGCACTCATTTCATCCCCCGGTACCTCGCGATAGCTGACAGACCGCCTGTTCGGGACGGTCTTTCTGGCAGCTAACTCCCGAGCCTAACACTGCTCGGGCCTTCGTGATTTCAGCGTGATCGCAATCCGCACGACCGAAAAAGTTCGTTTCTGGTTCCCTTGGAGGGCAAATTGTGCCGAACTGATGCACTTGGGCGAAAATTCGGCGTTTCCCGTTATCGACCTCCGGACCATCTCATCGCGAAACTCAGAAAGCCTTCGCGATGGCGCGCTGCGCGTCCTGCTGAATCGTTTTCAAGTGATTCTGGTCCCGGAAGCTTTCGGCGTAGATCTTGTAGACGTCCTCGGTCCCCGATGGCCGCGCGGCAAACCATCCCGCTTCGGACTCGACCTTGATGCCGCCGAAGGATTGGTCGTTGCCGGGCGCGCGCGTCCGTATCGCGCTGACCGGCTCACCGGCAAGCTGGCGCATGTCGAGCTGCTCCGGCCCGAGCGCCTTCAGCGCGCTCTTCTGCTTCGGTGTCGCCGGCACATCGATCCGCTCGTAAAAGGGAACGCCGAGCTCGGCCGTCAGTCCGGCAAACAACTGGCTCGGGTCGCGGCCGGTGCGGCCGAGGATTTCGGCAGCAAGCAGCCCCATCACGATGCCGTCCTTGTCGGTCGTCCAAACCGAGCCGTCGCGCTTGAGGAACGATGCGCCGGCGCTTTCCTCGCCCGCGAAACCGAACGCGCCGCTGCCGAGGCCTTCGACGAACCATTTGAAACCGACCGGCGTTTCGACCAGCTTGCGATTGAGCTTCCTGGCAACACGGTCGATGATCGAACTGGAAACGATGGTCTTGCCGATCGCGGCCTCGCGGCCCCATTGCGGCCGATGCTCGAACAGATAGGCGATCGCTGCCGCAAGAAAATGGTTCGGGTTCATCAGGCCGCCTGTGCGCGTGACGATGCCGTGCCGGTCGGCGTCGGTATCGTTGGCGAAGGCAACGTCGAACCTGTCGCGCATCTGGATCAGGCTCGCCATCGCGAACGGCGAGGAACAATCCATCCGGATTTTTCCGTCCCAGTCCGCGGTCATGAAACGGAAAGTCGGGTCGACGGCGTCGTTCACGACCGTCGCGTTGATTCCGTAGTGCTCGATCAGCGGCTGCCAGTAATGCACGGCGGCGCCGCCCAATGGATCGACCCCGATTTTCACGCCGGATGATTTGATCAGCGCCATGTCCACGGCATTGCCGAGATCGGCAACATAGGGACGGATGTAGTCGTGCAGATGCGTCGTGGGCGCGTTGCGGGCGCGCGCATACGGCATCCGCGCGACGCCCTTCATGCCGGCCTCCATGTAGGCGTTGGCGGCCTTTTCGACCTTGGCCGTCACGTCGGTATCGGCCGGACCGCCATGCGGCGGGTTGTATTTATACCCGCCATCTTCAGGCGGATTATGCGACGGCGAGATAACTACGCCGTCGGCAAGCCCGCTCGTTCGGCCCTTGTTGTAGCTCAGGATCGCATGCGAGATCACCGGCGTCGGCGTGTAGCCGCCCCCCTCATCGACCATGATCTCGACGCCGTTGGCGGCAAACACCTCCACCGCGCTTGCGAGCGCCGGCTCCGCCAGCGCATGGGTATCGATGCCGATGAACATCGGACCGGTGAGCCCCGTCTCGCGGCGATGATCGCAGATCGCCTGGGTCGTCGCCAGGATGTGGTTTTCATTGAACGAGTTCTTCAGCGACGTCCCGCGATGGCCCGAAGTTCCAAACGCAACGCGCTGGGTGGGATCGGAGGGATCCGGCTTCGACGCGAAATAGGCCGTTACCAATTGCGGCACGTTGACGAGGGAAGCGGGATCGACCGGCTTGCCGGCAGCGGGATTGGGGGCAGTCACATGACCTCACGGAATGGGTGGTTTGGCCGGATTATACGTAGAAGCGATGGCGTGGGCAAAATTGGCACCTCCGAAGCAAGCCGATGCAGCCGCCTCTAGTAAACGCCACGATGCCGAGGCAGTTTCCTGTCACCCTGCGCGAAATATGGATTGTTCAGGCACTGCGCCGCGCGGCCCGATGCGGACGCTGCGCATTGCGGCAGCGAAGTAAAGCTGCAATCAATACTGCCTCCGCCAATGGCGTAGGTTTGCAGGCAAACTGGGTAGTTTGGATCATAGGTCTGGGCGCGCGCGGGCAAGGCCACCAACGCCGTGGCGATCGTCAAAATCGTTGCCAATACGCGCATTGAGCGCTCCTTCCGAGAAAGAGCTTACCATACGCACAAGGCCGTCGCGCGCCACTTCATAAGGCAGTCACGCTATAAGGCAGTCACGCCGGCAGGCTGCTGCTCGGTCCATACTTTAGGTTTGTCGAGGCAATGCTCGCCGCACCACCGCAACTCGCCTGATAATTTTTCAGCGCGAGGCGCACGTCGTCAGGCAACGCAATCGATTTGTGATCCACCAGCGACGTCGTCACGGTTACGAAGGTGGCGCGTACGCACTCGGAACCATCCTTGAACGCGTGAACCGTCAGCTTCACCGAGGTGCGTCCGATCGCGCGCACAATCACCGCGACGTCGAGGACCTCTCCCATCCTGCTGGGCTTGGCGAAATCCGCCGAGACGTGGGCATAGCCAAGCCCGGTCCGCCGTATTCCGACCAGCTCATGATAGGGAAGTCCCAGCGCCTCGCCGTACCAATCCTCGATCACGCCATTGAACAGGTTGAGATATTCCGGCGTGTAGACGATTCCGGCCGGATCGCAGGAGCCGAAGCGCACTGGCAGGCGCGTGCGCCAGATGCCATCAGGCAGTTCGGAGAGCGTCAGAGGTTCAAAGCGGGCCATACACCGAGCTCATTTAGTTTAGGTATAAAGTATTTTTCCATATCCGGGCCGGCTGGTAAAGTCGAGTATTGAAGCCTTCGTACACTGTGTCCCGCCCCCGATGGGTGATTCCAAGGCTGGAGCGCAGGGCGGCATTCTCACCGAATTCAGGCCATTTCCTGCGGGCGAACAGGATGAGCCGCTTGCCCCGTGATGGCATACTCCGTTACGGTCGCGGACGATACGGACTGCCAACGCCGAGGACGGTATCGTTCGGCCCACTCATGTCGACAGTTGATTTGGTCCTAAAGGAATTGCACTCCGGAACCTTTGACGCCGGCCCGCACGGCTGCACAACGGAAACGTCGGGAGATAGATTGATGGCCGGCAAGGAGCTCGCGCTTGATCGATGAAGAGAACATCACCGGCGAGGACGCGGACAATCGCACCCAGGTCAGGGTATGGCTTCGCCTCCTGGCCTGCACGTCGTTGATCGGCGCGGAGCTACGGCGCCAGTTCCGCGAAGAGTTCGACTTCACGATGCCGCGCTTTGACGTGCTGGCGCAGCTCGATCGTGAACCGGTCGGGCTCGTGCTGGGTGAACTGCCGAAGCGGTTGATGGTCACGGCCGGAAATCTGACGCCGATCGTGGATCGCCTGGTCGAAGACGGCCTTATCACGCGGTCGCCCTCGCCGCTCGACCGCCGCGTGCAGATCGTCTGCATGACGGCCGAAGGCAGGAGAGCGTTCAGACGGATGGCAAAGAAACACAGCCTGTGGCTGGCTTCACTGCTTGCCGAATTTCCGAAAGCGCGGCTCGACGGATTGGTCAGGGAGCTCGACGACCTGAAGAACGCCGTGAAGCGCGCAACGGAACAATCCCGCGCCTGATTCGAAAGCGTTTTCCAGCGAAGCGGACACCGGTTCGCGTCAAGAAAACGCGTCAAATCAAAAATCTAGAGACCCGTTCCGATTCCATCGGAACGGGGCTCTAGCGGCGCGGCTTGTAGCCGGCGGCATCGCAGTCCCAGGTGTCGGGCGTCCTGCCGGCCTCGCGGAGCGCGACCTTCCGTATCTTGCCGTTCTCGGTCAGCGGCATCTCGGTGACGATCCGGACAAACCGCGGAACCGCAAAATAGGCCATCTTGCCTTCGCAATGCCTGACGATATCAATCGGCTCAAGCGCATGGCCGGCTTCGAGTTGGATGGCCGCCGCAACCTCGTCTTCGCCGAGTTCGGACGGCAGCGGATAGATCGCGCAGGCCGCGATCGCCGGATGCTTCAGCAGCACCTGCTCCACCTCCCAGGACGAAACGTTCTCGCCGCGCCGGCGGATCGAATCCTTCATCCGGTCGACGAAACGATAGTGGCCGTCCGCATCGCGCACGACACGGTCGCCGGTGTGAAACCACCGATTTCGCCAGGCTTCTGCCGTCTTGTCCGGCATTTCGAAATACCCCGTCGCGAACACGAGCGGTTCGTGCGCGCGCAGCAGCAGTTCGCCGGCCTCGCCGTCTGGGAGAGGTTCGTCGTCGGGACCGGCGATGCAGGCCTCAACGCCATCGACGAGATAGCCCAGGGTGCCGGGGCGATCGGACGGGATCGTGCCCGCGAATACGAAATTCGTCTCGGTCGAGCCGTAGCCGTCGAGCAGCGGCACGCCGAAGCGTTCGAGAAACGGACCATGAAACTGGCCGGGAACGCCGCCACCGAGCGCTACGCGCACGAAATGCGCGGTGTCGTTCGCTGATGGGGGCTGCGCCAGCAGCATCACGGCCATTGCGCCGAGGAGATAGCCGACCGTCGCCTGATGCCGCCGCGCCGCGGCCCAGAAGCCGGAAGCGGAGAATTTCGGCTCGAGCACATAGGTGCATCCGTTGAGGAGCGCCTGATAAAACGCGTTCAGCGCATTGGTGTGAAACAGCGGCAGCGTCGTGAACAGCACATCGCCTTCCACGATCCCGAGCGCGCGCGCCGAATAGACGCCCCACCAGAACATCTGCGCCTGCGGGCAGCAGACCCCCTTGGAAGGCCCCGTGGTGCCCGACGTATAGAGGATCGCGACCGTATCGTCAGGCCGCACCGGCGCGGGCGGAGCCGCCTCGCCGAGCGCAGGCAATGGCGAAGCCGGAGACGCGGCGGCTTCGCCGATCGTCCAGACAAGGTCCGGCGGCGCGACGTCGCTGTCCAGGGTTTCGATCGCCGGCATAAAGCACGACTCAAGCACCAGCAGCTTCGGCGTGGCGTTGCGCAGGATGTGACTGAGCTGGATGCCGCGCAGCGCGGTATTGATCGGCACCGTCACGGCGCCCATCCAGGCGCAGCCGAGATAGACTTCCAGGAACTCCGGCCGGTTCGAGCACATCAGCGCGACGCGGTCGCCTGCGCGAATTCCGGCCCTTATCAGGCGGCCAGCCGATGCAGCGGCGATCGACGCCGTTTCGGTATAGCTCCACCGTGTTTCGCCAAAGACGAACAGTGTGCGATCGCGGTATTGCGCGGCCTGCCGCGTCAAAATGGTCGAGAGAATCCGGTCCTGCGGCGCAAAACGCTCGGCCGCCTGAGGCCAGATCGATCCACCCCGCCGCTGACCGGCCGTGCTGCCATTACCCACCTGCATCCGCACCTCCAAGGCAGCTTCCAAGGCCAATCTTCGGGCTTCGCCGGGCTGGTCTGCGATAGATCGCCCTTGGCCAGCAAGATAGTTTAGGCTTAAAGTATTCGACGAAGACCGCCGCAGCAAGGGGCTGCGTGCGGACTTCCGGCCACCACCCGTGCGGCGGCAGGAACAGGAGCGACGTCCGCAATGAGCCTCGACACTCCCTATCGATCGCCATCCGACGCCTTCGCGGCCTCCGCCATGAGACGGCCGGACGCGCCATTCCTGCTGGCGCCTGCGAGTGCGCAATTGCCCTACGCACCGGAAGGATTCAGGATCGAATATGGCGCGTTCAAGACCGAGGTCGACCGGCTTCAGGCCGAATACGCGGCCGCCGGCTATGGACGTGGGGCGCGGGTTGCCTTGCTGCTGGAAAACCGCCCGGTCTTTTTCCTGCATTGGCTCGCGCTCAACGCGCTCGGGGTTTCGATCGTTCCGATCAATCCCGACGTTCGGCCCGACGAATTGTCCTTCCAGCTCGAGCTGTCGCAGGCCGACCTGCTGGCTGCAACACCTGACCGTATCCATGTGACGAAAAACGCGGCGCTCGGGCGCGCCCGCCTGATCGATACCGATAGCCGCATTCCACCGTGCCAGACCGACGTCAGCGCCCAAAGCCCCGAATTCAACGGCGAATGCGCACTGCTGTTCACTTCAGGCAGCACCGGCAAGCCGAAGGGCTGCATGCTGTCGAACCGCTATTTCC
Source organism: Bradyrhizobium sp. CCBAU 051011 (assembly GCF_009930815.1). Lineage (NCBI taxonomy): Bacteria > Pseudomonadati > Pseudomonadota > Alphaproteobacteria > Hyphomicrobiales > Nitrobacteraceae > Bradyrhizobium > Bradyrhizobium sp. CCBAU 051011. The sequence continues at coordinate 3,599,954 of NZ_CP022222.1, read as the reverse complement.
TGCAGGTCGCGGACTGGTACCTCGGGCAGGGCGGCGTGGCCGAACTGCAGCCGGACCGCGAGATCAACCTGACGCCGCTGCCGATGTTTCACATGAACGCGCTCGGCTGCAGCGCGGTCGGCATGATGGTGCTCGGTGGCGCCGTAGTGCCGCTTGACCGCTTTCACGCCAACCGCTGGTGGCAGTGCGTGGCCGACAGCGGCGCCACCGTCGTGCATTGTCTCGGCGTCATTCCCGCCATCCTGCTGCAACTGCCGGTGACCGAGGTCGAACGGCAGCATCGCGTGCGCTTCGCGTTCGCGCCCGGCGTCGATGTCCGCCATCGCGCGACCTTCGAGGAGCGCTATCGCATCCCGATCGTCGAGGCCTGGGCGATGACCGAGACCGGCGGGGCGGCGGCCACCACCACTTCGCGCGAGCCGGCAGGCTTCGGCGCGCGCTGCGTCGGCCGGCCGTCTGAAGGCATGGAATATCGCCTCGTCGACGATCAGGGCGCCGATGTCGCACTCGGCAAACCCGGCGAATTGCTGGTCCGCGCCAAAGGCGATGACGGCCGGGCCGGATTCTTCAGTGGTTACCTGAAGGACGAGGAAGCCACCGAAGCGGCATGGCAAGGTGGCTGGTTCCATACCGGCGACCTCGTGTTCGCCGACGAAGACGGGCTGATGTACTTCTTCGATCGCAAGAAGACTATCGTAAGACGCAGCGGCGAGAACATCGGGGTGCTCGAGGTCGAAAGCGCGCTCCATATGGACACGCGCATTGGCGGCTGCGCGGTGACGCCGGTTCCCGACGACATCCGCGGCGAAGAGGTGTTCGCGTTCATCGTGCCGAACGCTGAAGTCGACGATGCCGCGGAGCTTGCAGCCTCGATCGTCAAGACTTGCGCCGAACGCCTCGCCTATTACAAGGTGCCCGGCTACATCGCCATCATCGATGAATTGCCGCTGTCCTCGACGCGGAAACTCGCCCGGGGCGAGATCAAGACGCTCGCGGCCGAAGCCGTCAGCGCCAATCGAGCGATCGACATGCGCGCGCTCAAGGCGAAGCTGCGCCACGCCTGAGCCACGACTGCTGCCGTCAGAGCATGATCCGGAAAAGTGGGAACCGGTTTTCCGAGAAGATCATGCTCAAATGATAAACGTAGAGCGAGATGACGAATCGAAGAGAAGTCATCGCGCTCTACGGCAGCAGCTTGTATTTGCCGTTTTCAATCTGGACCAGGATGCGCGCGCGGTCGTCGACGCCGTGCCGGTCGGCCGGCGTGTAGCTGTAGATGCCGTGCGCGCCGACCACATCCTTGGTCGTAAACAGCGCCTCGCGCAGCGCGGTGCGGAACGCCGGCGTTCCAGGTGCGGCACCTGATGCCTTGGCGCGCTTGGCGGCGTCCATGAACACCAGCCAGCCATCGAAGGCATAGGGCGAGAACGCATCGGCCGGCGCCTCACCATTGGCCTTCTCGTAAGCGGCGCGGAATGCGAGCGCGATCTTGCGAATCGGATTGCTCTCGGGAAGCTGTTCGCCTGCGGTCACAGGTCCGGTCGGACAGATGATTCCCTCCGCCGATTTGCCGGCAAGCCGCAGAAAGTCGGCGCTGATCATGCCGTGATTGCCGTAGAGCGGCCCCCTGTAACCGCGCTCCGCCAGCGCAATCACCGGCAGCGCGCCGGGCGTTCCAGTGCCGCCCAGCATGATCGCATCGGGACGCAGGGAAACCGCACGCAGCACCTGCGCGGTGACCGAGTTGTCGGAGCGCGCATAGCGCTCGTTGGCGATCACCTTGATCCCGGCCTTCTCGGCGCTTTGCAGCAGCGAGTTGTACATCAGGTCGCCGAAAGCGTCGGAGAAGCCGATGAAGGCCACGGTCTTCACGTTGCGGCTCTTCATGTGATCGACGATGCCCTGGACGAGCAGCGGCGTCGGTTGCGGTGTTTGCACCACCCACGGCCCGCCCTCCCCGGCCGGTACCGGCGCGATCGGCGAGACCGCCACCATCGGCACCTTCATCTCGATCGCAGCCGTCGCCATCGCCAGCGTCTGCGGCGCGCCTGATGTACCGATCAGAAAGTCGACCTTTTCCTGCTCGACCAGCTTGCGCGCATTACGCGTCGACGCAGCCGGATCCGAGCCGTCGTCGAGCTGGATGACGCGAACTTTCTCGCCATCGATCTCGCCGATATACGTTTGGCCTGCGGCGAGCCCCTTGGCATTCGGCACGCCGATCGAGGACACCGGTCCGCTCAGGCCGGTGACGAAGCCGACGAGAATTTCGGCACGCGCCGGCGCAGAGGCGCCGAGCAGGAACGCGGCACCGATCAACAAGATAGTTTTCTTTTTCATGATGTCACTCGATGTCGATGAAAGAGCTCAACCCTGCCCGGGCACCAGCGCAAGGACCCGCAGCGGACTGCCGGAGCCGTTCTGGATTTTTAGCGGCGCGGCAACGATCACGGCACCAGTCGGCGGAAGCTGATCGAGATTGCACAGGCATTGCAGGCCGTAGCGCCCGCCACCGTGCAGGAAATGGTGCGCCGGATAGGGCGGATCGAGATGACCGGCCTGGCCGGCATCGGTCCCGATCGTTTCGGTGCCGAAGCCGATGACGCCACGCTCCTCGACCAGCCAGCGCATCACGGCGGCATCCGGTCCCGGCGTATGCGCGCCGTCGTCCTTCAGATTGGCATAGTCGCGCCAGCCCTTCTTCGACCAGTCGGTGCGCAGCAGCACCCAATGGCGCTCGGGAATCCGTCCGTGGCGTTTTTCCCAGGCCTCGACGACCGGAATCGTCAAAAGGAAATCCGCATCCATTGCGGCCTCTGCCGAACAATCGATCACGCAGGCCGGCGCGATCATGTCGCGCACTGGCAACGTGTCGACCGCATTGTTCGGCAGATCCTTGCCCGTGAACCAGTGGATCGGTGCGTCGAAATGCGTGCCGGTGTGTTCGCCGAAGGTGAGGTTGTTCCAGTACCAGGCAGGACCGCCGGCGTCGTAACGCGAAATCTGCTGGATGCGGACCGGCGCAGCCTGACCGAACTCGGGCGGCAGCACGATGACCGGAAAATCGGGACTGAGCGTGAAGGTCAGATCGACGACGTGCACCACGCCGGATGCAACCGCGCCGGCAAACTGCATGAGACTGTTGCTGTCCATTGCGCTTCTCCCGCTTTCAGCAAACCCACTTACGCCCCAAGTTCACGCTCGACCGCCTTGGGATTGGCCGCAAGACGCTGGCGAATGTCCTCGGCGACGTCGCCTACGAACACGTCTTCAAGGCCGCGCTTGAGCGCCGAGACAATCGCGCTCGCGACCACGCGCGGCGCGACCTTCGGCGGTGGCACGGTCTGGAACCATTCGATATCGAGCGGGCCCGTGAACACGTTCACCACCTTGACGCCACCGGGCCGAAGCTCCGCGCGCAAGGAGTGCGACAGCGAGAGCGAAGCCGCCTGCGAGGCCGAATACGCACCGAATATTGGCCAGTTCGCCAGCGCATAGACCGACAGGATGTTGACCCAGGCGGCGGCGCTGTTGACGCCATCGGAGCCCCGCATCCGCATCGCCGGCCCGAACGCCTGCGCCAGATGCACGAAGCCGAGATAGGTCTGGTCGATCTCGTCGCGCACGACGCTGGTGCCTTGACGATCGAGCAGCCCGCCGGAACGGACATGCTCGGTGGTATTGACGAGGATGTCGACCTTGCCGCCGATATCGGCCGCCAGATCGGCAACCGACTTCTCGTCGCCGATATCGAGCGGCACGATTTCGACGCCCTCCAGCGCCCGCAACGCATCCTCGCCGCGGAACGGCTTCCACGGTTCAGCGACGCCGACAAACACAATCGAGGCGCCGGCTGCCTTCAACGCTGCCACCACTTCCTGGCCGACGATGCTCCGCCCATTCGTCACCAGAACGCGCCGGAATTTCGGATCGGCCGTCATCTCACGCCACTGCCTGTCATCCGTCATGTTGGATGTCTCCCGTTCCGGATGGGCGAAGGCCACGGCCTGCCCGCTCTTGTCCAGTTGAAACGACATCACGACCGGCTTGCCCTCTTCGCAATCGGCATGCAAATGCGTCACGAGGGTCGGCCCGCATTCCATCGCGACCAGGCCGACGCGCCATGGCGCTCGCTCGCGGAAATGCACGTCGGCCGGGATATGCAGCGTGGTTTCGGACAAAAGCGTGCCGCGCCGCGGCGCATCCGCGAAGACGAGATCGGCAGAAAGGCACTTGGGGCACGCATCGCGCGCCGGATAGCAGAACGTTTCGCAGGCGCCGCAGCGCTGCAGCATGAAGCGGCCCTCGGCGGCGGCCCGCGTAAAGCCGTGCGACGCGCGGCTGCGCGCGCGCGGCGGCGACGTCGGCAGCCGCGTCCGCAATAGCGGGTTCTTCCGGCGCGGCTTTGCGATCGGTTCGATCATGAGCCCGCTCCCGCGAGGATCGCCGCGCCCGAAGCGAGGCCGCGATCATAATTGATCATTCCGAAGCCCGACGCCAACCCGATGCGGGCATCCCTCACCTGCGTCGGACCGGCCTGCCCGAGCACCTGTCGCATCGCCTCGACCACCCCGAGATAGGCGCCGCCTGCGCCGGCCTGCCCGACCGAGAGCTGGCCACCGGAAGTGTTGTGCGGGAAACTGCCGTCGATCGTCAGATCATGCTGCCGCACGAAATCCGGCCCCTCGCCCTTCTTGCAGAAGCCGAGATCCTCGAACTGCATCATCGAGATGACAGGGTAATCGTCGTAGGTCTGGACGAAATCGAGATCGTCAGGCTTGACCCCGGCCATCGCATAGAGCTCGTCGACGTCCATCGCCCAGCCGCCGCGCACCTGAACGGGATCGTCGCCGAACGCGTTGTGGCGCTCGATGGTGGCGAGGATTTTGACGGCGGGCAGGTTCAGCGATGCAGCGACGTCCTCGCTCATGACGAGGAAAGCCTCCGCACCGGCACACGGCATCACGCAGTCGAACAAATGGATCGGGTCGGCAATCGGCCGCGCCGACATGTATTGCTCGATGGTCAGCGGCGCCTTCATCAGGGCATGGGGATTGCGAAGCGCATTGCTGCGCTGGGCAACCGCGATCCTGCCGAAGTCCTCGCGCTTTGCCCCGAACGTCCGCATGTAGTTGCGCGCGATCAGCGCAAAGCTCGCATTGGCCCCGCCGGCGCCATAGGGATAGACGGCATCCTGGTTGAAGCGCGAAAAATTCTCCAGCGTGTAGCGGAAGGAATCGACGTGGTTGGTGTCACCGGCGACGCAGGCCACGATGCGGGCGTCGTTCGCCTGCACCGCCCGCGCGGCACGGCGGAGCGCGGCAATCGCGCTGGCGCCGCCGAGCGGAATGGTGTCGACCCATCGCACGCAGAGGCCGAAATGCTGGGTGAGACCAATCCCGCTATCGAGTCCCGCCGTGAAACTCGAGACACAGAACCCGTCGATGTCGCGCGGCGTGATCCCGGCACCATCCACCAGCGCCTTCAGTGCGCGGCCGATCCACCACTGCGCGCTCTCGATCGAGTAACGCACGTAAGGAATCGTCACCGGAACTGCCATCACGACCCGGTCATAAGGTGTGCGGATGGAATTCTGCATCGGACCGCCGGTTCCTGTGAGCCGTTCAGAGCACGGTCAGCTTGACGTCGATATTGCCGCGCGTCGCGTTGGAATAAGGGCAGCGCTCATGCGCGCCGGCCACGACTTCCTCGGCGACGGCTTTCTCCAGCCCGGGGAGTTGCACCTTCAGTTCGACCGTCAGCGCATAGCCGACCTCGACCGGGCCCATGCCCACCTTGGCGGTGACGGTCGGTTCCGCCGACGGCGTGATCTTGCGGGTACGCGCGACCAGCTTTACCGCGCCGAGGAAGCATGCGGCATAGCCAGCGGCGAAAAGCTGCTCCGGATTGGTTCCTGGTCCGCCCGGACCACCCAACGATTTCGGCAGCGACAGTGACACCGACAACAACCCGTCATCGCTCGCGGCCTTGCCGTCGCGTCCGCCGGTTGCCGTGACCTCGGCTTCATACAGAATCTTGTCTGGCTGCAGCATGTCGTGTCCTCAAGAGCTGTTTGGCTTGTGCGTGCGCGCTACAAGCGCGCGAAAATCCTGGCGCGCGCGGTCGTTGGCCAGCGCGAAGCTCGGCCCGCGGCTCGGCCCGGTGCCGTTGAGGCGCTGCAACTGCACCCACATCTCGGCGCTCTTCAGCGCGACCGCCGCGCAGTTGACCACCGGCGCATGACCGATCTTGAACCCATGCTCGCTCGCAATCAGGAGACCAGGCAACACGCCGGCCGGGATGACGACATCGGCTCCGCGATCGACCAGCGGCTGCGCGCAGGCCGCAAAGTCGCTCAGCATGCGTGCCTTCGCCACGGCATCGCCCGCGAATGCTGCGCTGAAATCCTCCGGCCGGCAGCCCATTCCGACGACCTGCGACACGCGGCCGGAAAGTCCGTAACGATCGGCCTGCTCGTAATGCCAGACCTCGAAAGCGCTATCGAGCGTGACAAGGCCGAGGCGGCGGCCAAGCTGCGAGGCCGCCAGCAGCGTAGCCTCGCCGGCGCCGATGACTGGAATCGTCAGCGCCGAGCGCAACTCGTACAATCCGGGATCCTGGAAGTGACCCATGACATAGGCATCGAAGCCGCCCTCCTGCGCCGCGAGCCCATTGTCGACTGCCTGGATCGCACAGCGGAATTCGCTGAGCCGGCCGAAGTCGCGATCGGCAGGCGTGATGCCTTCGACATGGACGCTGGTGCCGGGCGCCGCGATCTCGTTCAGATAGGCCGCCAGCCGCGTCATGTAGGGCGCGCTCGTAGCCTGGTCGACGAAGCTCTGCCAGAAGATGCGCACAGCGGATATCCCGTTCACAGGCGGAGCGTGCGGGGGCTCGCCCCTCGCGGTCACGAGGGTAACGACACGCACGAGCCTGTCGTTGCGGAGGCGCGTTGGAGAGCGACGCCATCCCTTCGACCGAAATATTTCAACCACAAAATAATTTTGGCGTCAATTGAACCGCGCACGGGCGCACGCTGCGCACGACAGGATCGGTTTGCCGAAAGGACAGGCAGATAGCGCCTCACCCTTTTGCACAAGCGAATTCAGCTTTCGCGGGCACTCGCAGTGCCGCAAATTTTTTCCGCGGGGCGCGAATCTGGCGTATTGACCTGTGGCCGAGAAATACTTTAGGCTTTAAACAATTGACAGGGAGTGGGCGCCGTGCAGACGCACGTCGCGTTGATGGTTGCGTTGATAAAGGCTCTTCAATCGTGACTGAGATCATCGACCTCGGGACAGCGAATGTTACGGGCGGGTTCGCATTCGCCGCGGTCGGTCGCGCCGTTTCATGTCTTGGCTGCATTGGCGGCGACGAAGTCGCGGACTATTCCAGCAAAAGCTTCCGGCAACTGATCGGGAAGCGGCACCATGCCTCCTGAGAGCTCGCGCAAGATACTGCCCTCGATAGCTCCAGCGACCTTTGGAGCCACCGGATGAGCGTGCGGATCGCCTGTCGGAGCAATGACCAGCGTGGGACACTGGATGCTTCCCAGACGGTCCTCCATTCGATAGCGATTCACCACCCGGTGGCCTTCCGCCGCCATCTCGCCGGCCCGCAGGGCGTCAATCATGAAGCGCCGCAGCAGATCGGTATCATCAGCGGGATAGAACGGCTGCCGGCGCGCCCAGAGCTCGGTGAGATGGGAGCCGTCGGTGCGTGTCTCGACGTCATCGATCACCCGCATGGCGTGATGTTTGGCCCGGCGCGCCGCATCGACGAAAGGACAGGCCGAGAGCACCAGCGCGCTGACGCGCGCAGACCCCGACGCGGCCATTTCCACCGCGATCGCCGCACCGGTGTGATGGCCGACGATGGCAGCGCGCGGCACTTCCAGCGCATCGAGCAGCGCGAACGCCCCCTGTGCCCACAATTCGATGGAAGGTTCGCCGGCAGGCCGATCGGAATCTCCGAAGCCGAGCGTGTCCATCGCGATCGCACGGAAATCGCGGCCGAGCAGCGGCAGCACATCGCGGTATTCGTCCCACGAGCGCGGCGTCTGATGCAGCATGAGGATGGGAAAGCCAGTTCCCGCCGTGGCGACATGGATGCGCCCAAGAGGTGTCGTAACAAAGCGACGCTCGACGCTGGAACCAGTTCTTGTAGCGCTCATTTCGTAGCTCCATCCGGATGCAGGCACCAGGCCCACGCTTGCTTTCGGCGACAATCGCGGCATCGATCGTGCTGGTCCGACCTCGATCCATGCTGACATCTCGCTCAGGTCGCGGCTGATTTCAACCAAGGGGAATGCAATGCGCAAGATGTTGAGTTTGACTGCACTCATCGGCGGCCTGGTCGCGGCCTCGACCGCACAGGCCGATATCACGATCGGATTCGTGACGTCGCTTAGTGGACCCGGCTCCTCGATCGGCATCCCGTATGGCCGCGGCATCCAGGCGGCGATGGAATACAAGAACGAGGTCAACGGCGAGAAGATCAAGCTGATCCAGCTCGACGACGGCTCCGATCCCTCCGCCGCAACCCGCAATGCGCGCAAGCTCATCGAGGAAGAGAAGGTCGACCTCCTGATCGGCACCGCCACCGCCCCCTCGACCATTGCGATGCTGGCGGTCGCAACCGAATTGAAGGTGCCGATGATCGCGGTCTCCCCGGTGATCGGTCAGCCGAATCCGGCCGACCAATGGGGCATTTCCGTTCCGCAGCCCGCCTCGCTGCTGGTCAAGGTCGTCGCCGACCGCATGAAGCGCGATGCGATGAAGAACATCGGCTATATCGGTTTCTCTGATGCCTGGGGCGATCTCGTCTACAACGGCGCCAAGGCGGTGGAAACCGAGGACGGCATCAAGGTACTGACCAACGAGCGTTATGCGCGCGTCGATACGTCGGTCACGGGCCAGATCCTTAAAGTTCTCGCCGTGCGTCCGGATGCCGTGCTGATCGGCGGGTCGGGCACGCAGGGCGCGCTGCCGCTGCTTGCGCTCGGCGAACGCGGCTTCAAGGGCAAGACCTACGGCACGGTCGCGCTGGTCAATCCCGATTTCGTGCGCGTCGGCGGCAAGGCTGCTGAAGGCATTCAGGTCTCGGCAGGCCCGGTCATTGTGGCCGAGCAGCTTCCCGACGACCATTTCGCCAAGAAGCTCGCGCTCGAGTTCCGCGCTGCCTTCCTGAAGGCCAACAATGTCCCGACCACGGACGGCTTCTCGGCCTATTCTTTCGACGGCTGGAGGATCTTCACCTCTGCCGCCGAGCGTGCGCTGAAGACCGCGAAACCCGGCACCGTCGAATTCCGAAAAGCTCTGCGCGACGAGATCCTCAACACCAAGGAGCTCTCGGGCGTGCACGCGGTCTACAACTTCAAGCCCGGCGCCTATCACGGCGTGGACGAGCGCGCCCTGGTCATCGTCCGCCTCAACAACGGCGCCTGGACCTATCAACCCTGAGCGGTGCCTGCGGGTAACACGGAAGGACGGCCGACGGCATGACGGCAGACATCGCAGCGATCCTTGCGATCGATGGAATTGCGACCGGGGCGGTCTACGCCCTGGTTGCGATCGGCACCGTGCTGATCTTCACCGTGACGCGGGTGATTTTCATTCCGTTCGGCGACATTGCCGCCTTCACGGCACTGACGCTGGCGGCGCTCGATGCCAAGCAGCTTCCCGGCACGGTCGGCCTGGTTGTCGTGCTGGCGTGCATGGCCTGCGTCATGGAGGTCGTCTCGCTGGCGCGTGCCGGCGAGCTTCGCTCCGTGCCGAAGGCCGTGCTCGGCTATCTCGTGTTGCCGCTGATCGTCGTCGGCATCGTTTGGCTGACGATGCGCTTCAATCCCCCGATGCCGGTCCGGATCGTGCTGGCGCTGCTTTTGATCATGCCGATCTCGCCGCTCTTGGACCGGATCGTGTTTCGCCCGATCGCGGACGCCTCGGTTCTGTTGCTGCTGACGGTCTCGGTCGCACTGCATTTCGCGCTGGTCGGACTTGGCCTGCTGTTCTTCGGCCCCGAAGGCGTCAGGACCGAGCCGCTGACGTCGATGGCGATCGAGATCGCCGGCGTGCACGTTTCCGGACAGACGGTGCTGATCCTCACTGCCGCGCTGGTGTTCAGCGGCCTGCTGTTTCTGTTCTTCGACTTCACGCTGATCGGCAAGGCGCTGCGCGCCACCGCCCTGAACCGGACCGGCGCCCGGCTGATGGGTATCAGGCCTGCGCGTGCCGGAACCATCGCCTATTTGCTGGGATCATTGATGGCCGGCGTCTCCGGCATCCTGATCGCACCGGTCAACACGATCTTCTATGACTCCGGATTCCTGCTCGGCCTGAAAGCCTTTGTCGGCGCCATCGTCGGCGGCATGGCCAGCTATCCAGGCGCGGCGCTCGGCGCATTTGGCGTCGGCATTATTGAGAGTTTCGCCTCATTCCAGAGCAGTACGTTAAAGGACGTCATCGTCTTCTCGCTGCTGATCCCCATCCTGCTCTGGCGCTCGCTCGCCTCGCAGCATTCCGAAGAGGAAGTCGAGGAATGACACTGCAGCAGATCCGTCTCATCATTGCCGCGGCGATTGCCTGCCTCGTGGCGGCGCCCTTCGTGCTCAATCCGTTCAGCATCACCCTGCTGAACTACATCGGCATCTACGCGCTTGCGGCAATCGGGCTGGCGCTGCTGACCGGCGTTGGCGGTATTGTGTCGTTCGGCCAGGCCGCCTTTGTCGGCGTCGCAGCTTACTCGACCGCGTGGGTCACGGCGGTGAACGGCTATTCGCCATGGCTCGGACTGGCACTGGCCGTCGTTCTTACTTGCAGCATCGCGGCGATCCTGGGCTTCGTGACGCTGCGCCTGGGCGGTCACTTCCTGTCGCTGAGCACGGTCGCCTGGGGATTGGCAATCGCGTTCCTGTTCGGCAACATCGATGGCCTCGGTCAACATAACGGCATCTCGGGCATTCCGCCGATCTCGATCGGCCCGATCGCCTTGGTCGAGAGCCGGCAGATCTATTTCCTGATCTGGGCTATTGTCGTGGCGGTTCTTTTCGTCTGCTACAACCTGCTCGACTCGCGCATCGGCCGCGCGATGCGCGCGCTTCGCGGCGGCAATACGCTGGTCGAAAGCCTCGGGATCAGCGCGTTCCAGATCAAGCTGGTGACGTTCGTCATCGCTGCGTTCCTTGGCTCGCTGTCTGGATGGCTCTACGCCCATCTCGGCCGTTTCGTCAGCCCCGGACCGTTCGAAGCCGGCATGGGTATCGAATATCTGATGATGGCGATGGTCGGCGGCGCCGGCAGCATTCTGGGCGGCGTGGTTGGCGCCGCGATCGTCACGCTGCTGAAGAACACCGTGCAGGACTATCTGCCGCTGATCGCCAAGGGCGCCTCCGGCCAGCTCGAGATCGTGGCTTTCTCGGCGCTGTTCATCCTGTTCCTGCAACGTGCCCGGCAGGGCATCGTCCCGTTCCTCGCAGGCTTTCTGCCTGACCTCAAGCAGTCCCGCCCGCAGGTGGCTGACCCGTTGCCGCTCCGTGACAAACCGGCGCCGGGCACGCTCCTTCTTAAAGTGCGCGAAGCGCAGCGCCGATTTGGCGGTCTCGTCGCCGTCAACAATGTCAGCTTCGAAGTGAAATCCGGCGAGATCCTCGGGCTGATCGGGCCGAATGGCGCCGGCAAGACCACGATGTTCAACCTGCTCACCGGCGCGCTGCGCGCGAATAGCGGCGAGATCGCGTTCGCGGGCCGTTCGATCACCCACGACCAGCAATTCCACATCGCCCGCGCCGGCATCTCCCGCACCTTCCAGCACGTCAAGTTGCGCCCACGCATGACGCTGCTCGACAACGTGCTGCTCGGCACCTATTCGCGGACCAAAACCGGCCTGCTCGCCGGCGCCTTACGCCTGAACCAGGCGGAAGAGGCCAGCGCCCGCTACGAAGCGCTGCAGCAGCTCGAACGGGTCGGGCTCGGCGACAAACCATTCGAGCTCGCCGGCAATCTGCCGCTCGGCAATCAGCGCGTGCTCGAGATCGCCCGCGCGCTTGCCGCTGATCCGACGCTGCTCGTGCTCGACGAGCCGGCCGCCGGCCTTCGTCGCCAGGAGAAGCTGAAGCTTGCGGAGCTGTTGCGGTCGCTGCGCGCGGATCACCTGACCATCCTCTTGGTCGAGCACGACATGGAATTCGTCATGTCGCTGGTCGACCGCATCGTCGTACTCGATTTCGGCTCAAAGCTCTGCGAAGGCGAACCGGCGGCGATCCGCAGCGATGCCCGGGTCCAGGAAGCCTATCTCGGAGGTGTCGCGTGACACAGATGTTCTCGATCGAGAATGTGTCGGTCGCCTACGGCAAGGTCGAGGCGGTGCGAAACGTCTCGCTGTCCGTCGAGCAAGGGCAGATCGTGACCGTGATCGGCCCGAACGGCGCCGGCAAAACCACCCTGCTGATGGCGGCCATTGGTATGCTGAAATCGACCGGACGCATGGTGTTTCAGGGCGCCGATCTCGCGAAGATCGACGTCGAGGGCCGCGTCGAGCGCGGCCTTTGTCTCGTGCCGGAAAAGCGCGAGCTGTTTGCCGACATGTCGGTGGCCGACAATCTGCTGCTCGGCACCTACAGCCTGCGCGACCGCTCGACGACGCGCAAAAGCCTCGACGATGTGTTCGACCGCTTCCCGCGGCTGAAGGAGCGCAGCAAGCAGGCCGCCGGCACGTTATCGGGCGGCGAGCGGCAGATGCTGGCGCTCGGCCGCGCGCTGATGGCGAAGCCGGAACTGCTCGTGCTCGACGAACCCAGCCTCGGGCTGGCGCCGCTGATCGTCCGCGAAATCTTCCGCACCATCGCCTCGCTGCGAAGCCTCGGCGTCTCGGTGCTCCTGGTCGAGCAGAACGCCCGCGCAGCGCTGGAGACCGCGGACTACGGCTATGTGCTGGAAACCGGCGAGATCATCCAGTCTGGCCCGGCGGACACGCTGATCCACGACCCAAAACTGATCGCGGCCTATCTCGGCGGTCACTGAAGCGACGGCGCATCAAGCGACCGGTTCGCGCGCCAAACCCATGGCCCGCAGCGCCGACGCAAAGGCCGCAAGGCGCTGCTCGCGGTAGGCGGCCAAGTCGACGCCTTCATAGTTCATGAAGCCCTGCCCGGTCTTCATGCCGATCCGCCCATCGCGCATATTCGTCGCGATGATGTCAGGTGCGGCGTAACGGCTGTCGCCGAGCGCCTCGACCAGATAGCGGCTGGCATGATGCAGGATATCGCCGCCGCCCCAGTCGATGAACTCAAGCAGGCCCAGCACCGCGAAGCGGAATCCGAAGCCGTAGATCACGGCCTTGTCGATATCCTCCGCCGAGGCGACACCCTCTTCCACCATGCGGGCCGCTTCGTTCATCGCCAGCGACTGAATTCTGGGAACGATGAAGCCCGGCCGCGCCGCGCAGACGACCGGCACCTTGCCGATGCCCTCGAGCAGCGCCTTCATCCGCGTCGTCGTCTCCGGCGCGGTGAGCCGCCCGGGTGACAATTCGATCAGCGGCACCAGATAGGCCGGATTGAGCCAGTGCGCATTGAGGAAGCGGCCGGGATGCTCGATCGATCCGGAGAGATCGTCGACCAATATTGTCGACGTGGTCGAAGCGATGATCGGGCGCTCGCCCGCCAACCGCGAGGCCTCGACTAGCGCCGCCTGCTTCAGCGCGAGAATTTCCGGCATTCCTTCGAAGATGACATCGCAGCTCGGCAGTGCTGCACCCGCCTCCTGCCGAGGCACGATCGTAATGCGCTCGGCAATTGTCGGCACGAGCTCGGCCGGAAGCAGATCGATGCGTGAGAGGATCTCCAGCGTCGAGCGAATCTCAGCCCTGGCTTCGGCCGCCAGTGCGTCAAATGCCGACGCCTCCCGTTCCTTGAAGTCGATAACGACGACTTTGTGGCCGGCGAACGCGAATACGACGGCAATGCCGCGTCCCATCCGTCCGGCGCCGAGACATCCGATGACCGGTTTCATCTGAAGCCCTCAGTCAGAAGGGTCTGCAATGCGGTCTGGTCGAGATCGCCGAGGCCGAGTGATGACAGGCTGCGGCCCGTCACCGCGAAATCCTGTCCCGTGATGGCGGAACCGATCGCGAGGAACGCCTTCACGAGCGGGGTTTGCACACCAACGAGACCGGCTACAGAAGCGAGGAACGACAAGCCGAGACGCAAATCCTCCAGCATGTAGCGATGCTCGACGAGGATGAGGCGTTCGGACCAGTCGCCGGAATCCGTGAGCTGGTCGTGCGCGTCGCGCGCATACATCCAGGGTTCGCCATCCTTCGAGTAATGGTTGGCCAACGGAAAATGCGGCGCTCTGTAACCAAGCGCCTCGCGGATGGCGATGCGTTCGGCATCGAGCGCGTCCGTTACGCGGCGGATCGCCGGTTGGGTACCTTCCTTATGGATGTCCCACTTGTCGAAATGTTCGATCGGGCCGGCATTCATCGTGATCAGCGGCGGATGGATGATCGGACCGGCATTCATCAGCGCCCCCGAAAGCGCATCGCCGCATGGCTCGATGGCGTTCGGAAACGCGCGTTCGATCACATCGAGCGCATGCGGGGCGAGGCGCAGCGGAAATACCCCGGTCGGCAGCCGTGCGCCCCTGCCGGAAATGCGGACGGTATAAGGACCCTGCTTGCGCGCCAGCCACGGCAACGTCCCGGTCTCCGCGGTTGCGATTGCCGCGCGGTTGCCCGCGTCTTTCGTGGCGCGGGCGAAGATGTAGGAACCGAACGTCCCAGGCGGCAGAAACACGACTTGGCCGTCGCGCAAATGCGGCGCGGCCAGTTTGGCGATAGATTCTTGGGCGAACGCAGGCGCCGGACACAGGATGAGGTCGGCGGCTTCGATGGCTTCCGCGATCGAACACGTGATCGCCGCGAGACGGACTTCTCTGCGGCCAGACCGGTCGATGACCGTTATCGTGCCGCCCTGCGCCCGATGCGCCTCGACGTCTTTCGAATCTCGACGCCACAGCCGGACTTCGTGACCGGCCAAAGCGAAGTCCCCGGCGGCCGCGAACGAACCGTTTCCTCCACCCAACACTGCGATCTTCAAGATGTCCTCCGCTTCGTCGACCTACGCATCGGAAACCCTGTCACGCAGGTTCCGCCTTGGCGTTCTTGTCCTGCCACGCTGCCCAGGTCGGCCGATCGATCTGGAACAGGTCGGTGGAGCGCGCATACCAGCCGCTGCCATGCATACGGGCGATCAGGTGCAGCGCCTGCGTATCGATGTGGCAGCGTTCCTTGTCCAGGATCACGGCATCGTCGACATGGGCACGGAGCACGCGGCCGATGACGGCGGTCTGCCGCGGCCCTGTCACCAGCGACGTGAGGACGCGGCATTCGAACGACACCGGCGATTCCGCGATACGCGGCGGGCGCACCGCCTGCGAGGCGGCCGGCGTCAATCCGGCGAGCTTCAGTTCGTCGATGTCCGGCGGCGCATCGATGCAGGTGATGTTCATGGCCTCGGCGTTGCTTTCGGCGACGAGGTTCACGACGAATTCCCCGGTGTCGAGGATATTTGCCGCCGTGTCCTTGAAGCGTTCCGAGCCCGCCAGAAGCCCGATCGCGACGGTGGGCGGTTCATGTCCCATCACGTTGAAGAAGCTGAAAGGCGCAGCGTTGATCACGCCGCTCGCGGAGAGCGTGGTGATCCAGGCGATCGGCCGCGGCGTCACCGTGGCCGTCAGGATCTTGTAGCGGTTCTGCGCTTCCAGCGTCTCCATGTCGAAGATCATGTCGGCCTCTCAGATCGCCACCACGGGATGACGCAGCCGGCCGATGCCGGTCACTTCGGCTTCCACCACATCGCCCGGCCACAGCCATTCCTGCGGAGAGCGCCCCGCGCCGACGCCTTCGGGCGTGCCCGTCGCGATGATGTCTCCCGGCTCCAGCGTCATCGCGGCCGAAATGTCGGCGATCAGCAGCGGCACCTTGAACAGCATGTGGCGCGTGTTGGAGCGCTGCTTCTCGACGCCGTTCACCGTCAGCCAGAGATCGAGCGCGTGTGGATCGGTGATTTCGTCTGCGGTGACGATGCACGGCCCGAACGGCGCGTAGGTGTCCTGTCCCTTGGAGTAGATCCATTGACCGGCGCGGCGATTGTCGCGGGCGCTGACGTCGATCATCACACTGTATCCGAACACAAAGTCGAGTGCGTCCGCCTCCGATACCCTCCGCGCGGTTCGCCCCATCACGACTGCAAGCTCGACCTCCCAGTCGAGCTGCTGCGTGATCGCCTTGTTGTGATGAATGGCTTCATCCGGCCCGATGACGCTGGTCGGCGGCTTCGAGAAGATGATGGGCTGCTTCGGCAGGTCCTTCGCGGTATCGAGGGCGCGCGATGATTCCGCGACGTGCTCGACATAGTTCAGACCGATGCCAAAAATGTTCTTGCGCGGACGCGGTATCGGCGCCAGCAGCCTGACGTTCGCGAGCGGCAAGGCGGCGCCGACGGGCCAGTTATTCTTGCCTTCGTTCAGTATCTTTTTGAGCGCGGCCAGTGCGGCCGGCCCGAGATCGATGAAATCGAGCATCGACGAAGGAAGCGCAAGCCCGGCATGCTGCCCGGCCTTCTCGACGTCCAAAACGAGATCACCAACGACAGCGCCAAGACGCGCGGCGGCTTCAACGGTGCTGCGATAAGTAACAAGACGCACTGCTGCTCTCCTAGGCTACGAGCGGCTGGCGGCCGCCATTGTCGCCGAACGCTTCCTCGCGATAGAGGCCAAGCGCCTGCATGACCGGCAGGTCGTTGAAGGTGAAGAGGCAGGCATCCTCGCTGGCCGAGCCGTTCACATGCTCATGCCAGGCCCAGGACGGAACACAGAAGATGTCGCGCTCCTTCCAGTCGAAGCGCTTGCCGTCGATGATGGAGTGACCGCGCCCCTTGGCGACCTGATAGATGAAACTGCCGGTGTGACGGTGCGCTCGGGTGCTCTCGCCCGGCCGCAGCATCTGCATCGATGCACCGATGGTCTGCATCACCGGACCGCCGGTCACTGGATTCACATAGTTCATGAGAACGCCGTCGTATGGCGAGCCATCGGTGGCCTTGCCGTAGCGCTGCAGTGCCTCGTAGGTCGGACCCCACTCATATTTCAGCAGCGGCGAATATCCCTTGGACCACTCGGCGCCGGCCGGCCGCAGGCCGGGACTCCCCCAGGTGTGCGTCATATCGTCGACGGGATAGCCGACGCTCTGCTGCAGATCGGGATGAACCACGTAGAAATTGGCTTCGAGCGTGTTGACCAGGGGAATGTCGAGGCCGTCCTGCCAGATGCAGGGCGTGCCGTCGCTGGAGACGCCGTGCTCGTGCCAGGTGCCATTCGGCGTCAGCACGAAATCGTTGGCGCCAAGCGTCATCTTGTGACCGTCGACGATGGTGTAGGCGCCCTCGCCTTCCATGATGAAGCGCAGCGCGGAGGCCGAATGAGCGTGGGCAGATGCGACCTCGCCCGGATGCATCACCTGCAGCCCGGAATAGAGCCAGCCGACCGCGGCGGCGTGCTCGCGCCGGCCGGGATTGTTCAGATAGATGACGCGCCGCCCGGCCTTTTCCGGTGATACCAGTTCGACGGAGCGCAGCACATGCGCGCGAAGATCTTCATAACGCCACAAGAC
The DNA here is from genome assembly GCF_009930815.1 of Bradyrhizobium sp. CCBAU 051011. Taxonomy (NCBI): domain Bacteria; kingdom Pseudomonadati; phylum Pseudomonadota; class Alphaproteobacteria; order Hyphomicrobiales; family Nitrobacteraceae; genus Bradyrhizobium; species Bradyrhizobium sp. CCBAU 051011. Next base: position 3,582,284 of record NZ_CP022222.1, on the reverse strand, counting down.
CGGAACGGAGGATGATTTTGGTTGCCAGGGCTCGATCTTGTTCGCCACCGTCCAGAGCGCGCCCGCCTCCAGCCTTTCGAGTTCGTCATAGTAGGCGAGCAGTTCAGGGGTATCCTCGACATTGGCCCGCCCGGCCACGTCTTCCCGGTGGTTTTCACGAGCTTTCGTTGCCATGCCGCCCTCCTGTGAGTTGGCGCCGTTTCCGGCATCGCCTGTCAATTCATCTAATCGGGTATCATCGCAATCGCCTGTATCTCGACCTTGGCGCGATCCTCGACCAGCCCCGATACCTGCAGCGCCGTCATGGTCGGAAAGTGACGGCCCATGACGCCGCGGTAGACAACGCCGATTTCCTTCAGGCGCGCTGAATACTCCTTGCGGTCGAGCAGGAACCAGGTCATCGACACGATATGCTCGGGTGCGGCGCCGCCGGCGCGCACAACCGCATCGACGTTCTTCAGGGTCTGGCCGATCTGATCCACCAGATCGTCCGACTCGAACTTGCATTGTTCGTTCCAGCCGATTTGGCCGGCAATGAAGATCATCTTGCCCCGCGCGGCGATGCCGTTCGCGTAACCGCTCGGCTTGGCCCAACCGGGCGGCTGCAAGACTTCGAACATTCTCAACTCCCGTAGCAGGACGCGACTGGAAAGCCGTACGGCTAGATCGCCTTCAGGACGTCGCGTCCGATGATGAGTTTCTGGACTTCGGTCGCGCCTTCATAGATGCGCAACGCGCGAATTTCGCGATAGAGCTGCTCGACGATCTCGCCAGAGCGCACGCCGCGGCCGCCGAACATCTGTACGGCGCGGTCGATCACTGCCTGCGCGGCTTCCGTCGCAACCATCTTGGCCATCGCTGCTTCGCGCGTCGTGGAGGCCTTCTGCACGTCGCGCCGCCACGCCGCCCGATAAGTGAGAAGCGCGCTGGCATCGACGTCGGCGGCCATGTCGCCGAGCGTGGCTTGCGTCAATTGCTGGTCGCCCAGCACGCCGCCGAACATCCGTCGTGACCGGGCATGCACCACGGCCTCATCGAGCGCGCGGCGGGCAAAACCCAACGCTGCGGCTGCGACCGATGCCCGGAAGATGTCGAGCGTGCGCATCGCGATCTTGAAACCTTCACCCGGGGAACCCAACAGCCGGCTCGCCGGAATCCGGCAGCCCTCAAAACGCAGCGTCGCCAGCGGGTGCGGCGCCATCACATCGATGCGATCGGCGATCGAAAAGCCGGGATCGTCCGGCAACACTACAAAGGCTGAAATGCCCCGCGCACCCGGCGCCTCGCCGGTTCGGGCAAACAGCGTATAGACGTCAGCAATGCCGCCGTTGGAAATCCAGGTCTTCTCGCCATCCAGGATGTAGTGGTCGCCCTCGCGCCGGGCGCTGCAGGCCATCGCGGCAACGTCGGAACCGGCTTCCTTCTCCGACAGGGCAAAGGCGGCAACCCATTCGCCGCGCCGCGCCTTCGGCAGCACCAGTGCGCGCAGTTCGGGCGAGCCGGCAATCGCCACCGCACCGGTGCCAAGCCCCTGCATCGCAAAGGCGAAATCGGCGAGCCCGCTGTGCCAGGCCAGCGTTTCGCGGGCGAGACAAATCAGCCGGGAATCGATCACCGCATCAGGTTGGTCGCCCGCAACGGACGCCTCCAGCAATCCGGCGGCGCCAAGCCTGCGGACCAGCGAACGGCAGGTCTCGTCCACGTCATGGCCGTGCGTATCGCCAAGATCGGCAGCAAATGCATCGAGCGCGGCAGCGTATTCGCTGTGGCGGGAATCGAAGAACGGCCACGCGAGATGTTCGCGCGACGGCCCGCGTAATGGCGAAACCGGGGTCATACTAGTCTCCCGCAAAGGCCGCTTTTGGCGCACACCGCCAAGCGCAGCGCGCCCCAATAATGTTTCATGTCTAAAATATCCTGTCAAGCGAGCCGCGCGCCCATCGGAAGCGCGGCGGCTGCGCACGAAGCCTACGAAACAGGCTAGAAACTGCGCACAAATGCGCGATCGGTGTTTTTGAGGCCTGTGAACCCGCCGGCCCGATTGACATCATTTTTGTTTGATGTCTAAAATTATATTCGGTCATCCCAGAGTTCCGGGCAAGGCCTTGGAGGCGAGCATGGCAGAACGCTCTTTCGCGCGCGAGGTCGAGGACCTCAAGCTCGGCGCCGGCCAGGAATTCCGCGGCGAAGGCATCCTCGCCATCACCAAGGCCTTGCTTGAATGCGGCGTCAGTTACGTCGCCGGCTACCAGGGCGCCCCGATCTCGCATCTGATGGACGTGCTGTCGGACGCGCAGGATATCCTCTCCGACCTCGGCGTGCATTTCGAATCCAGCGCGAGCGAAGCGACGGCAGCGGCGACGCTGGCCGCGTCCGTGATGTATCCGATCCGCGGCGCGGTCACCTTCAAGGCGCCGGTCGGCATCAACGTCGCGTCCGACGCGCTCGCCAATCTATCCTCGGGCGGCGTCACCGGCGGGGCGCTCATCATCATTGGCGAGGATTACGGCGAAGGCTCCTCCATCATGCAGGAGCGTTCGCACGCGTTTGCGATGAAGTCGCAGCTCTGGCTGGTCGATCCGCGGCCCAACGTGGCCTCCATCGTCAAGGCCGTGCACGATTCCTTCGAGCTGTCAGAGGCGTCGAATACGCCTGTGATGCTGGAAGTGCGGATCCGCGCCTGCCATGTGCATGGCCGGTTCGCCACCCGCGACAACGTCCGTCCCGCCTTTCCGCTTTCCCGCGCGCTGGATCAGCCGTCACGCGACACCAACCGCATCGTGCTGCCGCCGGCCTCGTTCCTGCACGAGAAGGAGAAGATCGAGCATCGCTGGCCCGCAGCGGTCGAATTCATCCATGCACGCGGCATGAACGAGACGTTCGACGGCGATATCGACGATATCGGCATCATCATGCAGGGCGGCATGTATAACGGCGTCATCACCGCGCTGCGCGAGGCAGGCCTTGCCGACATCTGGGGTGAGACGCGGGTGCCGCTCTATGTGATGAACGTGACCTACCCGATCGTCGACCGCGAGGTGATCGACTTCTGCCGCGGCAAGAAGGCCGTGCTGATGGTCGAGGAGGGCCAGCCCGAATTCATCGAGCAGGCGCTGCACAAGATCCTGCGCAATGCCGACATTCCGGCCAAGCTGCACGGCAAGGACCTGTTCCCGATGGCCGGCGAGTACACCGCGCAGGTGACGGGCGAAGCGATCGGCGCCTTCATCCGCCGCTGGCGCCCGGATATCTTGTCGGACGCCGCGCGCGCACCGAACATCGACCGCACCGAGGTCGATGAGAAGATCCGCGCGCTCGCCGACGTAGTGCCGCCGCGCCCGCCGGGCTTCTGCACCGGCTGCCCGGAGCGGCCGATCTTTTCTGCGATGAAGCTGGTCGAAAAGGAACTCGGCCCGCATCATATCGCCGCCGATATCGGCTGCCATTTGTTCTCGATCCTGCCGCCGTTCAATATCGGCGCCACCACCATGGGTTACGGGCTCGGCCCGGCATCGGCCTCCGCCTTCAACGTTCCCGCGGGCAAGCGCTCGATCTCGATGATGGGCGACGGCGGCTTCTGGCATAACGGGCTGACCAGCGGCGTCGGCAACGCTGTCTTCAACCAGCACGACGGGGTGATCGTCGTGGTCGACAATTATTATTCCGCCGCAACCGGCGGGCAGGACATCCCCTCCTCCCGCGCCGACAACCGTTCGCGCTCGACCAAGCATCCGATCGTCGAGGCGGTGAAGGGCGTCGGCGCCAAATGGGTACGCCAGATCGACCGCACTTACGATGTCACCCGTATGCGCGACACGCTGCGCGAGGCGCTGACCACGGAGGAAAAGGGCCCGAAGATCATCGTCGCCTCCTCGGAGTGCATGCTGAACAAGCAGCGGCGCGTGAAACCGCTGGTCGCGGCTGCCGCCAAACGCGGCGAGCGCATCGTGCGCGAGCGCTTCGGCGTCGATGACGACGTATGTTCCGGCGACCACGCCTGCATCCGCCTGTCCGGCTGCCCGTCGCTGTCGGTGAAGCCGACGACCGACCCGTTAAAGGACAATCCGGTCGCGGCGGTCGACAATACCTGCGTGGGCTGTGGGCATTGCGGCGAGGTCGCCGACGCCGCCGTGCTGTGTCCTTCCTTCTACCGTGCCGACATCGTTTCCAATCCGTCAGCATTCGAAGCGCGGCTCGACCGCATCTGGCGGGGTGTGATCGGCGCGCTGCAGCGCTGGCGGGCGGGACGGCGGATCATGTTCCAACAGGAGGCGGTATGAACGTCTCCGTAGCGCCCTCCTCCGTCGCGCTCAGTCAGGCACGGCCCATCACCGTTGCGGTGCTCGCGATGGGCGGCCAGGGCGGCGGCGTGCTGGTCGACTGGATCGTGGCGCTGGCCGAGCGGCGCGGCTGGTTCGCGCAATCGACCTCGGTGCCCGGCGTCGCCCAGCGCACCGGCGCCACGATCTATTACATCGAGATGATCGCGCCCGACGCCAGCAAACCCGACCGTCACCCCGTGCTGTCGCTGATGCCGGCGCCGGGCAAGGTCGACATCGTGATCGGCGCCGAATTGATGGAAGCCGGCCGCGCCATCCTGCGCGGGCTGGTCTCGCCCGACCGCACGCTCCTAATCGGCTCTTCGCACCGCTCCCTGGCCGTGATCGAAAAAACCGCGCCCGGCGACGGCACTGCCGACGCATCGCAGGTCTACGAGGCGGCGAATGTCGCAGCCAATCGCTTCATCGCCTTCGACATGGCCGAGATCGCTGACGCCACCGGCAGCGTGGTGTCCTCGGTGCTGTTCGGCGCGCTCGCGGGGTCCGACGCCCTGCCCTTCACGACAGAGGATTTTGAAGAAACGATACGGGCCGCCGGCGTCGGCGTCGATGCCAGCCTGCGCGCCTTCTCCGCCGGCCGCGAGCGGGCCGTCGCCACGCTCAAGCAGGATCCGAAGATCAAGCCCGCAGCGAAGCCGCCGCTCGCTAAACACCTTCCGCGCCTCGAGCCGATCGGTCACGCCGATTACGACGCGCTGGTCGCGCGAGCGCGGCAATTGCCGGAAGAGGTGCACGGAATCGTCGCGGCCGGCCTGCAGCGCGTTGTCGATTATCAGGACGTCGCCTATGGCGGCGAATATCTCCATCGCCTGGAAGCGATGCCGCGCGACGCGACCGGCCTGCTGCAGGCCTTTGCCAAGTATCTTGCCATCGCGATGGCCTATGACGACGTGATCCGCGTCGCGGATCTCAAGACCCGAGCGGGGCGGTTTGACCGGGTGCGCCGCGAGGTGCGGGCCGGCGACGAACAGATTCTCGCCATTACCGAGTTCTTCCATCCGCGGATCGAGGAAATGGCAGGGCTGTTGCCGCCGCTTCTTGGCGAAAAGGTCGAGCGCAGCGAGCGGCTCGCGCGGTTGATCGATCGCGGACGCAAACTGCGCACGACCGCTCCGTCGGCATTCCTGATGCTGTACGGCGTCGCCGGCCTGCGCCGCTTCCGCCGCCGCACGCTGCGGCATGCCCGCGAAATGCGCCATCTCAACGAATGGGTGCAGCGCATCGGGAAATTCGCAGCACGCGACGTCGCACTTGCAACCGCCGTGTGCGAGGCCCGCCGTCTCGTCGGCGGCTATTCGGACACGCATTCCCGCGGCGAATCGAAATTCGACAAGGTCATGCTTGCGTCCGAGCGTCTGGCCGGCCGGGCCGACGCCGCCGAATGGGTGCAGCGGTTGATCAAGGTCGCGCTGAAGGACGCCGATGGCGCGGAGCTCGACGGCGCGTTGCGTACCGTCGAGACACTGTTTGAGGACGCCTGAGGATGGATCACTTCGAAGTCGTGGTGTCGAAGGCCGAGGCACTCACGCCGCGCATCCGTGAATTCGTGCTGGCGCGCGCCAATGGCGCGCCGATGCCAGGCTGGGCTGCCGGCGCCCATATCGACATCCACCTGCCCGATGTCGGCCGCCGCTCCTATTCGCTGATCGAGACCACGTCGCCGCGCGCGGCCGACCACCCGACCGCCTATCGCATCGCCGTGCTGCAGGAAAACAAGAGCCAAGGCGGCTCCACCTTTATGCACGGCCTCAAGACCGGCGACCGCCTGACGATCTCGCCGCCGGCGAACAATTTTCCGCTTCATGCAGGCGCCGATGAAGTCGCGCTTGTCGCGGGCGGCATCGGCGTGACGCCGCTGCTCACCATGGCCTGCGAATTGAATGCAGCAAAGCGGCCGTTCTCGTTCTATTACGCCGGACGCAGCCGTAGCGAACTGGCCTTTCTCGGCGAGGTCGAGCGGCTGGCTGGTGCCAGCGCGACCATCCATGCCGACGAGGAGGCCGGCGGCCTCTTCGATCTCGAAGGCCTGATGAACAGGCTTGCGCCCGAGGTGCCGCTCTATCTCTGCGGGCCGCTGCCGATGATCGAAGCCGCCATCGCGCTGGCGAAACGGATGAACTGGCCGCAGGGACGGCTGCATTTCGAAATCTTCAGCGCGCCGGAAGAAAAATCCGGCGATGCCAGTTTCGAGGTCGAACTCAAGAGCAGCGGACGCGTCTACGAAATTCCGGCCGGTAAGACCATCCTCGACGTGCTGCTCGAGGCCGGCGAAGACCCGATGCATGACTGCAAGCGCGGCGATTGCGGCATCTGCCAGACCACGGTGATCGAGGGCGTCCCCGATCATCGCGACTACATCCTGAGCGACAGCGAGAAGGCGTCGAACAAGGTGATGCAGATATGTATTTCGCGCGCGAAGACCAAGAAACTCGTGCTCGACCTGTGAAGGAGGAACGCATGACCCGATATGCCGGCAACGCCGCGGCGCTCCGCGCCCTGGTCCGCGACCAGGAGGTTCACCGCGACGTCTATGTCAGCGAGGAAGTGTTCCAGCTCGAGATGGAGCACATGTTCCCGAATAGCTGGGTCTATGTCGGCCACGACAGCCAGGTCCCCAATCCCGGTGACTATTACGGCACCACGATCGGCACGCAGCCGATCCTGCTGGTCCGCCACACCGACGGAACGGTGAAGGTTCTGCACAACCGCTGCCCGCACAAGGGCACGCGCATCACCTCCGAGACCTGCGGCAACACCGGAAAATTCTTCCGCTGTCCCTATCATGCATGGAGCTTCAAGACCGACGGCTCGCTGCTCGCGATTCCCCTGAAGAAGGGCTACGAGAACACCGGCTTCGAGCAGAGCCATGCCGCGACCGGAATGACGCCGGTGCGCCATGTCCGCAACTATCGCGGTTTCGTGTTCGCCAAGATCAACGACGGCGGCCTCGACTTCGAGGAATTCTTTGGCGAAAGCCTGTCTAGCTTCGACAACATGATCGACCGTTCGCCGGTCGGCCAGCTCAAGGTCGCCGGCGGCGTGCTGCGCTACATGCACAATTGCAATTGGAAGATGCTGGTCGAGAACCAGACCGACACCTGCCATCCGATGGTGGCACACGAATCTTCGGCCGGGACCGTGGTCGAGGTCTGGAAGAAGGCGCCGCCCGGCACCAAGAAGCCGATGGCAGTCGAGATCATCGCCCCCTTCATGAGCCCTTACGAGTTCTTCGAGAACATGGGCATCCGGATCTGGGACAATGGCCACGGCCACACCGGCGTGCATCACTCGATCCATTCCGACTATTCGGCGATCCCCGGCTATTTCGAAAAGATGACGGCGGCCTATGGCGAGGAGCGCGCCAAGGCGATCCTCGGCGAGAACCGGCACAACACCGTCTATTTCCCCAACATCATGATCAAGGGTCCGATCCAGCTGTTACGGCACTTCAAGCCGATCGCCGCCAACAAAACGCTGGTGGAGTCCTGGACGTTCCAGCTCGTCGATGCGCCCGATATGCTGCTGGAGCGCACGCTGATGTACAACCGGCTCATCAATGCGCCGACCTCCATCGTCGGCCATGACGACCTCGAAATGTATGAACGCGCGCAGGAAGGCCTGCACTCGAACGGCAACGAGTGGGTCAACCTCCAGCGCCTCTACAGCCCCGACGAAGCCGGGCAGACCAACGTGGCCGTCAACGGCACCAGCGAGTGGCCGATGCGCCACCAGTTCCGAGCCTGGACCAAATTCATGACGATGGGGATGTGACATGAGCATGGTCGCTGAAGCTCCCCTCAAGAATGCAGTCCCCACCGATCAGGAATTGATCGACTTCGTGGTGCGCGAGGCGCGGCTGATCGACCAGCAGCGTTTCGACGAATGGCTCGATATGTACGCCGACGACGCCTTCTACTGGATGCCGCTGGAATGGAATCAGACCGATCCACGGCTGACCTGCTCGCTGATGTACGAGGACAAGCTGTTGCTCTCGATCCGGGTCGAGCGGCTCAAGGGCGCGCGGACCTTCAGCCAGAAACCGAAGAGCCGCTGCCACCACGTGCTGCAGACGCCGCAGGTGGATTCGCGCGATGCCGCCGCCAACAGCTACGTCACCTGGACCCCGATGCATTACATCGAGACCCGCCTGGACGAGCAGACGCTCTATGCGGCCTGGGCGACGCATCATCTCAGCGTCGAGGACGGCAAGTTGAAGATCAAGCTGAAGCGTGTCGACCTGATCAATTGCGATGCTGCCTTCGGCAACATCCAGCTCTTCATGTGAGGAAAGATGGGTGCTCTCCACCACACGGCGATCGTCAGCGGCGGTAATACCGGCATTGGCGCTGCGATCGCGCGCGATCTTCTCGCCGAGGGCTATGACGTGATCTCGCTGTCGCGGCGCAAGCCCGACTGGAGCCATCCAAAACTTTCTTCGCGCGAGGTCGATCTGCTCGATGCGGCGGCGACGCGGCAGGCAGCGGCGGAAATCGCCGCGAAGTTTGCCATCACCCATGTCGTGCACAACGCCGGCGCAATCCGCGCCAAGCCGCTGGAAGAAGTCGACGACGAAGACGTCGGCGCCCTGGCGCAGCTCCACTTCGGCGCGGGAATCGCGCTGGCACAAGCGGCGCTGCCGAACATGAAGCAGGCCCGCTTCGGCCGCATCGTGCTGTTGTCTTCCCGCGCCGCGCTCGGCGCCACCACACGCACGGTCTATTCGGCCACCAAGGCCGGCATCATCGGCATGGCGCGGACCTGGGCACTCGAGCTCGCGCCCTTCGGAATCACCGTCAATGTCGTCGCGCCCGGCCCGATCGGCGATACCGAGATGTTCGAGAGCGTGATGTCGCCGGAATCCGAACGCGCCAAAAAGCTGGCGCAGTCGATCCCGCTTGGCCGCCTCGGCAAATCGAGCGACGTCGCCCGCGCGGTTACATTCTTCAGCTCACCCGATGCCGACTTCATCACCGGACAGACGCTGTATGTCTGCGGCGGAGCCAGCATTGGATCGATTTCCATCTGAGATCACAACCATGGACGCCACAGTCAAGCGAAAGGCCAGATCCCCGAAGGGCACGCGCGGGCAAGCGTTGCGGCCGGTCGAGCCGGCGCACGAATCCGACGGCGCGCATCTGGAATTGCGCATCTGGCTGCGGCTGCTCTCCTGCGCCACCCGGATCGAGAAGGCGCTGAACGCAAGACTGCGCAAAGAATTCAACACCACGCTGGCCCGCTTCGATCTGCTGGCGCAGCTTACGCGCAAGCCCGAAGGCGCGACCATGTCCGAGGTCTCCGAGCTGCTAATGGTCTCGAACGGCGCCATCACCGCGCTGGTGCAGAAGCTGGAAGCCGACGGCCTTATCCATCGCGAGGTCGATTCCGAGGACCGTCGCACCTTCCGTTTGCGCCTCTCTCAGGAAGGCGCCAAGGAATTCGGCCGGATGGCGCGCCGGCACGAGGAATGGGTGATTGCCCTGATCGGTGAATTGTCACCCGTCGCACAATCCGACCTGCTGCAACATTTGACCCTGCTGAAGCGTCGGCTGGACAAGCACTCTTGAGGCGGACGCGCAAAGGACCAATGGTCCGGGCGTGAATGAGTGCGTGCAAAGCCAGCCGCTTTGAAATCGCGTTAACGATGGCGCACAAGTAGCATGCAGTCTCGGGTTGCATATTGGCAGCTTCATATGCATGACCTATCGCAGATCAACATAGTGCGGCGTGGCTGGGACACCGCGCCGCTCGATCGCATGACCTGGCTTTCGCTTTGGCGGCCGTATTGGCTCGCCAAGCGCCGCATCCCGGAATGGCTGCCGATTGCGCCGTCGCGACGCGCGCTTGGGGCGCTATGAGCTGCATCCGCCTTGTGGCGGCGCCAGCCTGTGCCTGAAGAACGCCAGGATCTCGTTGCGCGCCGCGATGGTCGGCTGGCCGGCCTCGTCGATCAGGTGCGCGGTGACGACGCTATGCGGCGTCGTCACGTGGCGCGCGAAAAACGGCGCGAGATCGGTATTCGCGGCACTGTCCGGAAGCACCCGGCCGATGAAGCGGTCGCCAAGCGCGTCTGCATAGGCCGCGAAGCGTTGCGCCGTGCAGAACTTGTCGCCTTCGAAGCGATAGGCCATGACAGTCAGATCTCCCCGTTCGAGCCGCTCGCGCACCGCCCTGACTTCGTCAGGCGCGATTTCAATGCCGGCCGGATCGTTCAGCGGCAGTGACGGCTGCGAGAGCACCGGCGCCAGCATCGACGGTTCGAGCATCATGGTCAGCGCGAAGTTTCCCGTAAAACACATCCCGATGGCGCCGACGCCGGGTCCGCCGCGCTCGCCATGCGCAAACCGAGCCAACGATCGCAGCCACTTCGTCACCGGACTGGATTGGTTGGAGGCCAAGGCGCGAAACTCGGCGCTCACACAGGCGCGCTGAAAGATTGCAGCGCCCTCCTCCGCGCCCGGAACGGCGCCATCGCGGCCGAACAGCGAGGGCATGTAGACGGTGAAGCCGGCGTCGCGAACCCAGCGCGCAAACCGCGCGACATGCGGGCTGATGCCTGGCATCTCCGTCATCACGATGACGGCAGGCCCTGCGCCAGCGACGTAGACGACCTTGGTGACGTCATCGAGCGTGATGTCACGGCGCGTGAAATCCTCGAGCGGATCGTCCTGCTTCATGGACCGGGTCGGCATCGGCGCAATTCCTTGATCGATCAGTACTCACAGGAGGATGTTTTCGAGCGTATCGTTGCGTTTTCACGGCCGGCGGGCTAGTGTCAAAAATGACATTTATCAGGCATTTTTTGACATGACCAAGGTCGCCATTGTCGAGATCGAGGGATGCATGGCTTCAAGCGCGGCCATCACCCATGACGTCATGGCGACCGCCAACCGGATCAGCGGGGCGAAACGCGTTCTGCCTTTCGAGGTGACGACGGTGCGCTGCGGCTCCCGCCGCAGCGACGTCAATCTGCGAGGGATAGAACTTGTCATCGTTCCCGGTCTCGGCACGCCGTCGGCCGACGAACTGGTCAGCAAGTTGAAGAGTCCGGCGTGCCGGCGCGCGGGCGACATGCTCACCCGCGCGTTCAGCAACGGCGCCATGCTCGCCGCGCCCTGTGCCAGCACATTCCTGCTGGCGGAGACGGGCTTGCTCGATGGCCGGCGGGCGACCACGACATGGTGGTTCGCGCCGCTGTTCCAGCAGCGCTATCCCCGCGTCGAACTCATGACGGAGCAGATGGTCGTCGCCGATTGGCCGATCGCAACCGCCGGCGCGGCCATGGCGCAGATGGACTTGATGCTCGAAGTCGTTACCCGGTTCGCCGGACCGCGCTTGGCGAAAGCCTGCGCCAACTTTCTCCTGCTGGATGAGCGGCGCTCGCAGGCGCCATTCATGGCGATGACCTATCTGGCGGGCCAGGACCCCAAAATTGCCAAGGCCGAGCAATGGGTGCGCGACAACATCGCGCGCGACTTTGCGATCGAGGAACTCGCCGCAGCCGTCGCGCTGGCGCCGCGGACATTCGCCCGGCGAATGGCAGCGACCTGCGGCGTTTCACCGATTCAATTCATCCAGCGGATCAGGCTGGAGACCGCGCGATTCCTGCTGGAGACCACGCGGCTGCCGGTCGAGGAGATCGCGCGGAGGGTCGGATATGCGGAGCCCTCCACGCTGCGCCGGCTGATCCGGCGCGACACCAAACATCCGCCCGGACATTTCCGACCGATCGCTTGACCCTAGTGGCCGAGGATGGCCTTCACCTCGAGATATTCTTCAAACCCGAAGACCCCGAACTCGCGACCGTTGCCCGACTGCTTGTAGCCGCCGAACGGCAGGCTGCGGTCGAAGGGAGCACCGTTGAGGTAAACACGCCCGGCGCGGATGCGATTGGCGACGGCGCGGGCGCGGGCCACGTCCTTGGACTGCACAAAGCCTGCCAATCCGAACGGCGTGTCATTGGCGATTTCAATCGCCTCGTCCTCGCTGTCATAGCTCATGATCGACAGCACCGGGCCGAAGATCTCCTCCCGCGCAATCTTCATCTGCGGCGTCACATCGCCGAAGACGGTCGGGCGAACAAAGTATCCGCGGTTGACTTCGGCGGGCCGCCCGGTTCCGCCGGCCACCAGCGTCGCCCCCTCGTCCACACCTGACTGGATCAGATCCTGAACTTTTTGAAACTGCGCCCGGCTCACCAATGGTCCCATGGTGGACGCGGGGTCGAGCGGGTCTCCCAGACGAATCGCATCAACCGCTTCACGCGCCGCCTCGAACGCCGCATCCCGCTGCCCACGCGGGATTAGCATGCGCGTGGGTGACTGGCAGTTCTGGCCGGCATTCGTGTAACAGGCGTGAACTCCTTGCATCACGGCGGCTTTCAGGTCGGCATCGGCCAGAATGATGTTGGCGGACTTGCCACCCAGCTCTTGCGCGACGCGCTTGACCGTATCCGCCGCAAGCTTGGCCACCCTGACGCCAGCCGTCGTCGATCCGGTGAAAGACACCATGTCGATCCCCGGGTGGGCGGCGATCGCCTCGCCCACCGTGGGCCCATCGCCGTTGACGAGGTTGAAGACGCCCGCCGGGGCACCGGCGGAGTCGACAATCTCGGCGAACAACATTGCACTGAGCGGCGCGATCTCGCTGGGTTTCAGCACGACGGTGCAGCCGGTCGCAAGCGCCGGTGCAACTTTGGATGCAACCTGGTTCAGCGGCCAGTTCCAGGGCGTGATCAGCCCGCAGACACCGATCGGCTCGCGGCGGACGATGCCGTTCCCCATCCGCTCCTCAAACCGGTATTGCGCGAGTACGCGCGCCGCTTCCTCGAAATGAAACAGCGCGACCGTCGCCTGGCGTTCGGTCGCAAACGTGATGGGCGCGCCCATTTCGAGCGTCATCATCCGCGCCAATTCCGGCAGCCGCGCTCTGAAGCCTGCGATGATTTTCTGAAGCCAGGACAGACGCTCTTCGACGCTTGTTACCGAATAGGCCGCGAACGCGCGGCGCGCTGCCTTGACGGCCCGATCCACATCCTGCGGCGAGCCCAGGCTGATCTGCGCGAAGATCTCCTCCGTTGCAGGGTTGACTATTCCCAGCGTCGATGGTGCAGCCGGATCGACCCAGGCGCCGTCGATGTAGAATTTCAGTTTTTCCATCGTTCCTTTTCCGTGACGCTATTCTGCGCCCTAAAGGTGCCTGCCCTCATCCACCGGCAGCACAATTCCCGTCGAACTGGTCAGGTTGGCGATGCAGGCAATCACGGCCCTTGCGACATCGTCTGGCGTGGTGACGTGGGCCAGCGGCAATCTCTCGGCGGTCTTCTGCAACTGTTCGCGGGTACGGCCGGCGACAAAATCCGTGTCCACGCCGGCCGGCGAGACCGAGAACACGCGGATGCGCGGCGCCAGCACCTTTGCCAGCGCGATCGTGAGCGCGTCGACGCCCGCTTTTGCGGCGAGATAAGCCAGGCTGCTCCCCAGCCCTGTTCGCGCCGCGATGGACGAAATGTTCACGATGACGGCTTCGCTGCCGCGCTCCAGCATGGGGCGGAAGGCGCGGACCATCGCGAACGGTCCGCGCAGGTTGAGCGCAACGGTCTTGTCGAAGATCTCGTCCGTTAGTCCCTGGAGATCATTGGCAGGTACTGGTGTCGTGGCGCCGCCGCAATTGACCAGCACGTCGAGCCGTCCGTACCGCTTGTCCACGGCTGCCGCGGCCTCCGCGATGGAAACCGGATCGTCGATCGCGATGCGCATGGCGAGATGCCCCTCGCCTTGCAGCCCACCGATCACTTCTTCGGCCTGCGCGCGGCGACTGTTGTAGCCGACCACGACAGCAGACCCCATGGCAGCGAGGCGCGCCGCAGTGGCCCTTCCGATACCACTATTGCCGCCGGTGACGAGCGCTACCCTTGGAATCGACAGCGCAGGAATTTCAATGCCCGTCATGTGTAGCGATCTCGTTTCACTGCATCGCGATCTTTGCCGTCTCGATTACGGGACGCCATTTGTCGCGTTCGCCGTCGATAAACGCCTTAAGGTCTTCCGACGAACCTCCGACGCCTTGCAGCGAGTTTTGTTCGAGGATTGCCTTGCCCTTGTCGCTCCTGAGGAAGGCGTTCACCGCCTTGTTCACCTTTCCCACAATGTCGGGCGGCGTGCCGGTCGGAGCCACGATTGCGTACCATGCGGTCGCCTCGAAGTTCTTGAATCCCGCTTCCTGCACGGTCGGCACATCGGGCAATTGCGCCACGCGCCGGCTCGTCGTCACCGCAAGCGCACGGATCGTGCGATCGGCCACCAGCGGCAGATAGGTCGGCATGAAATCCATGGCGACGTCGACCTGTCCCGACAGCAGGTCCGTGATCAGCGGCGCCGAGCCGCGATACGGCACGTGCGTCATCTCGACGCCGGCGAACTGCTGGATCAAGGCCGAGGTGATGTGTCCGAGCGTTCCGTTGCCGGGATGGCCGACATTGACCTTGCCGGGATTCTGCCTGGCATAGGCGATCAGCTCGGGGAGCGTCTTCGCCGGAAAGCCTGATGTCGCCGTGATCATCATCGGAGATTTGGCGACGAGGATGACCGGCATGAAATCCCGCTCGGAGTCGTAAGCCAGCCCCTTGTACATCAGCTTGTTGAGCGCGATCGGCGCCGGCGTGCCGAACAGCCATGTGTAGCCGTCGGCAGTCGCCTTGGCGACCGCGGTCCCACCGAGATTGCCGCCAGCTCCGGCGCGATTGTCGACGATGAACTGCTTGCCGAAATCCTCGCTCAGCGCGTGCGCAACGGCGCGTGCCAGCGTATCGACAGCGGCACCGGCCGGGAACGGGACGATCATGGTGACCGGACGGTTCGGCCATTCCTGCGCGACGGCGCGGTGAGATGGCGCAATGGCAAGTGCAAGGCCGAGAAGGCCGAAAGCTAGCAGGCGCATGTTTCCTCCAAGCTGTGTGCTCGTGTCGCGTTCACGCAAGCACTTATTCTCCGGCAAACCTGTCGAGGCCCTTGCGGCCCAGCCATTTGGACAGTTCGTCCGCGACGGCTTCGTTATTGAGATCGGCAAAGGCGATATGCGTGTTGCCGCGCAGGCCCGCATCGGGGAGCAGCAGAACCTCGCAGTCCCCGCCATGGCGATTGACGATATCGCAGAAGGTCCGCGCCACCTTGATCGACGTCGCCCAGATAGGGCGCGTATCGGTGTAGTCGCCGAACACCATCTGGATCGGAAACTTCGTCAGCTTCTTGAATTCGGCCAGCGGCACGGAATTGGGACCGAACGGCGCATCCGGCTTCGGCTCGGGCCCCTCACCTTCCGGAAAGACGAAGCCCGGGGTTTCATAGGCGACGATACCCTTCATGTTGTCGCTCTTGGCCTTGAGCGCCGACAGCAGTGCGCGCCAGCCACCCGCGGAATTGGTGAGCGCGACGACGGGACCGATCTTGTCGATGGCCTGGCCGCCGGCCTCCGCCTGCAACAAGGCATTCTCGAGCGTGTCGAACTCGTCGTAACGCGCCCGCGTCGCCTGGTTCCAGGCTTCCTTGTCTGCCGTCGGAAACTGCAGGCTCGGATGCCAGCTGAGATAGTTCACGCCAAAGCGCCAGGCGGCAAAGTTGCGTTGATCGAAGTAATCCGGCGTGTAGGTGATCGGCTCGCAGCTCCAGTTCGCGCGACCGACGCGCGGGCCGTCCCAGAGGTAAACGGGATACCCCTTGCGCAGAAAAATGCTCTTGTAACCCTCGCCGCCGTCCCATCGGTTCTCCCACACCTTGGTGCTGGAGCTATGCCACATGATCAGGCCGACGCTGCGCCGTTTCGCCGGGATGAAGTATTCGACGTAGCCATGGTCGCAGGAGAGCGTCTGGCTGGGATCACCGGGTTTTGTGATGACTTTGCCGCCCACTTCATACGCGCCGATCGATTCCAGGACGATCGGTGGCTTTCGGTTCTCCTCGGCGACGGCCGTATGGCTTGCTGCAGCGAACAGTAATGCGCTCCCCGATGCCATGATCCGCGACATGATGCGGACCATCGGTGCGGCGCCGTCGCGATCTCCCCGACCCATAATGACCTCCTCCCCTTGGCGCGCGCCGCTATTCGCGGTCTTTGCGCTTGTCCTCGCTAGGCGGCGTCTTGCGCAGCCGACTGCATCACCGGAAGATTCAGGAACCGCGCGGCGTTGTCGCTGATGAGTTTTTTGATCGCCGGCCGCGGCATCTGCAGATCGAGCAGGATCTGCGTGATGCTGCGGAAACCATCGACCGGCCGCTGCGATCCCTGCAGCCCGAGGTCGGACGACAGAATCGTGTTGTCGACACCGGCCACTTCGATCAGGTGCGCGAGATCATCCGGGCTGTACTTCAGGGATTTGCCCTCGATGAACATGCAGATCGAATGTTCCATCTTGACACCGATGGCGACGAGTTGGCGGATATCGGCATCACCGCAGCCGACGATGTAGGTCGGATGGTTCACCATCATCTTCTTGACGCCGCGCTGCGCCGCCTCGTCGAACAGAACGTGTAGTTCGCTGGCCGGCAGGTGACCGCCAGCCAAAATGATGTCCGCCTCGGCGATGAGATCGATCACCTTTTTCGTATCGTCCGTGAGCTTGCCATTGGCGTCGAGCGCCGAAAGCGGGATCGGATCGAGCATCTTCTGCGAGGTCTTCGGAAAGGTCTTGTTTCCGGCCGCCATCGCCTTGATATGGTTCGCTGCCGACAGCGTCGGCATCCAAACGATCTTGCCACCGAGCTTGATCGTATGATCGACGGCATGCGGGTTGATGCCGCCCGACGCGTTGTTCAGCACGATGCCCGAGAACAGTTTTACATTGGTCTCGGGGAACAGCTTCTCCAGCAGGATCGCATGCGGCATGCCGGCATAGAAATGATCCTTGAACAGCACGGCGCGGAACTTCGCCTCCGCTGCATCGAGCAGTTCCTCGTGATGATCGAGAATGCGCGGCATGGCGGCCGGACCGCTGTGGCAGTGCAGGTCGATCGCCCCGACCAGAAGCTCGGCGACTTCCGTCGCCCGCGACAGCGGCGGCAGCGGTACGGTGGTCGTATAGGACGCTTGCGTGTCGGCCATGGTCAGGGCCCTCTCTAGTAGAACGTGTAGAACGTGTCAGGCAGCGGATTTGCCGGCAGCGGCCTGCGCTGGCATCGGATAATCGTCCTCGTTCAGCACCCAGCCCGGCTTGGCCGAAAAATCCAGCCGCGGCGGGCAGAAGATGTCGACGAGAATGTTGAGCTTGGGATCGACAGCCTGCGAGGTGTGAATGGAGGGCGGTGGAATCACGGCGATGGAGGGCGATCCGCAGCTTTCATGATCGTCTGCGCGCCACTGCGCCATGTCAGTCGTCCATGGCCAGCGCAGGTGATGAATGAAGGTGCCGGCCAGCGCCAGCGAGCATTGCTCGAAATCGTCATGGTGATGCGGCGACATCTTGCTTGGATCGCGCGGACCGTTCTTCGGCTCGAGGAAATTCACCATGAAGGTCGAGCAGCGGAAGATCCGGCCGAACCGGCCCGGCGTCGCCGCGACGTCGAGACTGTAGGTCCGGATCTTCGCCCCTCCTGCGGCCTCCGGCCACGGCTCGAACGGCGGCAGATTGGGATGCGGCGTCGCATAGGAAGCGGCGTTGGAGCAGCGCTTAGCGAGATCCTCCGATCGCGTTGTCACCATGCGCACCACCTTGGCAGCGCCGCGCAACGTGACGGAGCTTGCGCCCGCCGGCACAAAGCTGATGGAGTGGCCGCCAATGACCTTGCTCTCGTTACCCCACACGATCTCGGCGCCCGCACCGGGATCGGGAAGCAGCACGACATATTCGTCGGGCTGGTTGGTTCGGCTTAGCACCGCGCCCTCATCGGCCTCGCTGTAGGCGATGATGAAGTTCTGGCCGCGGGCATACCAGGTGCGTGCGCCATTTTGATTCTCGGCCGGCGGCGTTTCGTAGAACTTTGCGTATTCGGCGCCTGCAAATTGGGTGGCGGCGGGCTTTGTGCCGACGGGCGAGGCGGCGAGCGCAGCGCGTGGATCAGAGCTGTGATACATGCGAACCATCCGTGGTTTTGACGAGAGTGTTGAAATCGGTCAGCGTTTGCGCCGCAGCCCGGCGCATCTGGCCCTGATCCGACGAGATGATGAAGGCGCTGGCGCCGAGCTCGGCGAACTCCCTGGCTTCCGCCGCGCTTGCGACCATCACGCAGACCGGCTTGGCGGCCTTCTTCGCCGCGGCGATGATCCTGATGACCGCGTCCTTCACGGACGCGTCGGCCGACGATTTGGCGCCGAGGGCGACGGTGAGATCGCCGCGGCCGATGAAGAAGCCGTGGATTCCTTCGACAGCGGCGATGGCGTCGATCTGGTCCAGCGCTTCCCGGTCTTCGATCATCGCGATCGCGCAGACCGATGCATCCTGTTCATCGACGAGAGACCACATCGGCGTGCCACCATAGGCGCCGGCGCGGGACGAGCCGGAATAACCGCGCCGTCCGCCGCGGTATCGCGCGGCGGCGGCAACCGCGCGCGCCTTCTCGACGGTAGCGACGTGGGGCACCAGCACACCAGCCGCGCCGCAGTCCAGGCAGGACAGGATCTTGGCCGGATCGTCCGACGACACCCGAACGATGCCGGCGAGATTGCCGGCGCGCGCGGCCAGCAGCATGACATCGGTCATCGCGCGATCAATCGGCGCGTGCTCCTCGTCGATCACGACAAAATCATAACCGAGCGCGCCAAAAATCTCGGTCGCATGCGTGGTCGGCGTCTTGATGAACGAGCCGACGACGGGCTGCCGCGCTACGAGCCGGCGGCGGAACGACGAAAAATGCGGCCTGACGATATCTCCGGACACGGTTGTTCCTCCCCGGCCATCTGCACGGGCTGCCTTCAGTGGGCAGGCCAGCGTGGCGCTTGGCGAAAACGATTGCAGGGAGGACGCCGGTCGGCCATAGCTATTCCGCCGCGTTCCACCAGGTGGAATCCCTGATGCCGCTCAAGTCCGACACGGTTGAAGCCGCCTCGCGCTCGCTCCTGCTGCTGGAGGAGCTCAACCGCCACCGCGTCACCTCGATCGACCGCCTGCACAGAGCGACCGGCTTGCCGAAATCGACGGTGGTGCGATTGATGAAGTCGCTATGCGCGATGGGCTATGCCGCGAATGATCGGCGCCAGGGCGGTTACGCGGTTGCTTCGCGCGTCAAATCGCTGAGCAACGGCTTTCACGGCGATCCGCTGGTGGTGGAGGCCGCGCGCCCATGGGCGATCGCGTTCACGCGGCAATATCACTGGCCGATCGCCATCGC
Organism: Bradyrhizobium sp. CCBAU 051011; assembly: GCF_009930815.1. Lineage (NCBI taxonomy): Bacteria > Pseudomonadati > Pseudomonadota > Alphaproteobacteria > Hyphomicrobiales > Nitrobacteraceae > Bradyrhizobium > Bradyrhizobium sp. CCBAU 051011. Next base: position 3,562,630 of record NZ_CP022222.1, on the reverse strand, counting down.
CGTGCTCGACAGGAGTTCGGTCGTGGTCCGCTTCAGCACGATTCCCGACAGCCCGGTCTCGCCGTTTCACGGCACGCTCAACACGCATCTCAGCCTGCTCGGGCGGGCGCTGGGGCGCGCCTATCTGGCGTTCTGTCCCATCAGCGAGCGCTCGATGCTGCTCGACATGCTGGCGCGGTCGCAGGAGGCGGAAGACAAACTCGCCACCGAGCGCAAACGCGCGCTGGCGATGCTGACCGCAATCCGCAAGCAAGGTTTTGCCGAGCGCGACCCGATGGTCGAACCGCGCTCGTCGAACACGATCGCTGCTCCCATCATCATCAACAGCCGCGTGCTCGCCACCGTCGGCATGACCTACTTCACCTCCGCGCTCGACCGCACCGACATCGTCCAGCGCTACGTGCCTCTGGTGAAGGCGCTTGCCGACAACATCGCCACAAGTGTTTCGTCGTTGCAGGAGTAGCGGTGGCAGGAGTGGGCCGCCGCGATCAATCAGTCATCGGGCAACATGCCGTCACTCACACAGCTTCGATGCACGCTTCCATGATCGTGTCGATCTCGGACTTCGAGAGAATCCCGATCTCGGCGATGAATACGATCCGTGTCCGCGGCACCCCGGCGGCCGGTTCCCCGCCCGGCGCCAACGTCGCGCGCCCGCCGGCGAGCTGAAACACCATCAACCGCCCCGGCTGCTCCACCGTCTCGAATACCCCCTTCGCCCGAACGAGCTTCGGCGCCAGCCGACCGATCGCGTGCTGCAACCGCGGGAGCGATACCAGTTGTTCCGATGTCCAGCTCAGCGTTTCGAAGCGGTCAATCGCCGGTCGTCGCGGCCCTACCTCACGCGGCGTCGGCGCGCGGTCGACGTCAACAGGGAATAGCAGCGCTGCCGGGACTTCGCCATGCAGGGCATCGACCACCACTGCCGCCGGATGCAACGCGCGGATCGCCTCGCGCAGTTGCGCGCGACGCGCCGCGTCTGCCAGGTCTACCTTGCTGAGCGCCACCACGTCTGCCGCCCGGAGCTGTGACCGCAACAGCGCGTCGTCGTTCAATTTCCCCGGCGGCGTCGTCGCGTCCACCACGCACAGTACCGTTTCCAGCGGCGCCTCGCGCCAGATCAGGGGATCCATCAGGGTGCGCACGATATCGGACGGATCGGCGATCCCGCTGGTTTCGATCACGATGAATTCCGGCGGCGGATCACGCCGCAGCAGGGCGGCGAGCGTGCGCAAGAGATCGCCTTCCAGCGAACAGCAGATGCAGCCGTTGCTCAGGCTCACCACCCCGTCGCTGGCGCCCGCGATCAGCTCCGCATCGATGTTGATCGCGCCGAAATCGTTGACCACGGCGGCGATCCGCCGCCCCGCCGCATTCGCCAGCAGGTGGTTCACGATCGTGGTCTTGCCCGCCCCGAGGAAGCCGGTGATCAGCAGGACCGGGATCGGCACAATCAGCTCTCGACAACGGGCCGGCGCACCGGCCGGCCGGGCCTTGCCGCCACATCCAGCACGCCATCTGAAATCAGCGGCTGGCCGCTGACCACCAGATGCCGCACGCCCTCCGACGGGCGGTTAATCGCCGAGAAGGTCGCCCGGTCGGTCAGCGTTTCGAAATCGAACACGACAATGTCGGCATCCGCGCCCGCCTGCAGCCTTCCCTTGGCGCGCATGGCGGGCGTGCTGCGGGAAAGGATCTCCGCCGGGATCAGGGCGCATTTGCGGATGCCTTCAAGCAGCGACACCGCCCGGCGCTCGCGCACCCACTCGCGGATGAAACGGGTGAAGCAGCCCGCCGACCGCGGATGCGAGGTGGCGTCATCAGGCAGCGGCCAGGCATCGCCGGTGTAGACGCTGCCGTCCGACAGCGTCCACGGCATCGCGTCGGACGCGATCGCGCCACCGGGATACAGCACCGATATGTCCAGGAGGTCGCGATGGTGCGGATTGTTCTCGGTATCCAGGATGTGCCACAGCACCAGCGTGGAGGGCTCCTCCGCCTGCGCCGCCAGCAATTCCTTGCGGTCGCGGAAGCGTCGCCCGTCGGTCACCCGCTGCACCGAATCGTAGCCGGTGCCGTTGCGCTCCACGAATTCGGGGTCGCTGAAGAACGCCGCTGCCAGCACCGTCGAACCGGTGCCGTACGGATAGGCCTCCACCGTGATCGGCAGGCCCTGCGCCTGCGCCTTGGCCACCAGCACGGCGCAACGCTCCACGTCCGTCTTGCTGGAAGAGTTGAAGTGGCAGATATGCATGTGCGCGCCGGTGGCGCCGGCATAGCCGATCAGGCGGATATAGGCCTCGGCGGCGCTTTCCGGGTCGATGCGGGACATATAGGCAACGTGGGTGAAGGTCGCCACATCATGCGCTGCCGCCAGTTGGCACACCGCGGTTAATTCCTGGACGCCAGCGCCCGGAGCATAGGCGTTGAGAATGCCGATGCCGATGCCGCCCTCGTTCAGTCCAATGGCAAGGCGGTCGAGGATGCCGGCCACCTCGGTGTCGCTGGCCACGTTGTCGATCCAGCGGCGATCGCGCATGGCATTGCCGAACGCCTCCAGCGAGCTTTCCGTATTGGAGCCGGTCATCGCGCCAATGCGCGCGAACGCCCAGTTGGCGGCGGCCCCGTAGTTCAGCACGCGTCCTTTATCGGCCTGGCGCCGATACCAGGATGCGACCGGCAAGACGCCGGCCTCGAGGTCGAGCGTGGTCGTCACCCCGTCGAACGCCTGCATGCGGTCGGCCGGGATCGACTGGCCGTGCGCGTGCAGGTCGATGAAGCCGGGCGCCACCACCAGCCCGGTCGCGTCGATCACCCGTTCGGCGCTGCCGAGCCCGGTGCCGACAGCGGAGATCTGGCCATCCACCACCGCCACATCGCCAATGGCGTCCATCCCGCTGGCGGGATCCACCACCCGGCCGCCACTGATCACCAAACCACCCATATCGCCACTCCCGTATGCAAAGACCCCCGTCCGGCCAGGGCCGGCAACAGCTCCGCAGGCAAAATACGGGCCGTCTCGATCCCAATAGAGCCAGATTTTCGGACCGACGACCACCTCCGCTGACGCTGGCGCATCATGCGTATTGTTCCGCATCCCGCATTTCATCGCGAAGGCATCCTCTGCAGATCGATCGCCGACAGCGGCATCGCTTCGCCAGGAAGGCGGACGGGAAGATTTGAGGTTAGCGGTCCAGCAGCGGGAAAAAGCTGTAACTCCGTTACCACATCGACGAGTTCAGTGTTGCTGTGTTCGCGGCGCTACAGACTCTGCGGCCAACATCGGCAAGTGTGGCTGCGGGGGTAGTTAAAGCGGCGCGGTCGGTGCGGACTCGTCGAGGGCCTTGGGGCCTAACCTCTACGAGTCCGCACGCTGCTTTTTCGAGCACGCGCGACGAATTTATTGGTTCTTGTTATTGGCTCTTGGAAAGAGCGGAGTGATTGATATGAGCAAACGTCCCACTGCGGCTACTTCAGCAGATTTCAACTTCATCACAGCGTATTTCGAGCTAAAGAAATTACGAGAAGACATTGAATGCATCGAAAGAGCGTCGCGGCCGCCCCAGGATCAGCCGACAGTAAGCCGGCGCGATACGCCGAAAGGCGATGATCGCATTCAAGACGTTTTGCGGCCTTAGCGCACCCAACCTGCACTCCCGCACGCAGGAACGCAAAGGCAGACCGCCGGCAGTTCCGCGGCGCTATTGCTGCACATTCTCCGCGACGGCATGCTAAACCACCGGCATGTCTGAAATCCCCACCTATGACGGGCAGCCGCTGCCGTTCGAGCAACTCGCGAAAGCGATCGCGGAACGCCGGTCTACCTATGGCCGCGCCAGCGGACTTCGCATCGATCGCGCCGAGCGCGGCGAGGCCTGGTCCAGCCTGCCCTACCAATCCGTCTTCGCCGGCGACACGGAAACCGGCGTGATCCACGGAGGCGTGGTCACCGCCATGCTCGACGAGAGCTGCGGCATGGCCGCGCAGCTGGCACTTGACGGCAGCCGCGCGATCGCGACGCTCGACCTGCGCATCGATTACCAGAAGCCCGCAAAACCCGGTCTCGACATCAAGGCGCATTCGATCTGCTATCACGTCACGCGTTCGATCGCCTTCGTGCGCTCGACCGCCTATCAGGAGACCGAGCAGGATCCTGTCGCGACCGCCGCCGCGTGCTTCATGGTCGGCGCCAACCGCACCAACATGCTGCAGGACAGGGAAGCGTATGAGGTACCTGTTCTCGATTGCCCCGATGATGCTTCCGGTCCATTCGCCAAAAGCCCGTTCGCCCGCTGCCTCGGCATCCGCCTCACTGAGGACGGCGTGCTGCGCATGCCGTTCTCGCCGAAGATCATCGGCAATCCGGTGCTGCCCGCCATTCACGGCGGCATCACCGGCGCCTTCCTGGAGACGACGGCGATTATTGGCGTGGCACGCGAACTCGGCATTGCAACGCCGCCAAAGCCGATCGGCCTGACCATCAACTATCTGCGTTCGGGACGCGCGCTGGACAGTTTTGCGAATGTCTCGATCGTCAGGCAGGGCCAGCGCATCGTCGCCTTCCAGGCACAGGCCTGGCAGGAGGATGCGGCGAAGCCGATCGCGACGGCGTTCGGGCATTTCAAGCTGAGGCGGTCGGCGGAGAAGGATTAGGAAGCTGCGCCTCCGACATGCGCGCTGCCAAAATATCGAAAACAACCCCATGCAAAGTAGCCGGCGGCCGACGCCATCCGAAAAAGCAACTTGACGCGTCGGGCAAATCAGCGGCATTTCTTCATCATCCCGCAATCCTGTAAACGCCCGTCGCCCCGCAATAGCGGGCGTGTCGGTACGATTGCGGCCGAACATCCTTACCCACAACTGAAATTGCAGGGATCACCGCGGCGAACGACCGCCTGTGCGTGGCCGAACCGCGCGCTCGGCCCGCGCGTGCCCTAGGGAATCTCGACATGAACACCGCTCCTGATATCACTGTGCCAACGTCGATCGCCGCAACCGGCCAGACCAACGCTGCCGCAGCCCCGCGGATCAAGCTGCTGTCGCACGGATTCTCCATCGACCATCCTGACCCTGAAATCGGCGAACAGCTCATGGCCAACGCACTGGGGGTCGCCAGCCGCGAAGCGATGCATGGCATTATCAGGCAACTGGTAAAGGCCAGCGTGAGCGGCGAGCGTCCTGACGAGGTCAACCTCTCTTTCATGATTTCGATGGTGACGAGCATCAAGCCCCGGGATGCCGTCGAGGCCATGCTGGTGGCGCAGATGGTTTCCGTTCACGTGATGGCGATGCGGTGCGCCCATCACCTTGCGAATGCGGACGATCTCGCCCAGCACGACAGCGCCGCGCGCGCCTTGGGCAGGCTCGCCCGCACCTTTCCCGCCCAGATCGAGGCGCTTAACCGCTACCGGAGCCATGGCGAGCCCGCCATCACCGTGCAGAACGTGTCGGTCGGGGACGGCGGCAAGGCCATCGTCGGCAATGTCACGCAGCATGCGCGCGTGATCGTTTCGGACAAGAAGCCGGCACCCGCGGCGCCGGAAAGCGCCGAAAGGGTCGGGCTCCAGGCGAAAGCGCGCTCCCGCTGATGCCAAGCCGGAAGCCCAGGCATGAGCGATCACATCAGAAACACCGGCGCGATGCTGGCGAGCCCACGTTGCGGCGCCAAAACCCGTTCCGGCGGCGCGTGCCGCTCGCCGGCGGTGTATGGCAGGAAGCGCTGCCGCATGCACGGCGCAGCACCGGGATCCGGCGCGCCAAGGGCAAACCAGAATGCGCGCAAGCACGGCCTGTTCACCAGGGATGCAATCGCCGAGCGAAGGCAGATTCAGGCGTTGTTGGGTGAAGCACGGAAGCTGCTGGAGGGGATGAAGTGATTGGCTTTCGCAGAAGGGTGCGCCACGCGTTGGCAAGCTTGCCCTTGTCTTGCACCGACAGCATTCGATTTCTAGCTAGCCATACCTGCCGTTCAAGCATTGGCCAATTACGGTGACAGTGCACTCAACTGGAGTGAAAATTTCATGCACTGTCACCGTAATTCCGTGCACTCAAACTCCGGGTAAGAGTTTTATGCACTGTCACCGTAATGCCCCGATCTGCGGGAGGTGTCGGTCGAACGCGCATCAGCATTCTCGGGATGTTCTCAGGGACCGCGTTCTCGCCCCCGTCGTCGGCGCGATGCGCAGGATTGTCCGCCGGCACCGGGCCGCCACTATGACCCCACGATTTCGCCATACGCATCGTGTTGTTCGCACGCACGACCCTTCCCGTCAGGCTAGCCTTCGGAAACATGGACATGGGCGGTGATTTCATTGGCCGCTGGCGTGCGGGTAGCGGCAGGAGAACGGCACGGCAAGCTAAACCCGGACGGTACAGCGCGAAGGTGCTTGCTTGCGGCTCATTGCTGCTCTCGTGTGTCATCGTCGCTGGCATGGCGACGCAAACGGCATTGGCGGAAATAGTCGCGCCGGCCGCGACACGCGTCGCTGATAACGAAAAAGAGCAGGACGGGCCTGGCATCGAGCAAGCATCCCACACGCAGAAGTTGGACCCCGAAACAGTCCTGCGACGGCCTGAGGTGCAGAAGCCAGCGCCGGAAGCTGCCGTTCAAATGCCGGAAGCACGGAAATCGAGCCACGAGGCCAAGGATTTACCTGTACCACAGCTCGTCTTGCCGGGCGATCTGGCGAAGAAGATCGGCCAGAAGATCTGGCTGAATGAAACAGGCGGAAAAAGTGATGCGATCACGGCATGGAGTGCGAACGAGGAATTCGCTTCCCTGGGCATCGGTCATTTCATCTGGTTTCCTGTCGGCAAATGGCTGCCTTTCGAGGAGAGCTTTCCGGCCCTGCTCGAATTCATGCGCAAGAAGAACGTGCATTTGCCCGCCTGGCTGGACCAGACGCAAATTCCGGCCAACCCTTGGACAAGCCGGGCCGAGTTCAGGAAGAACGCCAACTCACCGCAGATGAAGGAGTTGAGGCAGTTTCTGCTCGACACCGTGCCGGAGCAGACGCAATTCATGGTGGCGCGGGCGCAAGGTGCGATGGAGAAGATCCTCAAGACGACGCCCGACGGCACGGAGCGCGAACATATCGTCATCCAGTTCACGCGCGTCATTCGCGCCTCCGAGAATTTTTATCCGCTGATCGACTACATCAACTTCAAGGGCGAGGGCACCAACCCGAACGAAGCCGCCATGGACAGGGAGACCGGGCGGCGGCAGGGTTGGGGTCTCAAGCAGGTGCTGCTCAAGATGAACGGTGATACCAGCGATCCGAAGGCCGTACGCGCCGAATTCGCCGATGCGGCGCAGTTCGTCCTGCAGCAGAGGGTTCGCAACCTTCCATCCAACCGTGTCTTCGAGGTCGGCTGGCTGCGCCGCGTCGCGACCTACCGCCGCCCGATCGCGGATCCGGAAGCGAGCCCCAAACGGGCTCTGAGGAAATCGTTGCGAGTGACGGCGGCTCAATAGCTTCCTATGAAGGGGACAGTTGCCGTTTTTGCGTATGCGTGAGGCTGCTTGTCCCGCGACGTTCGTCAGGCAATCGCGGGCTGCGCCTCGCTGACGTCAGCCTTTGGCCCTCTTCGCCATCACCTTCTCATAGGCCGCCTGCAGCCGTTCGCCTACGCTTGGGCCGGTTCGACGCTTCGGTTTCAAGCCGAGATGCGATTACGGTGACAGTGCACTCAAACGCCGGGTAAGAGTTTTATGCACTGTCACCGTAATTCCCGGGGATGCGATCGCCGAGCGAAAGCAGATTCAGGCGTTGTTGGGTGAAGCGCGGAAGCTGCTGGAAGAGATGAAGTGATTGGGTTTCGCAACAGCGCGCAAAGTCTCAAAATAAAAGCTCACGACTCGTATATCATTGAAATAGCTGCATAAAATGGAAAAGAATTTTAGGGACGTGCATCTTAGGAGCCCCCGGTGGATTGCGGCGACAACTGACGGGAATGCAACGTCCAGTCGCATCCGCGAGTTCGTGAAGCTAGAATGCTTGCGTGATAATCGATTCGACGAGGGCGCAGAAGAAGTCGCGGCGGATCTGTCGAGAGGTTCGAAAAGAGGGAGCAATTGCGATCGTGGCCGATCGGAGACCGCGTCGCTGCGGCAAGTTGGCCGAGCGAAAGCCGTGACTTTGGCCGCGAGAACGATGCTGCCCGGCCCGACCAAAGGGAAGGTGTTGGGTGGTCGGAAGTGGCGATCGCTAGCGCGAGTTCGTTGGAGCTACAGGCCTGGAGCCGCTCGAAGCAAACGCGTTTCTAACGGTAGACGCCAACTTCACCCAAGTACACGACAACGAGCCTTCTATCATGCACGACTCCGGCCTCGACCGCTTTGGACGGCGCGGGTTGGGCGTTGACAATGCGAGGATGCGAGGCTCTTCGGCGACTGGCTGTTGAAGTTCGGCCAAAGCCGCTTCGCGACGTTGCACATCAAGAAAGCGCTTATACGCCGCATAAATCCGTGCGCGCTCGTTCGCAGTCGGGTTCGGACCAGCGATATCGAAGCTGCGGTACTGGAATAGATCGTAGTAGGCATAACCTCCGCCCATCTTTTGGCGGCCGGCAAAGCGGGCGCCGCAATCCATAATCCGCGCGACGCGCTCGGCGCCCAAAAACATCCTTCGGCTCCACTCCGCACATTCCTCAAAGTCGCTCCCAATTGCGGACGAAGGGACGCTTAGCCTCAGCGTGGCAATCACAAGTGCTGTCACCGCAACAAAAGTTGCGGGAAACCTTGTTGGCTTGGGCCGCGCCGCAAACATGCCAAAATATCTTCCCCGTTGAGTCGCAATTACAACGTTTAGGGAATTTTTCGCCTCAATCCTGTGGCGCGCGAGCCACAGCAAGCTTTTTTACGTGGGCCGTTGGGTTCCCTGCCTGCGCCCGAGGAGCTCCTTTTTCGATCAGTCAGCCGACAGGTCCGTCATGGACCAAAGCGCTTTGTGTATTTTGTACTTCCGCCGCGGAACGGAAACTCGGCGTTTTGTTTATGCTGCATCAGGAAAACAGAAGAGTAAGACGTGAGTATCCATGTCTAATTACTTCCATGCACGTGAGGCAGCGGCAGCATTGCTCAAAATGGCAAAAACAACTTCCGATCCCGACTTCGCGGCCGGGCTTGTGCAAGCCGCCGCCGGTCAGAGGCAGCGCTGGACTGAAGATTCGGGGCCCTAGTGGCTGGTGGAGCGTCGGTTCATTTCCTCAAGAAGCTCGCGCATTGCATCGAACTGCGTGCCGAAGCCTTTCCAATCTCCGGACTTCAATCGCTCTACTGCTTGATTGTAGCGATCAAGCGCTTCACGTGCCTGACTTGCCGCCGGGCCTGTAGCGGGCCTCTCCTCTGTCGTGGTTGAAACTGCCGGCGCAGCGCCGGGCTCCATGAACAGCGCGGCCAAGGCCTCGGCGAGTGTCTCCTTCATCACCACATGTTCGCCGTAGGCTGCGATCACGCGTTTCAGTTCCGGCAGGTGTCCGTGTTCCGCTCGCAGATAGAGCGGCGTTACATAGAGGATCGAGTTCTCGATCGGGATCACAAGCAAGTTCGCACCGCGTATCACCCGCGAGCCCATCTGATTCCAAAGAGTGATCTGTTGCGATATCTCGGTACTTTGATTGATCCGCGCCTCGATCTGGAACGGCCCGTAGACGAGCTTCTCCTTGGGAAACTCGTAGACGATCAGCTTGCCGTAGTCGGGCGCATCGCAGCGCGCGGCGAGCCACGCGATCATGTTGTCGCGGCGGCTAGGCACCATCGGAAGCATGAGGAAGAACTCGGCCTGCGGCTCACCGGGCAGCCGCATGATGATGTAGTAGGGGGCCATCGTTGCAACGCCGCCGCCGCCCGGCTGGCGCGGGAACTGCCAGAGATCCTCGCGGTTATAGAAAACGTCGGCCGCCTCCATGTGGTAAGTCTGATAGAGCCGCGCCTGAATCAGGAACAGATCCTCCGGATAGCGAATGTGCCTCTGCAGGTCCGCCGGCATAACCGCGAACGGCTTGAACAAGCTCGGAAAGATGCGCTGGAAGGTTGCGGCGACCGGGTCACCGGTGTCCATCAGATAAAAGTCGACGGTTCCGTTATAGGCATCGACGATAACCTTCACTGAATTGCGAATGTAGTTGAGGCCCAGCTCTTGCACCGGCTGTGCATAGGGGAAATAGGAACTCACCGTATAGGCGTCCTGCATCCAGAACATCCGCCCCTCGCTGATGACCAGATAAGGATCGTGATCGAGCCTGAGGAAGGGAGCGATCGTTCCTACGCGTTGCTGGATATTGCGGCGGATCATGATCCGGCTGTCGGCGGTGATGTAGCTTGAGAGCAGCAGGTTCGGGTCGTTGAAGTAATAAGCAAACAGGCCTCTCCACACCATCGATCCGATCGGAACGCCACCGGTGCCGTCATAGGCCGCGTAGACATTGTCCTTTCCCTTTGGATAGTCGAACTCAGGTGTGCTCCCTTTGACGATGACGTAACTGTCGTGCTCTTCGCCGTAGTAGATGCGCGGTTCGCGGATCTGGGGGCCTCCGTCCGCAACTGGGGGTATGTCGCGCAAATAAAAGAATGGCAGCCCTTCGCTGCTCTTGCGAGTGACCGGGCTCATCACCGCACCGGTGCCGTGAGTAAACAGCACGTGGCGGTTGACCCAGGTCTGGGCATTCGGCGGCAGCAAGGAGGGCCGCAGTTCGCGGGCCGAGATCATTACGCTTTGGTAGGAGCCATCGAGCCAATAGCGATCAACGTCAAGATGATGGAATTTGTAGTAGGTGCGGATCTCCTGCAGCTGCGCGTAGGTGTCTGACAAGGGCTGCCAGTCCCACAGCCTGATATTCTCGATTGTCGCCTTGTTGGCGTCGAGCGTCTTGGAGGTAAGCTTCTGTTCGGCAGCAAACGGCTTGGCTGCGATCTGATCGAGATTGTATGCCTGCCGGGTGAGCGCGATGTTGCGTTCAATGTAGGGCTTCTCCAGCTCCAACTCGCTTGGTTTGACGAAGAACTGCCGGAACAGCACGGGAGCTATGCCGGACAGCACGAAAGAGCCGATGACGACAAGCATGACCGCGGCGGCAGGAAGCCGGTAGGTCCTCACCCGGAGGTTTGCCAACGCAGCAACCGCCGCGCTGATCGACAGCCCGATCATTAGCCACAGGCCCGGCAGCCCCACATGCACGTCGGTGTAACTGGCGCCGACGACGACGCCGTTGTCGCCATAGAGCAGCAGATAACGGTCGAGAACATACGACCAGGCCTTCACGACGAAGAGGAGAGCAAGCAACGCCGAGCCGTGGGCGATTGCTGTCGGCGACGTCGATCGATGATGGATGTCGTATTCGATGTCGCCGTGCACCCAGTAGATCGCTGCGGCGAAGAGCGCGCTCAGAACGAGTGTGAGCATCATCCAGTTTTTGACGAGGATATAGGCCGGCAGCACGAAGAGGTAGAAACTGATATCCTTGTTGAAGAGCGGATCGTCTGCGCCGTAGGGAACGTGATAGAAAAACTGCAGGATGACGCCCCAATTGCCGACTTCCAAGGCGGCAACCAGCAGAGCGAGCAAACCGGCACCGCCCGCGATGACGCGGGGCCACGGCAGCCGGTCGCGCACGATCGCGAACAGGTCGGGCGGCGGCACATTGCCCGAAAGATTCCGCACGAAGGCCGCGACAGATTGCGGCGGCTGCCGTCGGGCAAAGCGGACCGCGAGCCATCCGTTCAACCAAAGGACGGCCGCAGTTCCGGTCCAGACTGCAAAGAGGATGACGGCTTTGGCGCCGATCGTCGTCCAAAAAACCTGAGGATAGCCGATCGCAGAAAACCACAGCCAGTCGACCAGGAAGTCGCTCGCGAGCCAGAGCAGGATCAGGCAAATCCCGGAGAAGACGGCCGCAATGATGAACCCGACCACGGCGCTTTGCCTTGGTGCCTTCCGTTCGGGTCCGGCAATCCCGATCGTCATGGTTTGATGATAGCAGAAATGAAGAATGTTTGCCGCTTGATTCATGACGGGATTGCGCGTCACAGCGGCCCCCCACCGGCGACGGCAGTTAAGCATCCTCCCCGCGCCTCATGGCGTCCAGGCGCCGTCGCCACGACTGCAAATCACTTCAAGCGTAAAACTTCACTCCTCCAATTTCTTGCTAAGTTCAGGATTGAGCTTGTTCCGATCGACAGACTGATAGAACGTGATGGGTCTGCATTTTCCCTCGAAATCCGCGAGGACAACAGCCGTCCACGGACTCGCGTTCTCGCCCGAACCGTCGCGGAGGTCCGGCATGACCTTGCGAGCAGCGATCACATACCAAGCGCGACCAGCCGCTGCGGCCTTCGCCGCTGCCGCGAACTCATCCAATATTCCGCGCAGATTTTTGCGCATTTCTTCTTCGCTGTCCCCGCGGAGGTGTTTTCGAGGCGACTTTCCTGCCTCTCCATACTCATGATGAATGTTCAACTGAAGTCGGGCATCATCCACTTCGATCTTGGTGACCCGTATCGCGGCTCCGCCTTCGCGAAGATAGTCTCGCACCCGGACATCGCAGGCCAAAAACCTGTCCGTTGGTGGCTGAGCGACGCTAGCTGCTGGGGGGACCGCGGTCTTCTTTTTTCGAGGAGCAGCATCCGCATGCATCGTCGCGATGGTAGCGCTGAAGAGCGCCGCGGCAAGCACGACGGGAAAAGGGGCATTCATGAGTGCGCTGCCAATGCTGTGCTTTTAGAACGCATTGGCCGCAGCGTTGGTTCCGCGGCCGGGAGCGGTGCTGAACGGCCGGAGAAGCGGCGGGGCGCGCCATCCCATGTTTGCGCTCAGCCGTAGATGATCTCTTCGTTGGCGATGTAATCGGCTGCCAAGCCTTGAGCCGACCGGATGCTGTCGAGGTAGCTCGAAGGCCTGATCCCGACATGGCCATCGCCGTGCACCGGGGGTGCCAGAGGGTCCCACTGTCTTTCCCCTGACTGTCCGGCATCCCACCGCGGCCAAAGCGAGCCAGCGGGAACTTTTTCCCCATAACAGCCTTGTTTAATATTGTTCTACAAAAACGGGACCTTACGGAGGCGGTTTGCGACCGTCGGCAGGTCATGGACTCGATTCTCATCAAGATCTTCGCCACGGCGCTTGCCTTCAGCCAGGTCACTACCCGTCCGGATGAGGTCAAGACGGAGTTCGATGCGGCGCACGACCGCCTCGAGGTGGCGCAGCTTTTGGGTGCCGGCTGCGCCCACATGCGCAAGGCTTTCGACATCGAGGACCTCAACCTGGACGACCTGATTGCCACTGCCATGGATGACAAAGAAGCGTTGAGCAGCGAGATCAAGGCACTCAAAGGACTGAATCTGGCCGACCTCCATGTGGCCTACAGACAGTTCTGCAAAGGCGAAAAAGTGGAAGGATCTCCGGTCGATCTTGGCCAGGTCATCGCTTTCTACAACAGCGCGGTCAAGGATCTGCCCGACGCCGCGCAGATCAAGCACCTCAGGCTTCCTGGCACCAGCGTAATCCTCGATAACAAGAGCCAGCGCGTTGCCGAGATTTACGCGCCGAACAATCGCCGCATCTGGGTCAAGCTTGCAGATATCCCGGAAGCGGTGCGCAACGCATTCATCGCCGCGGAGGACAAGCGCTTCTTCCAGCACATCGGCATTGACGAGCGCGGACTGGTCCGCGCCTTCCTCGGCAACTTCACGCAGCCGGGCCGGCCGCAGGGCGGCTCGACCATTACTCAGCAGGTCGTCAAGAACCTGCTGGTGGGCAACGACATCACTTACGAAAGAAAACTGCGCGAAATGATCGTTGCCTCGCGGATGGAGCGCTCCCTGACCAAGGCGGAAATCCTCGAGCTCTATCTCAACTCGATTTATCTCGGTCGCGGAGCCTGGGGCATCGAGATGGCGGCGCGCAGCTATTTCGGCAAACCAGCCAACGCGCTCTCCGCAGTCGAGGGCGCGCTGCTCGCCGGGCTCGCCAAGGGACCGAACTACTTCAATCCCGACCACCACCCTGAGCGCGCGCGCGAGCGCCTTGCCTACGTGCTGGGCCGCATGCAGGACGACGCCATGATCGACGCAGCCGCGGCGCAAGCAGTATTGCCGCAGTTCGTCGAGTACCGGCCGACGCGACGGGACTTCGCCTTTCATCTCGTCGATTACATTGCCCGCGAGGCAAAGGTGGCCGCCGGCCTCGATACTCTCACCAGTTCCTCCTACACGGTGCACTCGACGGTCAACTCGGCCTTGCAGCGCATAGTCGAAGCAACACTGCAGGAGGGCTTGGCGCGGTACGAGCTGAACACCAATCGCTACAAATTTGAGGGACCCGAGGCGAACATTTCCGATGCCGTCCGTCTGAGAGCGGCTGACCTGAAGACCACGGAGCCGGCTTGGCTCGTGGCGTTGAAGACGACGCGGCTACCACTCTATGACGTTCACTGGCAATCGGCGGTCGTCCTGGAGAATACGCGTGGAAAGCGCGGCCATGCGATCAACGTCGGTCTGACCGACGGAAGCATCCTGCCGCTGAACACCTGGAGCGCCGCGATCGGGCGAGGTCTCAAGCCGTACGACGTAGTCTATGTGCAGGTGCGCGAAGCCAAGGGTAAGCAAGCGCCGCGTGCCGATCTGCGCATTCGACCGACCGTGCAGGGAGCGGCGCTCGTACTCGGGAACGAAACCGGCCGCATTCTCGCGATGGCGGGTGGCTTTTCGTATCCGGCAAGCCAGCTCAACCGCGTCGTCCAGAGCCTGCGGCAACCCGGCTCGACCTTGAAGCCGCTGACCTACCTCGCCGCCCTTCAGAAGGGATTGCAACCCAACACGCTGGTGATGGACGAACCCATTACGCTGGCACCGATCGGCGCGACGGGCTACGCGCGCCAACGCGGTTTCTGGTCGCCGAAGAACTACGACGGCGGCGCTTCGGGCGCCATTACGCTGCGGCGTGCGCTGGAAAACTCCCGGAATCTCGCCACCGCGCAACTGCTCGCGACCGGCCTCGACGAAAGCGCCGAGCGAGGCCTCGATAGAGTCTGCGAGCTCGCAATGGAAGCGCAGCTCTACAAAGAATGCATGCGCTACTACCCGTTCGTACTCGGTGCCCAAACTGTGCGGCTCATCGACCTTGCGGCGTTTTATGCAGCGATCGCCAACGAAGGCGCACGACCCCGGCCCCATGCGATCGAAACGATCGAACAGGACGGCCGCCCAATCTACCAGCACGATCCGCGTGCGGTTGACTGGATCGGCTCCGCCGACCGCGCATCGTTTTACCAGTTGAAATCAATACTGCAGGGCGTGCTCGCGCGCGGAACTGCGCGCGAGGTGAAGCATCTCTCGCCCTTTGTCGGAGGCAAGACTGGTACCACTGATAATTCGGTCGACGCCTGGTTCGTCGGTTTCACAAATGACGTTACCATCGCCATCTGGGTCGGCTACGACAACAGCGACGGCGGGCGCCGCACCCTTGGGCGCGGCCAGACCGGCGGAAAAGTGGCTCTGCCGATGTTCGAGCCGATCGTGCAGGCAGCCTGGGAGCTGCACGCTCCCAAAACCGCATTGAACGGCCCTTCGCGCGAAGCCATGCGTCAGCTCGCTGCTCTGTCGATCGATCCCTATACCGGCGATCCTGCACCGGCCGGCTCCGGACGCGCTTTCACCGAACACCTCAAGAGGGATCCGGCGGGGAGAATCAATGATACGCAATTTCGGATCGTCTCGCGTGCCGAACGCTACGCCTATCGTGGCGGTTATGACGAAGACAGTGGGCCATTCCAGCAGTGGTCCCACGACAACCGCCTTTACGGCGATAACCGGCCGCCCTTTCCATTCCCCGGCTGGCGTCTTGGTCCGCGCGAATTTCCCTCCTGGCGCGGATATCCCGATGACGAGGACCGTCTCCCGCGACCGCCGCTGCGAGTCGATCCCGATTATTTCTGGCGGCGGCTGAATTGAGCATTGATGCCATGAGACTCCACGCTGCCGCTATCTTCATCGCCGCCTGCGTGGCCACTTGCACGGGCGCGGCCGCGCAGGAATTCCAGCTGGAGGACGTGCCCGCAGTCGCCAGCGTTCCAATCGCACAGATCAAGCCGCGCACGGTCATCTTCGCCGACCAACGCAACGACAAGCTCGCCGATTCCTCGACCGGGCTCATTCCTTTCGACGATTGGGCCCGCTCACGTCCGGGTCAGCGGCGCTTCCTCTCGCTCTTCCCGAGCTTCGTTGAGCCCACGCTCAAGCAACAAACGAAGCTGAAGCTCTCGGTCTACCAGGCGGAGGCGCGGTTTCGACTTCCAAGACCGGCAGCGGCATTGGATCTGTCGCGGTATGCCAATGTTGCGTTCCTCGAGCAGATCGATCCGGCAGTCAAGCACCGGCCGATCACGGCGGGCGATGCTGTTCCCAACAAGGACGCGGGCGCCGCGCACAACCGTCCACCGGATCGCCGCTGGTGCGAGGACGCGAAGGCGATCTGCGTTCAGTCCCGCTACATGTTCGAAGGGAAAATTCCGGCGGGCATTCAGCTTGCCAACAAGCTGCGCGAGGAGAGCAAGAAGCCGATCCCGGATTTCATCGAGTTCCAGAGTGAGATCATGTTGGTCGCGCAGCCGCAGCTTGCCGAGCTGCCGAGCCTGACAGGGCTCGAATCCACAGTCAGCGGCGGGCTCGAGCAGAACATCTTTTGGGTCAACCAGGTCATCCAGTTCGGCAAGCTGCTTGCGGTTGTGCAACAGCATCCGGCCGATCGGGAAGCCGTCATCGCGACGGTCTACATCCTGATTGCGGTCAGGGACGACGTGCTGAACAAGCAAAGGGAATACAGCAGAACACCCATGCTGCGAAACCTCGTGCCCGCGCAACTGCTCATGGGCAACAGCTCCTTCAACAGCGGCGATTCGCTGAGCGCCGGCCTGCCGAAATACGCCAGAAGCCGCATCAAGGCGATCGCTGAATTGATGGAACGGGAATGAGCAGATCGTGTGCGGCGACGCAGGTGGCTCTGTCACCGCCAAAAGTGTTACGCCGTTTCCACATGCTTACGCGACAGCGCCGCCCTGTTCACAAGGGACGCGATCGCTGAGCGAAGGCAGATTCAGGCGTTGGGTGAAGCGCGCAAGCTGCTAGAGATTCCGCAAAGATGGGCCGCCACGCGCGATCATCGATCGCGCGCGATCGCTTCCGCCTTCGAACCGGCGCTCCGCATGCGAACCTGAGATGCGGCTCAGGCGTCAAACAGTCGCCATCCGTCACGAGACGCGAAATGGCCATGCGGCTCGCACCCTGCGTCAAATCAACGGGCGTGGCCGAGGACGAAGTATTTCGCAATACGAGAACGAGCAGGCAGGCTATCCGAAATGCGGCTCTGCGAAGAAGCCGTCCCTGTGTGGTGTCGCCATCATCGTTCCCGACTGATGAGCCGCTCGAGATTTCCAGAACTGCCCCGTGAGAAACGGCGTCCATCGCACACATGCAGCGCTCCTGCTCGGTTGAACATGCGCACGATGCGGCCCGGTTGTCGCAGAACTTTGCCGACAACTGCCGGGAATTGTCGCGATCTGTCTCAGGGATGCTGCATTGCATAGTTCGCGACAAGTTGGCCGTCTTTGCCTGGCGCCTCCTCCCATCTGCCGTTCTTCAATCACGTTGCTTTCAATGCGGCTTCCCGATCGCATCAGATCCTGACGGACATGCGAGTTTGCGACAATTTGCGACAGATACGGCCCGCCGGGACAAGGTTCTGCGACAGCTTGTGGCTAAGATGTTTCGACTGAGATCGAAGATCCTTGCACATGAGGGGCGGTTCCTCACGGAACAGGCCGGCACCTTTCCCGATTTAACGCCACGTTCCTGTCAGGGCAGCCATGCCGCAAGGATTTGATTTCAGTCGATCGTACCCAGCCGATACATTCTGTTACACTTTTCCGATGGGTTGGGTGCTGGACTTCAGTATGATGCGGAACGGAGCAATCGGATGGAATCGGCACCGCACATCGCCGTCGTAGACGATCATCGTGACATCCGCGACCTGGTCGGCAAATACTTGATGCAGCATGGCTACCGCATCAGCCTCGCGGAGAGCGCTGTGGCACTGCGCCGTCTGCTCGAACGAAGTGCTCCGGACCTGGTGGTTCTTGACATCATGATGCCGGGCGAAGACGGATTGTCGCTCTGCCGCCATCTACGCAGCACCACGGAGCTTCCCGTTATCCTGTTGACTGCCATGGCGGAGGAGACCGACCGTATCGTCGGTCTGGAAGTCGGCGCCGACGACTACGTGACGAAGCCATTCAATCCCCGTGAACTCCTCGCCCGCATCAAGGCGGTGCTTCGGCGAGTGCAAAGCCTGCCGCCGCAGAAGGGCCGGCTCGCGAGCAAGATCGTACGTTTCGACCGGTGGACTTTTGACGTCAACCGGCGCGAATTGCTGGGAAACGACGGCGTTGCCGTGCCGCTCAGCACGGCGGAGTTCCGTCTCTTATGCGCATTTCTCGATCATCCGGGCCTGGTACTCAGCCGCAATCAGCTCCTTGACCTGACAGTCGGCCGAGATGCCGATCCGTTCGACCGCAGCATCGACAATCAGGTCAGCCGCTTGCGGAAGAAGATCGAGGCCGACCCGAAAGTACCAGCCTTGATCAAGACTCACTGGGGTGGTGGATACAGCCTCGTCGCAGAGATCGGGCAGCCATGATGAGCTTGTGGACGCGCAGTCTTGCAGCCCGTTTCATCTGCTTCACGCTGCTATCCCTCGTGCTGTCGCAAGCAATCGTGTTCTTCATTTCCTGGGATGAGCACGGGCAGTCGATGCGGAAGGCCGCCAAGGGCGAGATATTCAGCCGGTGTGCCTCGCTGGCCCGGGTCCTGGAAGCGACCCCTCAGTCGCTGCAGACCGACATCCTTAACGCCAGCAACACCAGTTCGGCGAGATACTGGATATCGACCAACGGCCTGAAGGATGCCTCGGCATGGCGAGAGGAGGCATGGGAGCGCCTGGCGCAGCCATTGCCGCGCGTATCCTTTGCTGGCCACAATGTGCCCGCCGAGGTGAGACCGGACTTCACCCGAAACACAGCCAAGAGCAGCAGCGCCACCTCACAGTGGATCGACCTGAAACCGGAAGCCTGGCCGCTCTCCCGGCCGGCGAAGTTTCTTTATCTCGATGACGCCACCGGCATGGGTCTGGCCGTTCAGTTGGCGAACGGGGCGTGGCTGAACACTGCATTTGCCAAACCCGCACAAGACGGCTTCTGGACCTCCAAATCCACCCTGGCGCTCGGCCTTTCGGCATTGTCGTTGTCGATCATTGCCGTGTTTGCCGCGCGCGGCATTGCGCGACCCTTGCGCCGCCTCGCCGTAGCAGCCGAGGCCCTTGGCCGTGGCCAGGAGATCGTGCCGCTGCCGGAAACCGGCCCCGACGATATCCGACGCACCGCCGAGGCATTCAATCGCATGCAAGCGCGCCTGCACCGTTTCGTCGACGACCGCACCAAAATGCTGGCCGCCATTGGTCATGATCTGCGCACACCCCTGACCTCGCTTCGTTTGCGTACAGAATTCGTGCACGACGAGGACATCCGCGAGAAAATGCTTTCCACCATTACCGAAATCCAGACGATGACGGAGGCTACCCTCGCATTCGCCCGCGAAGACGCAACCGCGGAGATGACGCGAACCGTGGACCTCTCGGCGCTCGTGGAAAGTCTCTGCGACGATCTTGCCGAACTCGGTCATGACATCTCTTTTTCGAACGGACAGAAAATCGGCTACAGCTGCCGGCCAGACGCACTCCGCCGCGCGTGCCGTAACCTCATTGAGAATGCCATCCGTTATGGCGAGCGGGCGCGCGTCAGCGTGGAGAGGCGCGCAGATAATATCGAAATCATCGTCTCGGATGATGGACCCGGCATTCCCGACAGCGCCCGGGAGCAGGTTTTTACGCCATTTTTCCGGATGGAGAATTCGCGAAACCGCGAAACGGGAGGCGTAGGCCTCGGCCTTTCCATTGCCCGGACCATTGTGCGCCACCACGGCGGAGACATTGTCTTGACCAACGGGCCGAAGGGATTGCACGCGGTCATCAGCCTGCCGGCGCAGGAGGGCGCGCCGCCTCCGGCCAGCCGACCGATCACGGCCGCAGCAGCGAAGGACGTTATCAACGATCTCGAACCGGCTCCGCGCGGCATCGCTTGAAACTCGGCGGTGCGCGTGTGCATCTTCGCTGGCAGCCTGTTCGCTGTCCTGATCTCGCCCGACAATCTGTCCTTGTCGTTTTTCTTCGACACGGCGCAGTCGAATACGCTGACAGTGGCCATGCTAAGGCCGAAAGTGGTGGCTTTTAGAACCGGCATGGGCCTCGTTTCGCTTGAGGCGGCGCTGAATGCGATGCTGGCGGCCCCCCGTGTCTTGGAGAGGGTGTGAGTAGCTCAGCCTTGGCGAACCAATGCCGCATTGGCAGACCGCCCCTTCTCGGATCTGTAGCACCGCCGCAGCGCTTCGCAGTCGTTAACATGGCCTACAGGAACAACCGGGGATCTCGATGTTGCGGCAGTGTGCGCTCAGGACTGCTCTGCTTGCGGCTGCTTCAGGAGAAGGGCCTGCAATTCGCCAGATCGGAACATCTCCGTCACGATGTCACAGCCGCCTACGAATTCGCCGTGGACGTACAGTTGCGGAATCGTCGGCCAATCCGAGTAATCCTTGATACCTTGGCGCAGCTCTTCGGACTGGTAGATATCGTGCGATCTGAATGGAACGCCGAGATGGTCGAGGATCCGGACGACTTGCGCAGAGAATCCACAAGCCGGCGCCGTCGGCGTGCCCTTCATGAACAGAAGAATCTCGTTTGCGTTCACTTCGCTGCGAATGAAGTCTGCAACGCTCATGTTCCTCCCCTCCGTTGGTCGGCAAGAGCGATAATAATTACCGCCCGAGCGGGAAATCTATAAGTGCGATTTTAGAACTTATTCCACCGCCGGCTGGAATTCCAGAGGCACGTTTGCACAATTTCCTGTCAGTCGACGGCTATGCCGGCTCACAAAAAGGGCCAGCTGCAATGCAGCCGGCCCAAGGTCCAAGTCAGCGGAAGCCCGATACCGCTTGCCTGGGGAATTTCAATCGCAATAAACGACCCGTTCTCGGGAAAGTCAATTCTAAAATAGAATTGACTTAAGTACCTGTCCTAAAGGCTGTAGCCGGGGAGAGGCACCCCTCATATCTCGTCGCGCTTTCCCCATGCACCGAAATCATCGTTGATCGAACTTGGTCAGTCGCCACCTCACCAGATCGTCGGCGCCGGGACCGGCCTGAGGCCGAACATCCCTCATGCGGACCACCTCGGCTGACTTCTCGTCCACGAGCGCCAGCTTCACCTGGCGTCCGCTGTTCCTGTTGATGAATTTGAGAGGGGGGCCGGCGTCCCCGGTAATTCCCCATTTATCCCCGACCTGGGCAAGCGCCTGAACGACGAGGATGACGTCCCTGCCCTTTCGGGTCAGGAGGTATTCGTAACGATCGGGACCCGACTGATACTGCCGCCGCTCGATCAGTTCATTTTCTTCAAGATGCTTGAGGCGGTCGGACAAGGTGGCATGGGTCACACCAGTCGACTTTCTCAAATCCTCGTACTTGCTCAAACCCAGCGACAGGTCGCGCAAGATCAGGACTGCCCAGCGATCGCCGACGGCATCCAGCACCCCGGCGATCGAACAAGCCATTCCCTCAAAACTCTTCGAGCGCATCTGCGTGGACCTCCGAATAACTCTTATTACCAGAGTAAACTTGCCTGGCCCGCTATCCAAGGCCAGACCGGGAATTTTCATGCAAGAACTCACTTGCTTTCCAGTCACTCTTATTATTAGAGTTGGTCAATGCACAATGGGAGGACAATGGATATGAGCGAACTGCGCGACCTTGTCCTCAACGCTCATGGTGTCGCGCGTTGGAAATCGGCCAGCACGATCGAAGGCTATATGTCGATCACCGGAATGCTTTGGGCCAGAAAGGGTTGGCCCGATGCCCTGAAGCAGGTTCACGTCACGACCGATACCGGCGCTCAGCGGGTCAGCTATCAGCCGTTCACCAAGCCGGACTGGCGCAGCGTCTATCATCCCGAGGCCGTCGCCATCGAGACCTCGAATGGCAAGCCCATCAAGAGCAGGGCAAATGGTCGCGATCGATATTGCCGACATCCGGCTCTCATAAAGAAGTACGGCAGACAACGTGCTGTAATCAGGAGCAATGCATGCCCGAACCCGACGATCGTCATGTGGTAACCTTGGAGATCAACGGCACGCGCAAGACCGTCACGGTGGAAGCGCGAAAATTGCTGGTCCACCTGATCAGGGAAGACCTTGGCCTCACCGGAACGCATGTCGGTTGCGATACTTCGCAGTGCGGCGCCTGCACTGTGGAGATCGACGGACAGGCAATCAAGTCCTGCACCGTGCTGGCCGTAATGGCAGACGGTGCGTCGATCACAACGATCGAGGGCCTGACCGACATAGGGGCCGAACTCAGCCCGGTTCAGGCGGCGTTCCATGAGCATCACGCTCTGCAATGTGGCTTCTGCACGCCGGGCATGGTGATGAGCGTGCGCCAGCTATTGAGGGATCAGCCCAATCCGAGCGAGCATGACATCCGACACGGCCTCGCCGGCAACATCTGCCGCTGCACCGGCTATCACAACATCGTCCGCGCAGTCGAAAGCCTGGCATCGAAAGGCGACCAGCCATGAACGATACGACTGCGATCCGCCATATCGGCCAGCCACTCAGGCGACGCGAGGATCTCAAGTTTCTCGCCGGCAAGGGCCGATACGTCGATGATGTCAGGTTGCCGGGCATGCTGCATATGGCAGTACTGCGATCGCCGCACGCCCACGCCAAGATCAGAAGCGTCGATCTGTCGGCAGCCAAAGTCGCACCGGGTGTTCGCCTTGTTTTGTCCGGCAAGGCGCTCGCCGGCAAGATCGGCCCGATCGTGCCGAACTGGGTCATTCCCGGCAGCAAGGTACCGTTCCGTCCGGTGGTCGCGACCGATTGCGTTCGCTTTGTCGGCGAGTGCGTGGCACTCGTGGTGGCGGAAACGCTGGCTGAAGCCTATGACGCCGTCGGCATGATCGAAGTCGAGTACGACGTGCTGCCCGCTGTGATCGATGAGGAAGTCGCGATCCGGGAGGGCGCACGGCAGCTCCATGACAACGTTCCGGGCAATATCACCACGATCTACAAGGTGCGCGGCGGCGACTACCAGAACGCCGCCCGCGAGGCCGATCATGTCATCGGCCTGCGCGTCGTCAACAACCGCCTGATCCCCACCTGCATGGAAACGCGCGCGATCGTTGCCTCGCCAGAACCGGACGGCACCTTGACGGTTTATATCGGCAGCCAGGTTCCCCACATGCACCGGCGCTGGATCGCGGAAACGGTCGGCATTCCCGAGCATCAATTGCGGGTGGTCGCACCTGATATCGGAGGCGGCTTTGGCGCCAAGATGCATCTGTATCCGGAAGACCTGCTCTGCCCCTATCTCGCGCGCGAACTTGACGCACCGGTCAAGTGGTGGGAGAGCCGCTCCGAGAGCCATCAATCGACCAGCCATGGCCGCGCTCATACAGAAAACATCGAGGTTGCGTTCAGGAACGACGGCAAAATCCTCGGCCTGAAGGTCGACACCTTCGGCAACGTCGGCGCCTACCTGTCGAACATGGCGAGCGGCGGTCCGACCGTGAATACCATCAACTTTGGCACCGGCACTTACAAGATAGACAACTATGAGGCTATTTCCCGCGTCGTCGTGACCAATACCGTGCCGGTTGATGCCTATCGCGGCTATGGCCGGCCCGAAGGCGCGTATATTGCCGAGCGCGCGATCGATGCGGTGGCACGCCACCTCGAGCTCGACCAGGTCGAAGTGCGGCGGAAGAATTTCGTTCAACCGGCGGAATTTCCCTATCGGCCCTACGGCAGCACGGGCGTGATGTACGACAGCGGCAATTACCAGGGACTGCTCGACAAGGCGCTCGCGGCTTTCGACTATGAAGGCCGCCGCAGCGAATGCCAAGCCTTGCGCGGAAGCGGCATCTATCGCGGCATTGGCGTCGCCGCCTATACGCATATGTGCGGGATGGCACCATCACGCCGGTTGGCTGTGAGCGGATTCGACCGGGGCGGCTGGGAAAGCGCGCGGGTCAGCATCGATTCCAGCGGACGAGCCACGATCTATTCGGGCTCGATGAGCCAGGGACAAGGCCATATCACGTCGTTGTCGCAGATCGCTGCCGACGTGTTGCAGATTCCGATTGAAGACATCGACATCGTACAGGGCGACACGCGCCAGGTACAGGCTGGCCACGGCACCTTCAATTCCCGTTCGATGGCGGTCGGTGGATCCAGCGTGCACGTGTCCTCGCAACGCATTGTCGCCAAGGCGAAGAAGATCGCGGCGGGCATGCTGGAAGTGGACGAGAAGGACGTTTCCTATTCGGCCGGCGCGTTCAGCGTGCCCGGTACCGATATCGCGCCGGTAACCTTCCCGAAGGTGGCCCGCATGGCCTATCTCGGGCATAAACTGCCGGATGGCGTCGCGCCGGGCCTTGATGAGACGGTGTTTTACGACCCGACCGGCATGGGTTCGCCGTCAGGCATCCATCTCGCCTATGTCGAAGTCGATCCGGAGACCGGGATTGTCGATATCCTCGACTATGTCGCGGTTGACGACGTTGGCACGCTGATCAATCCCCGTCTCGCGGCCGGCCAGATCCATGGCGGCGTCGTGCAGGGCATCGCACAAGCGCTCTATGAAGAGGTCAGCTACGATCCTGACAATGGGCAGCTGCTGACCGGTTCGCTGCTCGATTATGCCGTTCCGCGCGCCGAGCATGTGCCGAACATCCGATCGCTATTCCAGCAAACTCCCTCGCCGACCAATCCGATCGGCGTCAAGGGCATCGGCGAGAGCGGCTCGATTGCCGCCCCGCCCTGCATGGTTCACGCCGTGCTCGATGCCTTGTCACCGTTCGGTATCAAATATCTGGACATGCCGATGACGCCGCCACGGGTCTGGGCGGCGGTGCAACAAGCACGCATGGGAGCGTCCCAATGATCCCCGCAGCCTTCGATTATGTTCGCGCGTCTTCGCTCGCCCAGGCGATCGATCTGTTGCGCGACGATCCTGACGGAACAAAGCTCCTTGCCGGTGGCCATACCTTGTTGCCGGCGCTGAAGCTGCGGCTGGCATCGCCCGAACTCCTGGTCGATATTGGCGGCATCGCCGAGCTCAAGGGAATCGAGATCAGCGAAACCGGCATCAGGACCGGCGCACTGGCCACCCATGCCGAACTGTTTGCTTCCGAGCCGCTGTACAGGGAATTACCGATCTTTCGCCAGGCAGCCAGCCTGATTGCCGATCCCCAGGTGCGTAACCGCGGCACGATCGGCGGTTCGCTCGCGAACGCCGATCCCGCGGCTGACTGGCCGGCGATAGTGGTGGCGCTGCAGGCAGAGATCGAGATCGCAGGCCCGAATGGCCTGAGAAGGGTGGCGGCACGGGATTTCTTCGTCGATATCTTTTCGACCGCGCTGGCACCGGACGAGATTCTCGCCAGCATCCGTATTCCGCGGCCGAAGCCCGGCATGCGTTTCATCTACCGAAAGATCCGACATCCCGCGAGCGGTTTTGCCGTTGTAGGAATCGCGGTTGGCGTGCGACTGCAGCAGGATGCGGTTGACGAGATTTCCATCGGCGTCACCGGTGCAGCGAACCACGCGTTCGCCGGCCAACACGCTTCCGATTTCCTGATCGGCAAGACGCTTTCGCGGGACAACATCGACCAGGCGGCAAAATTGCTGAGTGAGACCACCGAGTGCCTCTCCGACCGCTACGCTTCGGCGAAATACCGCGCGAATCTGATCCGGGTCGAGACCAGACGCGCGCTATTTGCGCTTTCGTCGTGAAACGTGAGCCTTCGCGCCGGCCGCCGCACGATCGGCGGCATCGCCACCAAATCGCTTGCGGTTGAATGGAACAGCACCCGAGCCGGCAACGATCTCGACATCCTCGAGCCGCAACGGCTTGCCGCCGCTCGTCCGCAATGCCGGATATTCGATCGGGCGTCCGGCGGCGCGTTCGCGGAACACTACCTGCGGCCCTGCGGGCTCCGCCAGCCAGTCGTCACCCCATTTCTTAAGCGCGAGATAGGCCGGAAAGAAATCGCGTCCTTTCTCGGTCAGAACGTATTCGTATCGCCCGGCGTGTTCGGGCAACGGCACCCGCGTCATGACGCCGGCATCGATCAATTTCTTCAGCCGGGTGCTCAAGATATTGGGAGCGATCCCGATATAGTATTCGAATTCGTCGAAGCGTTTCACGCCGTAATAGGCCTCGCGCAGGATCAGGATGGACCAGCGGTCGCCGACAACTTCCATGGCGCGCGCCATGGAACATTCCTTGTTTGCAAGACGGCTTCGCTTCACACTGGACATAGCTCTTTCACCCGAACTCAGCTCATACCATATTGAGCGGGATTCGTGTATGTCCAGTACGCCCTTCGGCGTTTCTGATCAGGCCGCCTGTCCCGGCTCGGCTTCCGGCTTGGCGACGATCTCGGGCTCCAGCGCACGCCGATGCGAAACGAGCGCGCCCGCTTCGCTTAAGCGTTTCAATTCCGCCTCGCTAAGGCCGAGTTCGCTGAAGACCGCGAAGTTATGCTCGCCCTGAAAGGCAGGTGTGCCAATTGGTGTCAGCTCTTCTGCCGAAAAATGCCACGGCCGGCCCGGCAACCGATATTCGCCGCCGCTGCGGTCAGGGACGCGTTGGACGGCGCCCCAGTAATCGCTCCATTCCGATGCCGCGAGCTCCTTGATAGAACGGATCTCGCCCATGGCGATTTTGGCCTCGTCGAACTGGGCGTCGAGGGTCGCCATATCCGGAAAGGTCAGGATCCAGGACTGGATGATCTGATGCAGCACGCCGAAATTCAGGCGGCGCGCGGCAGCGCTTGAGAACCGCGGATCATCCATCAGATCGACCCGGCGCATGGCGCGCAGCCACGACGGAAAGGTCCGGCTGCCAACAATGCTGGTCGCGACCGTGAAATTTTCGCCTTGCGGTCCTGTAAAGAAGGAACAATCAGTGGCGCCGAGCACCGCAGGCTCCGCCCCGATGTCATCATCGGAAAGATCGACGTGCGCGCGTTCGTTGACCGCGAGCAACGTCGCCGCCATTGCGATGTCGATATACTGGCCCCGTCCGGTCCTCTGGCGGCTGTTGAGAGCCGCAAGTATCGCGATCACGGCCTGCAATCCAGCGTAGACGTCGGCATGCGACAGACTATCGGTACGCGGCTCCGTCAGCGCGCTGCCATAGTGGCGGACGCTGTTTTCGGTAAAGCCGGCCTCGGCCTGCACGGTTGGCGCATAGGCCATCCTGCTCCGCCACGGACCACCCTGCCCATAGCCGGTGATCGACGCGTAGATCAGCCGTGGATTGCGTTTCGACAGCGTTGCGTAATCCAGCCCGAAGAAACCCAGCGTGCCCGCCCGGAAATTTTCGACCAGGATATCGGCGGTGTCGCAGAGTTCCAGCGCCAACTCGTAAGCGCCCGGGATGTTGAGATTGATACTGACGTTGCGTTTGCCGGCATTTTGCTGGGCGTAATAGCCTGACATCCCGTCGGTCGATGGAAAAGCAAAGCGAGAAACGTCGGGGCTTGGTGGCTCGATCTTGATCACCTCAGCGCCGAGGTCCTGCAAGGTCCGGGCGCACAGCGGACCAGCCAGCACACGGGAAAAATCGACGACCCGGATTCCACTCAAGGGGCCACTCATGTCAGCGCCCCGCGAACTTTGCGAGACCCGGGCCGTTCTTGCGGAATGATGCAAGACCGGTCTTGAGGTCTTCCGACGCCCAGATCGGCGCCTGTACTCGTGACATCGCCTCGTCCGCAGCCACCACGCCCTGATTAACGGCGATATGCGCGAGTTCCTTGGTCGCGGCATGCGCCACCGTCGGGCCTTGCGCGAACTCCTCCGCGATGGCCATGGTCGCCGTCTCCAACGACTCCTCCGGGACAGTGAGATTGATCAATCCCCACTTCTCCAGCGTTGGCGCATCGTAGCGCCGAGCCAGCATTGACATTTCCTTGGCGCGCTGCGCGCCGATACGCTGCACCTGCCGCTGGATTCCTCCCAGTAAGGGATGCAGACCAAGTGTCGCCTCGACCGATCCGATCTTCGCCGAAGAGGCCGCTATGATGTAATCGCACGATAGCGCGAGCTCGAGACCGCCACCTAGGCAAACGCCGTGAACACTGGCGATCAGGGGAATTGGCAGAAGCTCCATGAAGCGCAGAAATTCGACGCCGTTCAGTCGCCGATTTTCACCGCCCTGATCTGCGCTGCCTGCCTCCACACGTTTCTCGAAGATATCCAGATCTGCGCCGGCGGAGAAATGCCGCAGTCCGCTGCGGATGACGATGGCGCGGCTGCCTGCCCTTTGCGCGGCCTCCACCTGCTCCACGATCGCGTTAAGGAGCTTGGGGCCGAGCAGGTTGTACGGCCGATAAACCATTGTCAAAACGGAAATATTGCCGCGCTGTTCGCGCGTCACCAACGCATCCTCGGACAAAGCTGCCTCCTGTTTGCCGGCGGCTCTTGCGACCGCATCATTTGATTTGCGAAATGCAGGCTACACCACGGCTTGCATTTTGCAAGTCATAGTTTGCATCAAATGGTTTGACGCTCGATATGCCGAAGCTGCCCTGGAGGCTGATGGACTCGGAAAGAGGAACTCAGATTCGGTCCGCTGGAGAGGATTCCGCCGTGGTGCTTGCGGTCTGATTGCGCACGGCCTGCCGACCGGCTTCCAAAAGGTCGTCAGACAGCCGCTTGTCACCGGCCGCACGCGCGAGCACGATCGAACCGACCATAGTCGCAATTGCGCCGGCGGCGGCCTGTCGCGCATCTGACGATCCGCCTGCGCGTCTGCAGCCCATGGTCTTTCGGGTAACGCATTGCTTGCTCCGAGCTGACCTAAGAAACAGCCACCTTTTAGATGATTATCATCATATATGAATTCCGCAAAATGGCGCATATCACCACCAAATCGAAAGCGGCTGGACAGAGAAGCTCAGGAAGACGATATCACCGAAGTCAGACCGCCATCGACGGCAAGGATCTGACCGGTGATGTGCTTGCCGGCGTCGCTGGCGAAGAGAACCGCGGCGCCTTTCAGATCGTCCTCGTCGCCGATGCGGCGGAGCGGCGCGCCGGCGGCGAGCTTTTCGACCCCGACAGCCTCGATCGTGCCCTTCGTCATCCTCGACGGAAAGAAGCCGGGCGCCAGAGCATTGGCCGTAATTCCGTAGCGTCCCCAACTACCCGCCAGGGCCCGCGTGAAATTAACCACGGCGCCCTTGCTTGTATTGTAGGCAACCATCTGCATATCTCCGGAACTTCCGAACAGGCCCGCGATCGAAGCAAGGTTGATAATGCGGCCATACTTGTTGGGAATCATCGAGTGCTTTGCAACCTGTTGGCTGAGCAGGAACAGCGAGCGGATATTCAGATTCATCACCTTGTCCCACGCTTCGATCGGGTGATCTTCGGTAGGCGCGCCCCAGGTGGCGCCGGCGTTATTCACCAGAATGTCCACCCGGCCGAGCTTCTTGATCGCTTCGTCAGTGAGCCGCTTGACGTCTTCGTCCCTGGAATTATCCGCTGCGATCCACTCCGCCTTGATACCGAGACCGGCAAGATGCGCCTGGGCATTTTCCAGGTCTGGCGCCTTGCGAGACGAAATCACGACACGTGCCCCCTGCTCACCTAGCGCCTCGGCGATCTGGAGCCCAAGGCCGCGGGAGCCGCCCGTAACAAGGGCATTCTTGCCGGTGAGATCGAATGCCTTCTTGATGCTTCCCATAGTCAAATCCTCAAGCTGGTGGGCGAAGTTCTACTGCGCCGTTACGCGGGCGTTTCGCGGGATCTCTATTTCCCGCGGAATACTGCCGAGCGCCGTTCCACGAAAGACTGGATACCTTCTTTCATGTCTTCGCTGCTGAAGACGCGATCCTTGATCTTCGGGATGTAATCGATCGCAGCTTTTTCACCGGCCTCGATGTATTTCAGCGCGGCTTCCTTGGTTACCTGAATTCCGATCGGAGCGTTCCTGGCGATCAGATCCGCAATCTCCATTGCGCGGGCAATCTGTTGGCCAGGAGCAACGACCTCCTGGACAAATCCGATCTTGTAAGCCCGCGCTGCGTTGAACTCGTCGCACAAGAACAGGTGATACATCGCATCTCCCCATCCTGCCCGCGTCAAATACCGGAAGTGCGCGCCACCAAGTGGCGCGATCCCGCGCTTGGATTCCATCTGGCAGAACCGGGCGTCATCGGCCGCCACAACGATATCGCCAGCCAGCATCATCTCGATACCGATCGTGAAACAGATCCCCTGCACTGCCGTCACGATCGGCTTGCGGCACCGGCTTTTGAGCGCGAACGCATCGATGTTGCCGGGCTTGATCTCGGTATTCTCGGCCTTGGGTCCGAAGAATTTCGGCATGTCCAGCCCGGCCGTGAAATCCGGGCCTTCGGCACAGAGCACCCCGACCCAGTAATCGTCCGTTCGGTCGAGAAGCGTCATCGCATCCGACATCTGCGCCATCATCTGCGGGCTGAAGGAGTTCTTCTTCGCCACATTGTCGATGATGATCTTGAAGACGTGCCCGTGCACCTCGGTCCGGATCTGGCCAACCTGGGTTTTCGTCTCGTTCATTTGCAAGTCTCCGAACGGCTTCCAGGCGACTGCGCAACGACACGCAGGCTTCCCCCGTCGACTGGCGTGCAGCCGATTATTGCTTGCCAGCCAGCTTTGAACAGTCGCCGAAACACTGGTTACAAAACATTCTGATAACCGTTATTCAGTGGCGATCGCCCTGCCGTGAAACCCTTTCGTCGCTCGCTTAGCTCAGTTCAGCGAACGCAGTTCGTTCGAAAGCCATCAGTTCTTCCGTCCGGCCGTCACGCACCTTCAGTAGCCACTGCGGATCCTGAAGCAGCGCCCGGCCCACCGCGACGAGATCGAACTCTTCGCGATCGAGGCGGCGGATCAACTCGTCGAGGGACGCCGGACGGGAACTCTCGCCGCCGTATGCGGCGATGAATTCGCCGGTCAGACCGACCGACCCGACCGAAATCGTCGGCACTCCCGTTACTTTCTTCGCCCATCCGGCGAAATTCAAATCGGAGCCATCGAACTCCGGCTCCCAGAAGCGCCGTTGAGAGCAATGCAGAATGTCGATTCCCGCGTCGACCAAAGGTTTGAGCCAGGCTTCCAATGCGCGAGGCGTGTCGGCCAGCTTTACCTCAAAGTCCTGCTGCTTCCACTGGCTGATCCGGAGCAATATCGGAAAATCCGTTCCTACTGACTTGCGCACCGCGTGGACGATATCAGCGGCAAACCGGGCCCGGCCGGGCAGGTCCTTGCCCCCATACGTATCCTCTCGGCGATTGGTACCTTCCCAGAAGAACTGATCGATCAGATAGCCGTGCGCGCCGTGCAATTCGACGGCATCGAACCCCAGACGCTTCGCCGCAAGCGCCGCGTCGGCGAAAGCGCGAATGGCGTCTGCAATGTCCTCCTCGCTCATCGGCTCGCCGAACTTCTTCTCCGGTCGCGACAGGCCGGACGGACTGTCGTAGGCGCCGGGAGGAGACCAATTCTGGGCGCGCGTGCGAACGGCTCCGACATGCCATAGCTGCGGCGCCATCAGGCCGCCGGCGGCGTGCACCTCGTCGACCACACGCCGCCACCCTGCCAGCTCCTTCTCGCCATGAAAGCGGGGAACATTCGGATCGTTCAGGGATGCCGGACGATCCACGCCCGTACCCTCCGATATGATGAACCCGACCGCTCCTTCGGCACGGCGGCGGTAGTATCGCGCGACGTCTTCGGTCGGAATTCCGCCCGGAGAGAATGAGCGCGTCATCGGCGCCATCACCACCCGGTTCGGCAAGTTCAGCCCTTTCAGCTTGAAAGGCCGGAAAAGTACGTCGCTGGACATTCATGCTCCATGATTCAGTTAGTGGCGTTGCGGGCTCAGATCACCCGCATTGCATCTTCAGAAAGCACACTTCACTTTCCATCGGCGCTGAGTACGTTACCGAATTGCTCCCACGTCGTACCGTTCCAGCGCTGCAGCTGCAACTGCGTGTACGCCATACTGCTTTCCGGGCCTGTGTTGATCGTAACACCCGGTATGAGAGTGGGAAGCGACAGCCCGCGTATGCTCCGCGATTGCTTGACGATGTTCTCGCGCGAGAGATCGTCACCGCACTGCTTGAGCACCTGCTCAAGGATCTGTCCCTGCTGCGTACCGAACAGATAATTGGCATCACCAATGTCCGCACCCGGCAGGTATTTCGCGAAATGCTCACGGTACCATTTGATGCCGCGGTCGTCGGCCCACTTCTTGTCGTTCGGATCCTTGGTGATCGTTGCCGCAACGATGCCCACCGCCTTTTCCGGTCCCGCGGGAACGATGGTCGAAGAGACCGAGCTCGAAACGAAGTTGATCAGGAACAGCGGCTTCCAACCGACCTCATCGGCCTTCTTGATGGCCTGAGCCGCGAACTTCGGTGTGCCGGCAACCAGGAACGCCTCCGCACCAGACGATTTCAACTTCACCACGTGGGAATCGATCGTCGGCTCGGTCACTTCATAGGAGGACGATACAACTTTCTTGTCGAAGTCCTCTTTCAGATAACCTTTGAATGCATTGAGGAAGTCCTTACCCAAATCGTCGTTCTGATACAGGATCGCTATCTTTGCGTCTGGCCGGGCCTGGGTGATGTATTTCGCGTAGATCCGCCCTTCCGTATCATAGCTAGGCAACCCAGTGGTGGTCATCGGAAATTCAGCGAAATTCGTGAATTTGGTGACGCCGCTTACCACGAATAGATGAGGCACTTTCTTCGCGTTGACGTACTTGATGGTGGCGCCGATACCGGGAGTACCGAGCGGGCCGAACAGGAAGGCCACTTCATCGCTCTCGACAAGCTTCCTGGTCTGCTCCACCGTCTTGGGCGGGCTGTAAGCATCGTCGTAGGTGATGAGATTGATCTTGCGGCCGTTGATGCCACCGCGCTCGTTGATCGAATTGATGTAGGCAATCAGACCCTTCCCGGTATTGCTGAGCGGCGACGCGGGACCGCTAAACGGGAACGTAGCCCCCACCTTCACTTCGGCGCTCGTGACGCCGGGCATGTCCGCACGCGCGTGCGCGCCGACAATCGTCACGCCGATCGCGGCCGCTAGTATGGACTTCCTGAACATCGACTTCTCCCTTGTGCGGCGACGGGTTGCGCCGCTCATCAATCGTTGAATTTCCGTACGGCCTCGGCACCGACCCCTGGTGCGGCTTCGCCCATCCCTTGCAGTGCATCACTCAGCCCGCGGCTGCGGCATCGGACACCTTCCCGGCCGCCCGTTCGATCGCCATCTCTCGCAGCTTGTGTTTGAGTATCTTGCCGGTGGAGGCTGAGGGCAGAGCATCGAGCAGGATCAATTCAGTCGGCCGCTTGTACGAAGTGAGCTGTTGGGCCGTGTATGACTTCAGCTCTTCGGCGTTGACGCTGGCGCCGGGGAGAAGCTGCACGAACGCGACGACCTCCTCGTTGCCATCAATCGGTCGTCCTACCACAGCTGATTGGACGACCTGGTCGTGTGCGTTCAGCACCGCCTCCACCTCGGCGGGGTAAACGTTGAAGCCGGAGCGGATGATAAGTTCTTTGGTTCGGCCAGCGATGTAGAGATGGCCCTCGCCGTTCACCCGAGCGAGATCCCCTGTGTTGAACCATCCCTGGTCATCGATCGCCGCCGCCGTCAGGTCGGGAGCGCGATAGTAGCCGAGCATCACGTTGGGGCCTCGGACGCGCAGTTCGCCGACCTCACCCGTCGCAACGTTCTTGCCCTGCCTGTCCACGATCCGATGCTCGATACCGGGAAGAAAGGGGCCGACCGACTCGTCCGAGACAGGGTGTTCTGAACGGACACCCGATAGGCCCGGCGAACATTCGGTTATGCCGTAATTGTTCAATAGCGGGATTCCGAATTCGTCCTCGATCCGCTTCTTCAGATCGAGGTCGAGCGGAGCGCCAGCGACGGCCATGATCCGCAGCTTGCCTCGCTCGAGTCGTTGGATGCCCTTGACCGCCTTGTGTTCGAGCAGACGCTGATATGTGGCGGGAACACCGAACAGGCTCGTAATCCCCTCCTCGGCTATGGCATGGGCCAGCGCGGCGGGATCGGCCTTGGCCACAACATACAATGTGCCGCCGTGCATCAGCGTGGCGATCAGCAGGATCGAATACCCGACGATGTGGGACATCGGCAGCACGCCGTAGATGCGGTCGGCTGGACCGCTTTGGCGAAGAATTCCCGAAGTCCTTGCGGTAAAGAGCAGATTGCGGTGGCTCAGCATGACTCCCTTCGGAGCACCGGTCGTGCCCGAGGTGTACAGGAGGCCCGCGACCTGGCGGGCGCCATCCTTCTCGACGGGCTCCGCTTGCGCATCCGCATTGAGTGGACCAATACCGATTCCACCGAACGGTCCAACAGCGTCTATTTTGGCGCCGACGCGGCTGGCGTGATCGGCTGCTTCCTTCGAAAGCGCCGAGTTGAACAGTACGCGTCGTGCGCCGCTGTGTGTCCCGATCAGGTCGATCTCTCTGGCCGAGAGGCGAGGATTAACCGCAATGCCCCAAGCAGCGAGCTTGCTCGCCGCGAATAGCATCGCCCCCAGGGCCACGCTGTTCTCGCTCGCAATCATCACGCGATCGCCCGGCCTGATCCCCAAATCGGAAAGATCCTTGGCTACGGCGTCGACAGCCTCCGAGAATTGCCGGTAGCTCCACGAACGCCCCCCTTCAACGAAGGCCGGATGATCCGGGATGTCCCGCACGAACGGCGCGTAGACCTCGTGCACTCTTGAAGGCAGGCCATCGAGCAATTCGGCCGCAGTGAGTTCGTCCACGCTCCTCATGCCATCCTCCCTCGCGCCCTCTTTCCGGAGCGCTGCGCAGCCGCCAACAAACGGTCAGGTCCGCTCCTTCGATTAAGCAGTTCTAAAATAGAACTGTCAAGCCGGATGACCGCCTATCGTTTTGAAAAGACACGCCTACGTCAGTCGTACGTCCATAATTCCTATTTGGAATTCGACGTCACGAGTAAGTCGTTCGGATAAATCCGTGGGATAAGGCTCGCTTGTGGCACACGCCTGCGAAAACGGCAGAGCCGTACCACCCTGAAGCGACAGCTTTCCGCTCATGATAAAGCGCGTCAGCGTTCGACGGGAAGAAACCGAGCCGGCGATGGAAGTGGCGCGAGCGTGAGACGTCTCACGTCGGCCGACGCAAGCGATGTGTATGCAGGACAGGGTCCGCGATCACTCATTCAACCCTTACAGGGCGCATGCGTTTAGCTGACGATCTTCAGGCGCGTGGTGTGGCTGAGAGACGCCTTCAATTGAACCTCCATATTGCTTGCCCCAACTCCGAAGCGAAAGCAGTACGGGCTCGAGGCTCTGGCCGAAGGCCGAGATTTCATATTCCACCTTCGGAGGAATCTGCGGATAGGCACGGCGCACGATCACGCCATCGGCCTCCAGCTCGCGCAATTGTAGGGTCAATATCCTCTGCGTGGCGTTAGGGATGGCTCGTGACAGTTCCATGAACCGCTTCTTGCCAGCGAAGAGGTGGAACAGGATCAGTGGCTTCCACATGCCGCCAATGACGGACAGTGTCACCCCGACCGCGCATCCGCTTTTCGCGTCAAACCGTCTTGGACGCATGGAGACCTCCATAAATGATCGTACGTTCTAACGGCATAGTGGGCCCGCAACCTGAAGCCTGTTCGATGGCACCGAACGCTTCGGTCACACTCGTCCACTTTGAAGGCTCTGTAGTTGCTGTCGATGCCTGGACCCGGATACGCTATCACATGACGATCCTAATACAATGGATGCCTTCTCCAAAAAGGGCATGACCTGGGTAAGAGAACTCGTCGACAGCCCGCACTACGTCGCCATGTCAGGCTCGCTGTCATATCGACCAAGGCCTTGGCTTCGCGCTTTGGCGCGCGTCGGGTACGTCCATAAATGATAGTAGCCGCTTTAATTGTGCCTTCTTGCGAAAAAGAGGCGCGACCCTAGGTCCGTGGCAACGCAACACTGACCTAGGGTATGGCGATGACGTTCAAGGCACTGCTGGCAGCAAAGACAGACGGAAAGATTTCGACCAGCGTGGTCGAAATGAACGACCAGGATCTCATGTCCGGCGACGTTACCGTCGCCGTGGATTATTCGACCGTGAACTACAAGGATGCGCTGGCCATTAGCGGGCGCGCAGAGATCATTCGCCAGTTTCCCCTCATTCCCGGTATCGACCTTGCTGGAACGGTGGAGGCATCCTCCTATCCCGGCATCGCCGTAGGAGACCGCGTTGTCGCCAACAGCTGGGGACTGAGCCAGACCCACCACGGCGGTTACGCACAGAAAGCGCGGATCAAAGGCGAGTGGCTCGTGAAGATCCCCGCTCCCTTATCCACGAAGGATGCCATGGCAATCGGCACGGCCGGTTACACCGCGATGCTGTCGGTACTCGCCCTCGAACATGGCGGCATTACACCGCAGCGTGGCGACATCCTCGTAACCGGCGCCAATGGCGGCGTCGGCTCGATTGCGATTGCTCTCCTCGCCGATCTCGGTTATCGCGTCGTCGCATCAACTGGACGTCTTGAGGAAGCCGATTATCTGCGGAGCCTCGGTGCGGCCGACGTCATCGATCGGCGGACGCTTTCGGAACCCGGAGCTCCTATCGCGCGCGAGCGTTGGGCGGGAACAGTCGACTCCGTCGGCAGTCATACGCTGGTGAACGTATTGGCGCAGACGCAGTACCGCGGCGTGGTGACGGCCTGCGGCCTGGCTCAGGGTGTCGATCTTCCCGGAACGGTTCTGCCGTTCATCCTGCGCAACGTCACACTTGCTGGAATCGACTCGGTGAATGCCCCGCAGGAGGCGCGAATCGAGGCATGGTCGCGTTTGGCTCGCGACCTGGACCTGAACAAGCTCGCCCGAACGATGCAGGTGGTCGGCCTCGCGGAGGTCCCCGATGTGGTGCGCCAAATGTTCGCCGGGAAGGTCCAGGGCCGCACGGTAGTCGACGTCAATGCCTAGCTATGTTGCGACCGGACTTGCTTGGCGACGCCTCGATGAGAACCGGACGCGCGGCAACAAGGCAGCAAAATCCTCTTGGAGACCATTATATGCCAACTTTGCGGCCGATGTCGGCGAGAGGCACGTCAACTCGAAAGGCAATGGTCAATCGCGCTTCGTAGGTACGGACCAAAGCAAGTGCGAGTCACCATTTCTCGGCCCACGGTCGGAGCACGACTTCGAACGCCCAGGTCGACCGATGCTGCTGATGAAGCTGAAGATAGGTTTTCGCGATATGGACGGGGTCGGCCATGTTGTCGTCGACGGTCGTTCCCGCCAGCCGGTGCGCGCGGGTCCCGTCCGCTTGAGTCCAGCCGATCGCGGCGTCGATCGGCACATTCGCAACGTGGATCCCCTGCGGCATCAGTTCTCTTGCCATGCTTTGCGCGAGTCCGGACTTGGCATGACACGCCATTGCAAAAGCGCCACTTGACGGGAAGCCCTTGAGCGCCGCGCTGGCGTTCGTGAAGATGATCGTTCCTCTCGCGCCATTGGTGTCGGGTTCGTTTCCGAGCATGAGCCGGGCGGCCTGTTGACCAACCAGAAACGCAGAGAACGCTGAGTTTCGAAGCGTCTCGAGCGCCATCACGGGATCGGCTTCGATAACGCTCTTGCGGAAAATGCCGGGAACCCGGCCATCGATGTTATGCACGACAAGCCTCGGCGTCCCGATGTCTTGAACGACATTTCCGAACAACTGCGCCACGGCCGCCGGTTCGCTGGCATCGCAGGCGTATCGACGTACGCCGTGCGTCTTTTCGAGGGTCTCAAGGACCGCTTTTTCGGGATTCCGGGCTGCGACGCAGACACGCATGCCGCTTTCTGCGAACAGCCGGGCGCAACTCGAGCTGATGCCCGGGCCGCCGCCAACAATGAGTGCAACGCCCTGTACGGAAGGTTGGCTGTCGCTCTTGGATTGAGTCATGTTGTTTCCTCGGATGTGTTTGGTGGCCGGCCGGCGTCGTGGCGTCGCAACTCAGGCAGCGTCATTTCGGGACCTATTGCTTCACTGCAATGACGACCTTACCTCTTGCGCGTCCGGTCTCGACGTAGGCCAAAGCATCTCCGGTCTTCTCAAACGGAAAGACCTTATCCACGACCGGACGGATCACGCCAGACTCGATGAGGGACGTGATTTCGCTCAGCTGCTGCCCCTGCGCACGCATGAACAGGAATGAGAAGCGCACACCCAGGCTTTTGGCTTGCTTCCGCGCACCACGGCTCAGGAGGCGTATCACCAGCTTCAGGAACAGGTTCAACCCTAATTCCCTAGCGAATTCGGGATCCGGCGGCCCCGAGATCGAGATGAGCAGACCAGCCGGCTTCAACACGCGCAGGGATTTTTCAAGCGTCTTGGCGTCCTGGCTGTGCAAGACCACGTCGTAGCCCGACAAAACCTTCTCGAAATCCTGCGACTTGTAGTCGACGACCACATCCGCGCCGAGGCTCTTGACCAGCTCGACATTTTTCGTGCTCGTCGTCGTCGCAACGGTCGCGCCGAGATGCTTGGCAAGCTGGATGGCAAAAGTCCCCACACCACCGGAGCCGGCCTGAATGAAGACCTTCTGCCCGGGCTTCAGCTTGCCTACCTCCACCAGCGCCTGCCAGGCGGTCAGCCCCACCAGCGGAATGGAGGCGGCTTCTTCCATGCTGATGTTTTTGGGCTTTAGCGCCACGTCGGTTTCATTCACGGCAATGAATTCCGCGAATGTTCCTATCCGATGATCGCGCGGCCGTGCATAGACCTCGTCGCCCGCCTTGAACCGCCTGACCTTCGGGCCAACCCGGGTGACGATCCCGGCAACGTCGTGGCCCAGAACGAAAGGCGGACGATACGGCAGGAAGAGTTTGAACTCTCCGTTCCGCACCTTGGAGTCCAGAAGGTTCACACCGGTTGCGTGAACTCGAACCATGACATCATCGTCTCGCACCTCCGGCTCCGGTACTTTGGTCAAGCGCAGAGCGCCCTTCTTTTTGTATTTGTCGACAACGAATGCCTTCATGGTGTCTTCTCCAATCTGAAATACTGTCGCGGCGTCAGGCGCCGAGGAAGGACAAGGCCTTCGGCACGAAAACGGCGTGGTTCTGAAAAATCCCGCCATGACCGGCATCTTCGTAGATAATCAGTTCTGCGCCCGGGATACGGCGCGCCATATCGATGCTGTTTGAGGTCGGCACCATGATATCGCTGTCGCCATTCGCGATCAGCACCGGGATGCGGATGCTGCCGAGATCTTGAGGCGCCTGTCGGCCCCAAGCAGTGATCGCCTTGACTTGCCGCAAGAAAGCGCTGGGCGTAGGCCCCTTGTCCCGGCCTGCCTTGCGCTCTTTCAGCCGTTTCAGGAAGGCTGCCGCCGCTTGGCGGCCATTGGCCGTGGACGTGAAAAACAGGTAGAATTTTGGGTCCCGCAGCGTCAGAAAGCCCTTGATCATCAAAGGCCAGGATACCGGCCACACCTTGTCGATACCTTCGCCACCCGCCGGCCCCGTGCCAGTCAAAATGAGCTTTCGCACCAGGTCCGGTGCTTTCAATGTGACGTCCTGCGCCACAAATCCCCCGAGGGAAAAGCCGAGCAGATCGACCTTCTCGAAGCCCAGCGCGCGGATCAGGGCAATCGCATCCCGCGCCATTTCATCGACGGTCACGGGCGCTGTTCCGCCCGATGCACCGATACCCCTGTAATTGGTCGCGATCACGCGATGCTTGCTGGCGAGACCATCGACAATCCGCGGATCAAAATTGTCGAGAACCGCGCCCCAATGGTTGAGAAGAATTAGCGGCACGCCGGTGCGAGGACCGATGTCGCGGTAGACGAAACTGGTCCCCCCGACATTTATCGAGAGCGTGGGTGCATCTATGTAGCGCACCCCTCGCCCGAGGTTAGTAACAGTACTTGACATGGTCTTCTCCATAGTCCGGCTCGGACCGAAAACTCCAAGATGGGACGGATAATCGGCCGGACGGCACGGCTCTCCATTTGCGCGGCAGTACACGTGCTGATTACGCCAGCCCGGATTGCGATCGCAGAATCTTGTCGAACAGCGTGCGAGGACGCCGGGCGAATGCGACCTGCCGCGCCGCCTAGCCACTCGACGCGCCGGCGAGGAATGCTGTCTTGCACTCCGGCGCCCTCAAGCCCGGCATTATTTTACCTCTCAACTATGAAACGGTCCGCTTCGTCGGCTGCGGCGGTCATTTCGCTTCACTTTTTTGATGACGACCGTCATCTTATCGGATAGATGATGGTCGTCATGCAACATGTCAAGCGGAGTTTTTGCGAATCTGAGAATGCTCGGCCCGTGGCGAGGACCATCGTACGAAGGTCCGGTCCTGCGACAAGCGGAGTGAGCAAACCATGAGGGTGTCGCGCAAAAAGGCGCTGGAGAACCGCGAGCAGATCCTCGAGACTGCGGCGCGCCTGCTGCGCGAGCATGGTTTCGATGGGATCGGCGTTGCCGATATCATGAAAGCAGCCGGGCTGACTCATGGCGGCTTCTATCGCAACTTCGCTTCAAAGGATGATCTGGCGGTCAAGGCCAGCGAACGTGCGATCGCCAACACGACAGCGTTGCTAAAGAATGGACTGGCCCAAAAGCCCAAAGATCCGCTTCGCGCGCTTATCGAAGGCTATGTGTCATCGGCTCACCGTGACGATCCAGGGTCCGGGTGCATTCTGCCAGCATTGGCCGTAGACGCCGCGCGGAGCGACGATCGCGCTCTCCGCGCCGTCTTCATCACGGCGATTCAAGGCTATCTCGACCAGATTGCGAAGCTGCCGTCCGCGAACCCAGGGGCCGCTGGCAGCAGACATCCCGCGGCTATCCTCTCGGAGATGGTTGGCGCTGTCATATTGTCTCGGGTGATTGCGGACGACCCTCTGGCGGAATCGCTGATTGCGGCCGTGGTGGCGGATATTGCCGGACTATCCCCGGAAAACAAATCGGCCGAGGAGTGACTTCAGCCGCCTAGTCTCACCTGAAATTAGGAGCGCGTTTCTCGATGAAGGCCCGCACGGCTTCGGTATGCTGCGCGGTGCTCGCTGCGAGGACCATCTTCTCGGCCTCATGATCCAATGATGTCAAGAAGTCAGCCGACAGCGCAAGATCGAGATTATCCTTGATGGAAGCAAACGCACTCCCCGGACCGTTCGCCAACGTCCTCGCCAATGCAAACGCTTCATCCTGCAGGTCAACATCAGGCACCACGCGATTCACCAGCCCCAGTGCTTCGCAGCGGCGTGCATCGATCCGTTCGGACAGGAACATCAGTTCGCGGGCACGCGCCGTCCCGGCCAGCCGGGTCAACAGCCACGAAATGCCGTAATCGCCCGTGAGCGCAATTCTGGCATAACCAGTCGTCATGATGGTGGATTCGGCTGCGATACGAACGTCGCAGGCGAGCGCGATCGCAAGCCCAGCGCCAGCAGCCGGTCCCGGCAAGGCCGCGATGGTTGGTTTACGCACCGAGACGAGTACGCCGGTCAGGGTTCGTTGACGTTCCTGCAATCGCGCAACCTTGTCACTGAATGACATGGCCGATGCGGCAGAGTTGCCGCCCATCCCCTTGACGTCGCCGCCCGAACAGAAAGCGCTGCCTGCACCGGTGATCAGCAGTGCACCCACGTCCGGATCATCACCGTTGCGCTTGATCATTCGGCGCAGCGCTGGCGTGAGATGGTCGGAAAGCGAATTTCGTGCTTCCGGTCGGTTCAAGGTGATCACTGCGACGCGATCCCG
Source organism: Bradyrhizobium sp. CCBAU 051011 (assembly GCF_009930815.1). Classification (NCBI taxonomy): domain Bacteria; kingdom Pseudomonadati; phylum Pseudomonadota; class Alphaproteobacteria; order Hyphomicrobiales; family Nitrobacteraceae; genus Bradyrhizobium; species Bradyrhizobium sp. CCBAU 051011. The sequence goes on along the minus strand of NZ_CP022222.1, from coordinate 3,520,629 downwards.
GATTGCACACAGTAGTTCGTCCGTCCCTGTATCAATCGAGATTGACCCATCAGTCATGGTTTTGACCTTTCAAGTCTTGTGTCTGGAGAGCTCTTCGCCACGCGTAGGCGCATTAACTTTTGCTGGCCAGGGTCACCAATTTTCGCGGAATGGCCGCAGTTCCGTGAAGAATGACCATGCCGATCGGTCCTGACCGTAGAGATGGTACAGTTCGTCGGCGATGGCAGTAGGCTTGATGAAGAATTCATCCGGTCTGTCGCTCATCCGCGCACGCATCCGGGGCGTGTCGATCACAGCGTCGATGAGGACATAGGCGACGTGGACGCCGAGAGGCCCCATGTCACGCGCGATCGACTCGGCCAATATACGCTGCGCCGCCTTTGTCGGAGCAAAGCCGGCGAAATTGGCCTTCCCCCGGATCGAAGACGTGTTGCCGGTCACCAGGATTGCGCCCTTGCCTCTCTCGATCATGTCAGGAGCCACTTCGCGGGCCAGGTACAACAAGCCCATCACGTTGACCTCGAAATTGCCCTTCAGCATCTTCGGATCGATTTCGCGAAAGCTTCCCCAGCCTCCTCCGACCGCGTTGTGGATGAGAACTTCGGCCGCGCCGAAACGGCGTTTTACGTCAGTAACCACGGTCCGCACCTGGCTCTCGTCGGAGACGTCGCAGGTCACCGCGTGCACGTCGGGAAGCTCTTGCGCAAGGCGATTGATGAGCTCCGCTGAGCGGGCAAGCGCTATGATACGGAATCCGCCTGCAGAGAACCGCCTGACGATGGCAGCTCCCGTGCCCGGCCCTACCCCGGTCACGATCGCGATTGGTTTCTCGGTCATTTATCGCTCCCTTCGAGCTATTGTCCGGCTGCTTTCATATGAATTCGCTCGGACTGCGACTGATAGGCGGCAGCCTCGTGCACGGGTACCAGAGCCAGACGAACCGCGACGTTCTTGTGGTAGGGCGTGCCCGCAATGGGATCGCGGTTGCCGCTCTCGGTGAGCAGATTGATACGCGGCCCGTTGACAAGGCGCTCGCCGTCCAATGTGGGGTATGCCTGACCGTAGCCGTGCGGCAGCGCCAGCTGGCCATTCCGCATGGCGTCATCGACCTTGCAACGGACGACGAGCCGCCCGACCACCGATTCGACGGCGATCCAGTCACCATCCTTCGCGCCCAACTCGTTCAGATCGCTCGAATTGATCAACATGGCGCCGTCCGGATCCTCGCGACGCCACGCGGGATCGCGAAAGATCTGGTTGGCATTGAACATGCGGCGGCCACCGGCTGCCAACATGAACGGAAACTCCTTTGGCGCGCCCGCTGCTCGTGGATCGAGACGCGCGAGCCATTCCAGCATCCGCGGGACCACCAGCCGAACCTTGCGATCCGAATGGCTGATCAATGACCAGACCTCGTCATAGTCGTGCCGGGTAACCGGCGTGCCCTGCCGGGTGGCTACGATAGTGTCGAACAGGAGATCGCCGAGCTGGTGATCCGCCACCTCGTCCGATGCGCCGATCGCCCGTCGCACCGCTTGCGGCGATCGCTTCGCGCAAGCCAGCGCCGCCCCCCACAAGGGTGCCGCGGCCGCGGTGCCGTCCGGAAGCGTCTGCCCCAGCGTATGGTAGAGCACCAGGGCAGCGACTGCGCCGGGGTTTTCCGCGATGAAAGCACGAAAGGCGATAGCGAACTCGGCTCGGGAACGCCGCGCCGCCTCCCGCAGGGGCGCGAGCACATTGTCACCTGGTAGAAGCCCCAGGGCGATGGCAAGCCGCGTGTAGATCTCGGGCTCCGGCAAGGTGCCGGCGAGCGGCGGCAATACACCGGCACGAACGTGAAAATAGTTCGTCGGAAATTCGAAGTTGAACAGGGTGAATTCGGTTTTCTCAAATTGTGAGGACGCCGGGAGAACGTAATGCGCGAGCCGTGCGGTTTCGGTCATCGCAACGTCGACCACAACGCATAGGTCGAGCGAGCGCAGCGCGCGTTCCACGGCCTCGGTGTTTGCGGCCGTGTTGGCGGGATTGGAACTGTCGATCCAGGCACAGCGCAACCGGTCGGGATGGTCCTTGAGCACCGCTTCGGGGAAAATGTTGGGCGGCAACAGGCCCCCAATAATCGCGTCGCCGGTCGGCGCGAATGTCTGGTTCGGAGAGTTACCCCATAGCGGTTGAAGCCAGCTATGCAATTGGTTGGTGCCTTTACGGCCGAAATTGCCGGAAAGCATGATCAGAAGCTTTTCGAGGTAGGAGTTGAGTGTCGAGTTGATGCCTTGCTGAATACCAAGCTCGACCCGCACCACCATGGCCTTCGCCGCAACGATCATCGCGGCGCAACGCTCCAGGTCAGCGATCGAGATATCGGCAGCGGCAGCCCATTCTTCAACGGGGATGTTTAACAGCGCCTGCCTCACTTCATCGAAGCCGATCGTGTGCTCCTGAATGAACGCGTGATCGATCCGGTCGGACCGGACAAGCGTGGCCAGCAGCGCGCCAAGGAGAAACGCGTCGGCACCGGGACGAACCGCGAGATGCAGATCCGCCATTTCGGCGGTTTCCGTTCGCCTGGGATCAATGACGATCAGCTTGCGCGCGGGATCCTTGCGGATCTGATTGAGATGATCGCGCGCATTGGGGAAGCCGTGCGCGATCCAGGGATTTGCACCGATGACCAGCAAGAGATCGCAATGATGGACGTCCTCGGCGGTGTGGCACGTCTGGCTGCCGAACATGTGGCCATTGACCCAGAAGTCACCGGTTTTCTCCTGCGAAAGGGCGTTGAAGACGCTGCGAGAACCCAGCGCGCGCAACAATCCACTGGCGTAGGCACCGCCGGCATGGTTGCCCTGCCCGCCGCCGCCGTAAAGGGAAATACTCTTGCCGCCATATCTGTCGACGATGTCTCGCAGCCGCTCCGCGATTTCTGCGATCGCCACGTCCCACTCGATTTCATCGAAGCCGCCGTCGGCGCGACGACGCAGCGGCGTCGTGAGCCGATCCCGGTGATGCGCATAATATGGAATCCGGGTCGCCTTGTTGCACAGGTAGCCCTGTGATTTCGGGCTCGAACGGTCGCCCCGTACTTTCTCGAGGCGCCCCTCGTTCACCAAGACTTCGACCCCGCAATTGATGTAACACAGGTTGCAGGCCGTCTTGAGCCATTTGCCGGCCGTCATTTTGACCTCCCTTGTTATGATTCTTCGCAGCGCGTCGCCTTTGTTGTTCTTCGTTGCGGCTTCCGAGTCCGGCCGCCTGCGGTCCTGCGTCCGGCATCGAGGATGCGGTCGGAAAGTTTCCCCGCGCCGACGGCACGCGACAGCACGATCGATCCCACCATGGTTGCGATAGCGCCTGTCGCGATTTGGCGGGCCTGTCGAGGTGGCTCACCGGGAAGCAACTCGACAAGGGCATCGATCATCTTCTCCAGTTTGGAAGCCAGGGCCTGCTGCTCGCTCGGGCTCGATCGCGCGACATCGACGGCCAGGGTTGGAAGCGCGCAACCGTGTTTAGGATTGTCGCGATGCCGGGGACTAAGATAATCGGCGACCAACGCCTCGAAGCGTTCCCCGTCGGCCTTCCCGTTCGCCAGTTTTTTCCATCGCCCAGTCGTTTGGTCCATCGCAAAGGCGATCGCCTCCCTGACAAGCGCGGCACGCGACTCGAAATGGTTATAGAAGCCGCCGTGGGTCAGACCCGCGAGCTTCATCAAGTCGACAACACTGAGCCCTTCCGCGCCCTTTTGGCGCAAACCGTAGGAGGCATTTTCAACGATCCGATCGTGGGTTTGACGCCTGTGGTCTTCTACGTATCGCATTGCCACTCCGTGCAAGGTCCTAAGGCGATCGGCTGCACAACCCGTCCCCATCCCCTCGAAGCAATTCTGGAACCGCGCTTCCTTGAAAGTTCACGGCAACATTTCATTGCAATGCGGGCTATCTTATATGACTATCGTCATATAACAACATCTATCAACAGGAGAGTTCGCCATGGCCGCCGCTTCCGACCCCGTCGTCATCCTTTCTGCCGCCCGCACGCCGCTCGGCCGCTTCATGGGCGAGTTGTCGCCTCTCAGCGCCCACAAGCTCGGCTCCCACGTGATCGGCGCGGCGCTGGAACGGGCCAAGCTGGCGCCCGAGCGGATCGATGAGGTTTTCATGGGCAACGTCTTGCCGGCCGGACAAGGCCAGGCGCCGGCACGCCAGGCCGCCCGCGGCGCCAAACTGCCGGATGCCACCGGCGCCACCACCATCAACAAGGTCTGCGGTTCCGGCATGAAGGCGACCATGCTGGCCCACGACATCATCAATGCAGGCTCCGCCGAAATCGTGCTGTCCGGCGGCATGGAGAGCATGAGCAATGCGCCCTATCTGCTGGCCAAGGCGCGCGGCGGTTACCGCGCCGGCCATGACCGGATCATCGATCACATGATGATGGACGGGCTCGAGGACGCCTACGAGACCGGGCGCTCGATGGGCGATTTCGGCGAGGCCACCGCGGAAGCCTATCAATTCACCCGGAAGGACCAGGACGCCTACGCGATGGAGACTTTGACCCGCGCCCGCAAGGCGGTCGAGGGTGGCGCATTCAAAGCCGAGATCGCGCCGATCACACTGACCGAAAAGACCGGGCCGCGGATCATCGCCAATGACGAGCACCCGCTCAAGGTCGATCCCGCCAAGATCCCCGGGCTGAAAGCCGCGTTCCGCGCCAACGGCACCATCACGCCGGCCGCCTCCTCCGCCAATGCCGATGGCGCTGCGGCGCTCATTCTTGCAAAGCGCTCGCTCGCGGATCGCGACGGCCTCCCCGTACTGGCCGAGATCAAGGGCCACGCCACCCACAGCCAGGAACCGCAATGGTTCACCACCGCGCCGATCCCGGCCATTCGCAAGCTGCTGGACAAGGTCGGCTGGAGCGTCGGCGATGTCGATCTGTTCGAGATCAACGAAGCCTTTGCCGTGGTGGCGATGGCCGCACAGAAGGATCTCGGCATCCCCCGGGAGAAGCTGAACGTCAATGGCGGCGCCTGCGCGCTCGGTCATCCGATCGGTGCCACCGGCGCGCGCCTGATCGTGACGCTGCTGCATGCGCTGGAGGCGCAGAACCTCAAACGCGGCGTTGCAGCCCTTTGCATCGGTGGCGGTGAAGCCACCGCCATCGCGATCGAGCGCGTCGTCCGCAGGTAGCACGGCCGATCCGACCAGAAAGGGCTCGGCGAGCGGCGCGAACCGCGTCACTCGCCGCCTTGTGACCTGCCTATCCCTATCAGCGCGAAAGTTCCCATGGCTGGCCAGTGCCAAACGACCAAAAGCGTGCCGAGGGACGTTCCCGTCTCCAGCGGCCTGGCGATCGCAGTTCTTTCCGTCCTGGCCGCCATGGGAACGCTCGCGACCAACATCTTGCTGCCGTCGCTGCCACAAATTGCGATCTCATTGAATGTCACCAGCGCGGCGGTCACATCCGCCATCACCGTCTTTCTTGCGGTGTTCGGGATAGGCCAACTCCTGGTCGGACCGCTTTCGGATCGCTACGGGAGACGCTGGCCAGTCCTGATCGGATTTGCCGTGTTCATCGGCGGCAGCGTCTGGTGCGGTCTGGCAAATGATCTACCTAATCTTCTGGTCGGCCGCATCGTCCAGGCTGCTGGCGCTTGCGCGACGTCAGTGTTGTCTCGCGCGATCGCCCGCGACATGTTCAGCGGGCCAGCACTGGCGCGTGCGATGGCGCTAATCATGATCGTGATGTCCGCAGCGCCCGGATTCTCGCCTCTGCTTGGCGGCGCACTGGATCACAGTTTTGGCTGGCGCTCCGAATTCGCTCTTGTCGCGGCGTTTGCCGCAGCTGGCGCCATTGCCTACGGCATCGTCCTCGGCGAAACCCACCATTCGATCCGCACGCCGCTCAATCCGGTCGCCATCGCCAGAACCTATGTTGGCCTGATTGGCGATCGTCGTTTCGTTATCCCAGCTGCAACCGCGAGCCTGATCATCGGTGGGCTATTCTCTATGTTTTCAGCTGCACCGCGCCTGTTCATTGAAGCGATGCACTTCACGCCGATCGAGCTCGGCCTCTTCTTCGCCGGCACTGTCTTCATCGTATTCGCCGCGGGTATGCTGGCGACGAAACTGGCGCCACGCTACGGGCTCGATCGCCCGATCCGGGCAGGACTGTGGGCGACGGCCGCCAGTAGCGTTGCGATACTGCTCATCTCAATGATCAGCCCGACTTTCTTGCCGTTTCTGTGCGCGATGTGCGTATTTCTCCTCGGCATGGGCGTTGTCAGTCCACTGGCTACCGCGCGGGCTCTCTCTCCATTCGGGGAGAAGGCCGGCGCCGCCTCGGCGCTGCTGGGTTTCTGGCAGATGATGAACGCTGCAATCGGCGTATGGCTTGCAGCCACGGTGTCGCATGAAGCAATGTTCGCGCTCGGCGTCGTGTTGAGCGCGTTTTCACTGCTCGCACTTGGCCTGTACGCGTGGGGCCTGAGGTCACCTGCTCCCCATTAGGTGCCGTGGAATTCCGGCTTGCTGCTGCCAGGCGGGCGCTTCATCTCGAACATGTTTTCCGACCTGACTTCGAGGTAATCTCCACCACGGCCGGCGCGCAGTATGGGGCGCGCAAGTGCAGTGTTGTAGACGCCGTCCTCGATCAAGGACTTGTCGATGTATACTGCGACGACCTCGCCGAGTACGAACCATCCTTCGACCTTCTCACCGCGCGCATTCGCCAACTGAGAGACCTCGACGACCTTGCATTCCATCGCGGCCCTGCTCTCGCCTACCCGCGGCACCGCTACGTGGCGCCCGGGGATTGGCGTCAGCCCTGCTGTTTCGAACTCGCTCACGCCGTGATCGAGCGGCGTCGCCGTCACGTTCATGCGCTCGCCAAGATCCATCGTAACTAGATTCCAAACAAATTCGCGGGTCTCGCTGACGTTCTTGACGGTGTCCTTCCACGAAATTGAGGAGAACCCGATTATCGGAGGGTCGTAGAGGAACGCGTTGAAGAAGCTGTATGGAGCGAGGTTCAGTTGACCAGCCGCATTGCGTGACGAAATCCAACCAATCGGACGCGGCGCGACAATCGCGTTGAATGGATTATGTCGGAGCCCGTGGCCCTTCGAAGGCTCGTAGTAGTGGAAGTCGGCCAGATCCATAAACTCCCCTCCGCCGAGACTGCCGAAGGCCAGCCATTGCTGGTCAATCGAGCTTCACCATAACAATCACCCCACGCACAACCGTGCGTGGGTATCGCCTCGTTAGAACATCCCGCTACGCGATCGCCCGGGCGGCAGCCGGCCTTTGCTCGGCGCCATCGAGGAAACCAGTCAGGCGTTGACGGATGATTCGCTCGGCATCCGCCATGATGCGGTCGATCAGTTCCTTCACCGTCGGAATGTCGCGAATGAGCCCTACGACCATGCCGCAGCTCCACGCGCCTGCGTCCATGTCGCCGTCGATCATCACCTTCGGATAGACGCCAGCGACCTGCTCGTGGATGTCGCCAATCTTCAGGCTTGCGCCCTTGTCGCGCTCGATCTCGAGCAGATCGTCGACGCCCTTGTTCTTCAAGACGCGCTCGGTATTGCGCAGCGCGCGCATGACCAGCACGGTGTCGAGTTCGGTCGCCTTGACTAGTGCCTGCTTTACATTGTCGTGGACGGGCGCTTCCTTGGTGGCGATGAAGCGGGTACCCATGTTCATGCCGGCAGCCCCCATCGACAGCGCCGCGACGAGGCTCCGCGCGTCCGCCATGCCGCCCGACGCCACGAACGGAATCTTCAGCTCGTCCGCCGCACGGGGCAGCAGGATCATGTTCGGGATGTCGTCCTCGCCGGGATGGCCGCCGCATTCGAAGCCGTCGACGCTGACAGCGTCGCAGCCGATTTTCTCCGCCTTGAGCGAGTGCCGCACCGAGGTGCACTTGTGGATCACCTTGATCCCGGCGGCTTTCAGCGCCGGCATATACTGCTCGGGGCTGCGCCCGGCGGTCTCCACCGCCTTGACACCACCTTCCTTGATAGCGGCGATATATTCCGGATATGGCGGCGCGGTGAAGCTCGGCAGGAAAGTAAGGTTCACACCGAACGGCTGGTCCGTCATGTCGCGGCAGCGCGCGATCTCCTTGGCCAACAGTTCAGGCGTCCGTTGCGTCAGGCCGGTGATGATTCCAAGCCCGCCGGCATTCGACACCGCGGCGGCGAGTTCGGCGAATCCCACATAGTGCATTCCGCCCTGAATGATCGGATGTTCGATGCCGAACATCTCGGTGATTGCTGTCTTCACGTGTACCTCCGATAGGTTAGAAATTACGGCCTTATTGGCTCGTTGTTCGTCAGTGGACAATTTCGAGGAGGCCCGCGGCACCCATGCCGCCGCCAATACACATGGTAACAACTGCATACTTGGCCTGGCGCCGGCGGCCCTCGATCAGGGCATGGCCGGCCAGCCGCGCCCCGGTCATGCCGTAGGGATGGCCGACTGCAATCGATCCGCCATTGACATTAAGCTTTTCCGGGTCGATCCCGAGCTTGTCGCGGCAATAGATCACCTGCACCGCAAATGCCTCGTTCAGCTCCCAGAGATCGATATCATCGATCTTAAGCCCGTGACGCTTGAGTAACCGGGGCACGGCGTAGACCGGCCCCACTCCCATCTCGTCGGGCTCGCAGCCTGCTGCGACAAAGCCGCGGAAGATACCGAGTGGCTTTAATCCTTTCTGTGCGGCCAGCTTGTCGCTCATGATGACGGCGGCACTGGCGCCGTCCGAGAGCTGGCTCGCATTGCCACCGGTAACAGTGAAGCCGGGCCCCTTTGCCGGCTTGACGCCAGCAAGACCCTCGGCCGTGGTATCGGGACGCGGCCCCTCGTCGGCCGACAGTGTCACTTGCTGATACGACACAGCGCCGGTCGCCTTGTCCGTGACCGCCATCGTGGTCTTGATCGGCGCGAGTTCGTCGTTGAAGCGACCGCCCTGCTGCGCTGCCGCCGTCCGCCGCTGACTCTCGAGGCTGTATTCGTCCTGACGTTCGCGCGAGATATTGTAGCGTTTCGCGACGACTTCGGCAGTATCCAGCATCGCGATGTAGGCGTCCCCTTTCATCGCGAGCAGTTCGGGATCGACGGCATGAAAGCCGTTGAACTGGTTGTTCTGAACCAGGCTGATGGATTCGCCGCCGCCGCCGATGGCAACCTCCACGCCATCAAAAATGACCGAGCGCGCAGCCAAGGCAATCGCCTGTAGACCAGATGCGCATTGCCGGTCAATGGTGGTTCCGGCCGCGCTGACTGGGAGTCCGGCGCGCAGCAGCGCCTTGCGTGCAATGTTGGTACCTGTCGTGCCCTGTTGCATGGCGCAACCCATCACAACATCCTCGACTTCGGCGCCCTCCACGTTGGCGCGTGACAATGCAGCGGAGATGGCATGACCCAGCAACGTCGCGCCTTCGGTATTATTGAGGGCGCCCTTGTAGGCCTTGCCAATGGGGGTGCGAGCAGTCGAGACGATTACGGCTTCGGTCATTGTTTACCTCTGGTCGGGGTACGGTAGTCGATTGCTGCGTTGGAAGGACATTTAGCTCTGCTGCGCGTACCGCATCAGATGATAGGCGGGATCGCCGAACTGGACGTTGATGGAGCTTATTCGCTTGAAGTAGTGGCCGACGTTCAACTCGTCGCTCATGCCCATGCCGCCGTGCAGTTGCACGGCCTGCTCCGCGACGAAGCGCGCGGCATAGCCTACCTTCGTCTTGGCGCCGGATGCCAGTTTCGATCCGTCCGCTTCCTTCGATGCCAGCGTTAAATTCAAATGCTGGGTGAGCGAAATCGACTCCTCAAGCGCGATGAACATGTCCACCATGCGGTGCTGCAGCACCTGAAACGTTCCCAGCGCAACACCAAACTGCTTGCGCGTCTTGCTGTACTCGAGCGTCGCCGAGTTCAGCTCCGCCATGGCGCCGACCGCTTCCGCGCAAAGCGCAGCGATGGCGCGATTGCGGCACGCCTCCAGGGCAGCGACGCCCTCGCCTTCGCTCCCCAGCATCTGGCTGGCCGGCACCTCGACTTTCATCAGCGTGAGTTCAGCAGCGCGCCGGCCGTCGATCGTCTTGAAGCTCTGCAGATGCAGATTGGCTGCATGGCGATCGACGACAAACAGACTCACGCCCTGACGATCGCGTGGTCCGCCCGACGTGCGCGCCGAGACGATCAGCTTGTCGGCCCACGGCGCACCGACCACCGCAGCTTTGGTTCCGCTCAGTACAAATTTGTTCCCTTGGCGGCGTGCCGTGGTGGTTACGTTGTTGAAATCATAACGTGATCGTCCCTCCGCCCAAGCTAGGGCCCATATTGCATCGCCCTCCATGATCTTCGGCAGGAATGTTTCGCGCTGCTCGGCCGAGCCGACATCCTCGATCAGACCGCCTGCGAGAACAACCGTCTCGAAATAAGGCTCGACGACGAGGTTACGGCCGAACTCCTGCATCACAATCATCGTCGCGAGCGAGCCGCCACCAAGGCCCCCGGAGCTTTCCTGGAACGGCGCGGCGCAGAGCCCGAGTTCGGCAAAGGATTTCCAGTGCCTGCGGCTCCAGCCTTCGTCGGTCGCAACGATCTTGCGGCGTTCGTCAAAATCATATTGCTCGCGCAGAAACCGTTGAATGCTGGAACGGAGCAATTCCTGTTCTTCGGTCAACTGAATATCCATCGATATGCCTCGTGCGAAGTAATCAGAGACCCAAAACCGCTTTCGCGATGATGTTGCGCTGTATCTCGTTCGATCCCCCGTAAATACTGAGTTTGCGGGAGTTCAGATACTTTTCGGCCGCGGTGTGTCCATAGTCCGGCCCCGGCATGAAGCGGTTGGCGCTTACCGGGTGCTCACGGATGGCCAGACCGTAATTGCCGATCGCCTGGTGCGTCAGATCGGTGATGCGTTGGAATATCTCGGTGCCCCTGATCTTGAACAGTGACGCCGCCGGTCCCGGATCGATGCCGCGCGACATCTGCGCAATGATGCGCAATTCAGTCGCCTCCAAGGCCAGCACATCGAGCTCGACGCGCGCGATCTCCCTGATGAACTCCCCGAACGCCGGATCGTCCTCCCCGACTTCGGCTCTCACGATCTGTTTGAGACGCTCCAGATAACGTGTCGACCGGCCGATCCCGGCCATGCTGGTGCGCTCGTTGCCGAGCAGAAACTTTGCGTAGGTCCAGCCCTTGTTTTCCTCGCCGATCAAATTCCCGGCGGGGACGCTCACATCCTCGAGGAAGACGTCGTTCACCTCATGCGATCCATCGATGGTGATGATGGGCCGCACCGTGACGCCGGGCGATTTCATGTCGATCAACAGGAAGGAGATGCCGGCCTGGGGCTTTGCCGAAGGATCGGTCCGCACCAGGCAGAAGATCCAGTCGGCATGCTGGGCCAGCGTCGTCCAAGTCTTGTGGCCGTTGACGATGTAGTGGTCGCCGTCGCGCACCGCCTTGGTGCGAACGGAAGCCAGGTCGGAGCCGGAGCCCGGTTCCGAATAGCCCTGGCACCACCAGTCGTCCCCGGAGAGAATCCGCGGCAGAAACTTCTTCTTCTGCGCATCATTGCCGAAGGTGTAGATGACCGGGCCGACCATGGTGACGCTGAACGCCAGCGGCGGCAGCGTTCCGGCGCGTGAGGTCTCCTGTTCAAAAATGAAGCGTTGCGTGACCGACCAGCCCGGGCCGCCGTATTCCTTGGGCCAGAGCGGAGCAATCCAACCCTTCTTGTGGAGAATGCGGTGCCAGAGCAGCGACTGCTCCTTGGTCAAATCGGTCTCGGGGTTTGGAACGCGCATTTCCTGCGGATAGTTCTCCGCAATAAAAGCGCGCACCTCGTCACGAAACGCAGCGTCTTCACTGGAAAGATTGAGTTCCATCGTGAGAAGGCTCCCGCTACCACTTCTCGCCGAAGGGACGAATCTCCAGTTCAAAGGTCCAGGCGCTTCTGGGCTGCTGATAAAGCAGCCAATAGGATTCTGCGACCGAGGACGGCGGCATCAAAGCATCGGGATCGTCGAGGGCATTCGGACCGAGCGCCTCGATCCGCCGCTGGCGCACCCATTCGGTGTCGACGCCGGAATCAATGATGAGATGCGCCACGTGAATATTCTTGGGACCCAACTCGCGTGCGGTCGCCTGTGCCACGGCGCGCAGGCCAAACTTGGCGCTGGCGAACGCCGCATAACCCGCCCCGCCGCGCAGACTCGCGGTCGCGCCGGTGAAGAAGATATTGCCCTTGCCGCGCGGCAGCATCAGCCGCGCGGCTTCCCGGCCGGCGAGAAAGCCGGAGTAGCAAGCCATCTCCCATACCTTGCGGAACACGCGCTCGGTGGTATCCAGAATTGGAAAATTGACGTTAGCGCCGATGTTGAAGATGCAAACCTCGAGCGGCGCGTGCTTATCGGCATCACCGAGGAAGGAAATGATCTCCTCCTCTTTGCGCGCGTCGAGGGAGCGCGCGTGAATTTCGCCGCCGGCTTTCTCGATCTCCTTGACGAGGGGCTCGAGCTTGGCGCCGTTACGGCGCCCGGCAAAAACCGTGAAGCCCTCTGAGGCGAACTTCTTTGCGATCTCGCCGCCGATAAAGTCCCCGGCGCCGATCACGGCCACGGTTGCGTTTCTCTTTTGCAAAGGCGTTCTCCCGGTCAGGTTAAGTGAGTTCGTCGCTGGAATCTCGCCGCCTGCCTGGCAGCAGCTCGGTCGCGATGGAAACAGGCCGCGAGTTCATGCTCGCGCATCTTGCCGGTTGAGCTTCCCGGTAAGACATCGACGACGACGATTTTCGGCAGCGGAATATAGGCAGTGAGCCAAGGCTCGATGGAATGTATCAGATGCGCCGCCTTGACGCGCGATCCTGGCGACGGTTGCACGAATGCGACAAGCTCCCCGTCGCCATTAAGGCCTCGTCCGATGACGGCGGATTGCACGTCCTTGCGTGAATTGAGAATTGCCTCGATCTTGGCCGAGAGGGCGCCAATCATTTCCTTGGTACGGCCGAGAATGTACAGGCAATCGCCGTCAAAGCGGGCAACATAACCGGTATTGAACCAGCCTTCGCCGTCGATCACTTTGCCTGAAAGGTCAGGAGCACGGCAATAGCCGCGCACCACGTTGCGCCCGCGCACGTGGAGTTCTCCGACTTGTTCCTTTGAGAGTGGTATGCCGTCGATCGTTCTGAGGCGCCCTTCCACTCCCGGCAGCAACGTGCCAACCACGTGGTGAGAACGCAGCACATCGAAGTCGCCCGTTCTGATTCCAAACGAGGAGAGGACGGTAGCGATCTCTCCAACGCGCAGCTCCAGATCTCGGTAGCTCCTGGACGCCCCGTTCTCGACCAGTGCGATCCGGTCGGGGGCTTCGGCAACCTGCCTTGCCGTCACGTCATGGACGCGGCGCGGCGAGCCGACAGCAATCTCGTCGAGATTGATCGCCTTTGAAAGCTCCGCCACGACCGACCTCCCGACCAAACCGTGCCGCTTTGCAGCGCGGCCGTTCGCCAATTATCTAACGTTCTTTTTTAGAACTCGTCAATCCCTAATTCAGATCGCGAGGTTCCTAAGGGACAACGTGGCTGCCCAATTATTCGTTCGGGGAGAGCGAAAAGCCTAATTTACAACGTATCCTGCCGCCGCTACTATTACAGTATCAAATCAGAACTTATGTAGGAAACGGAATGGCAGAGAGGCACGGCGTTGCGATACTGGTAGGCGCAGGCGACGCCATCGGAGCGGCGGTCGCCCGGCGTTTTGCGAAGGGCGGCTATACGGTTTGCATCTGCAGGCGCGATGCATCCAAGTCGCAGGGGCTTGTGGGCGAGCTGAGGGCTGCGGGGCATAACATTCACGCTTTCAGCGTCGATACCCGCCAGGAAGCAGAGGTCCAAGGCATATTTGCGCGAATCGAGAAGGAGTTGGGGCCCATCGAGGTCTGCCTCTTCAACGCGGGATCGAACGTCAACAAGCCATTGCTGGATACAACCGAGAAGCTGTTCTTCAAGGCTTGGGAGTTGGCCTGCTACGGCGGCTTCCTGGTCGGACGTGAGGCGGCCCGCGTCATGGTTCCGCGCCAACGCGGCACCATCTTCTTTACAGGTGCCACCGCCAGCGTGCGTGGCGGTCCAGGGTTTGCGGCATTTTCATCAGCCAAATTCGGACTTCGGGCAGTAGCTCAGGCGATGGCGCGCGAGCTCGGACCGAAGAATATTCACGTCGTTCATCTCCTGATCGACGCCGGCGTCGACAGCGAGGCGATTCACCAGCGCATGAAAGCGGCGAAGGGGATCGAGCCAGGCGAAATTCCCCCGGATAGCCTGACCAAGACGTCTTCCATTGCAGACGCCTATTGGTTCACCCACCAGCAAAGCAGGGATGGCTGGACCCACGAGCTCGATCTCCGTCCATCCGTGGAGAAGTGGTAACATGAGCGCGACGCCAGACCTGACCCTGTGGGGCGTTGGCACAAGCCGCACCATTCGTGCGCACTGGGCCATGCACGAACTTGGTTTGTCCTACAAATCCAAGCCAATCGGGCCGCGGACAGGCGAGACCAAAACCGCTGAATACACCAGGCTCAATCCCCGCCAGAAGATCCCCTTGCTGCAGGACGGCGATTTCTGCATCGGCGAAAGCGCCGCGATCGTCGCCTATCTGTCGCGAACCTATTCGACGCCCGACCGTTCACTGATTCCCATAACCCAGCGCGAGTTCGCCGCTTGGCTGGAATGGTGCTTCTTCATCGTGGCCGAACTCGACTCCACCAGCCTCTACGTCATGCGCCGCCATCGCGCAGACGCATTGGGCCACATCTATGGAGTTGCGCCCGAAGTCGTCGCACAAGCCGGCGAGTATTTTCGGCAACAGTTACGACACGTTGAGGTGGCGCTGGCAGATGGGCGGACGTTCTTGATGGGTGACCAATTTACCAGCGCTGACATCCTGCTGACGACTTGCCTGGATTGGGCCATCGCTTACGGCGTTGGTATTTGCGACAACGCGCAACCCTATCTCGAACGTATCCAGGGGCGGGAGGCTTATCGGCGGGCTGTGGCCGCGAATGTCCCGGTGTCACCGATTACCCCGGCCGCGGCGAAAGGCTAACAGAGGTTCGCCGGTCGCGAACAGGGCTTCGGTTCAGACGGCCACGCGAACGCTGCGTCCGGCGACCATCTTGTCGATGGCGCTGTCGTCGTAACCCAGTTCCCGCAACACGACGCGCGAGTGCTCGCCGATCCGGGGAGCAGGCCCGCCGATCGCGGCCTCATTGATCTCAAAGCGGGCCGCCGGCTTCGGCTGCCTTACCCGCCCGACCTTCGGCTGATCGAACTCCGCGATGATTTGACGCGCGATCACCTGTTCATTGTGGATGATTTCGCCCCGGCGCAGGATCGGCGCGCACGGCACGTCGGCAGCGTCGAGGCGCTCCAGCCATTCGGCGGTGGTGTGTTGAGCAATGTATTCCGCCATCTTGTTGATGCGCGCCGTGGCGTTGACCGAACGCGCCGATGGTGTCGCAAACCGAGGATCGTTGGCAAGTTCGGGATCGCCGGAGGCGCGGCAAAAGCCCTGCCACTCGGAATCCGAAATAGTACCGGCGGTGATGTAGCCATCGCTGGTCTTGAACACCAGATCGGGCCGGTCGTTGGGGTCGGCGGCGGCGGCCTCGGCGCCGACGACCGTATACTGCATCATGCCTTCCGGCCACAGGTAGGAAATCATCGCGTCGAGCATAGCGATCTGAATATGATCGCCCTGCCCGGTTTTCTCGCGGGCGTAGAGCGCCGCCGCCACCGCCTGTGCGGCGAACACCGCGGTGGTCTTGTCGCATACGATCGTGCGGATCATCTGCGGACGATTTGTGACCGGCTGGGACTGGATATCGGCGAAGCCCGACAGGCCCTGAATGATCGGATCGTAGACGCGCTTCTTCACGTACGGGCCGGTATCGCCAACGCCGCTGATCGAGACGTAGATCAGGCGCGGATGCCGCTTGCGCAACTCGTCCACCCCGAGTCCGAGGCGCTCCATGGTGCCGGGCCGGAAGTTCTGCACCAGCACGTCAGCCTGCGTGACCAGCCTGGCGAGCACCTCGCAGCCAGCCGCGCTCTTGACGTCAATCGACAGCGAACGCTTGCCGCGGTTCGAAGAGATGAACAGCGCCGAGAACTCGCCGTCCTTATCGATCGTGGCACGGCTGCGGCGGGTGATGTCGCCGCCGATCGGCTCGATCTTCAGGACGTCGGCGCCCTGATCCGCCAGAAACATGGTCGCGAATGGGCCCGACACAACGCCGGTCAGGTCGAGGACACGAACACCGCTAAGCGGGCCAGGCATGGGCATTCTCCCTGATTTTACTTCTGCTTTAGGTCCGAGGGTTTTTGTCTTTCGCCACTTAACCTGGGACAGTGGCCACTACTAGGCCGTCTTGGAAACGGGTTGCCTGGTCTGTTCGACGATCGACTCCTCGACGTCACGGAGCTGGTCCTTGCCGAAGAACATTTCCTTTCCAACGAAGAAAGTCGGTGAGCCGAATGCTCCACGGTTAACTGCGTCGGTGGTTCGATCGATCAACCCCTTCTTGACGTCATCCTGCTGCGCACGCGCAATCAACCGGTCGATTTCGATGCCTGAGGAGATGAATGCGTTCCGGAAGGTTTCGAGGTCATCCATCTTCTTGGGCTCTTCCCACATATGATGATAGGCGGCGCGGAAATAGGGTTCAAACATGCCTTCGAACTGAGCCGCGACGGCGCCGCGCATCAGCATCAGCGTGTTGACCGGAAAGAAGGGATTCTGCCGAAATTTCGTGATGTTATGGCGGCGGATGAAACGCTGGGTCTCGAGCGCCTGGTATTCCGGCTTGTTCTTGATTCCGCGAAGCGAGTCGAACGGCGACATGTTGCCGGTCGCCTTGTAGATGCCGCCGAGCAGAACCGGGACGTATTCGAATTTCACGCCGGTGCGCCGCTCGATCCCCGGAAGGACCAGTTCCGCGAGGTAAGCGTTCGGGCTGCCGAAATCGAACAGGAATTCAACTTTCAGGGGCATGTCAGTTCCTCCCGCAGAGCGAAGTGGGTGGTCGGGTTTGTTGATCTTCGAACCGAACCTTGGCTACCATTCGTTCATACAGTTCTAAAATTGAACTGTCAAATCTACGCTGAATTCTGCTACGTTCAACTGATCGCGGGGTATTGTTTGGCATTTAGTACCTATCTAGAATGGTAAAGGCGGCGCGGTTCCCTGGATTGATTCGGGCGGAACAGGCGCCTACCGACCGGAGAGCAGGAATGAAATGGGATGAACTTGAGCAAGAGCCATGTTCGATGGCTCGAACCATCGGTGTGATCGGTGACCGTTGGACGCTTCTGATCCTTCGCGAATGCTTTCTGCGTACGCGCCGCTTCGAGGGTTTTCAGTCAGCGCTTGGAATCACGCGCCATTTGCTCGCAGAGCGGCTGAAAAAGCTGGTTCGGCAGGGCGTGCTGCGCCGCATTCCATATCAGGAGTCGCCTAAACGCCACGAGTATATCCTGACGCAGAAGGGTCTCGATCTCTATCCGATCATGATGGCGATTGTGCATTGGGGCGACACCCACATGGTCGACGAACGCGGGCGGCCGTTGCTGCACCAGCACCGCAAATGCGGCAAGAACTTTGATCCAGTCATGGTGTGCTCCGAATGCGGCGAGCCCCTTTCGGCCAAAGAGGTTCATACCCATCCCGGCCCCGGTGCCCGAAGCACAACCCCGGCAACAAAGGGGCCAGAGAAGCCAAGGGCAAAGCCGCGGCGCCAAGCCGCTTGAGGTGGCCGCACACCCCGGGGAATACCTCATCGAAGGCCATGCTCAGCAGTTCACAGCGCAGGGCGATATCTGAAGGCGCCACCTGGCGGACACGAGATGTCCGGCAACGGTCGCGGACGGCTGAACTCGCCCTCAAACCTGGATCACATCTCGATTTGCTTCGTTGCAGTAGAGACGCTCGACCTGGTCAGAGCGATGCTTCAACACAGCACGTTGGTTGACGTAGGCCTTGTCGGTGATTTCTCCCGCCGCCAATGACGGCGGATCCTTCAGCAGCGAGAATGAACAGATTCTTTCACTGCTTCCAACGGTTTCGTTGTATTCCTGAAAACGACCCTTCAGAAATTGAATCACGAGAGGGTCGCAGGTCAGATCCGACGCTGGGGTCTTCGAAATCCGCGCTGCCTCGGTAGGATTCAACCAGCAGAGCAGCGCGCACGATTCACGATTTTCTCCCGCAACGACAATGTCCAGCAATACACCGCGCGCTGCAGCCAAGATCGCCGCGCGCATATTCCCGATCGAGACCCACGTGCCGTTCGTTAGTTTGAAATTCTCGGAAATTCTGCCTGTAAAACGCAGCCCGAGCTCCGGCTTCTGAGGATCCAGAAACGAGACGGTATCGCCGATGCGATAGAACCCTTCCTCATCGAAGGCCTTTTCGGTCAAATCCGGCCTTCCGAGATAACCTGGCGTAACGTTGGGTCCCTTGACCCTTGCCTCGTAAGTATCGGAAACAGGGATGAGTTTTAACTTAAGACCCGGCGCGGGAAGACCGATCTCTCCCGGCTGGTCCGTCGCCCAATGGGTCGTACTGATTGTCGGGGCCGTTTCGGTGGTGCCGTAGCCTGACATGACCGGAATTCGCCGGCCGGTGATCGACGATGACAGCCGATAGAGTTTTTCAAGCGTGCCCTGCGAGATTGCAGCCCCGGCATAGCTCAATCTGTCCATCCGCCTGAACACGCTGGCGCCAAGATCAAGGTCGTTCTCGATTGCGTCACATAAGAGATTATAGCCGGCCGGTACGTTGAACATGGCGGTCGGCGAAATCTCCTTGAGATTCGCGATCGTCTTGTGGAAGAGCTGAGGCAGCGGCCGGCCATCGTCGATGTAGAGCGTCCCGCCATTCTTGAGAATGCTGTGAAGGATTACGTTGCTGCCCATCGTATGGTGCCAGGGCAACCACTCAACCTGCACCGGCGCGTCCGGAGGAGATACCAGCAGACTTCCCATTTGCAAGGAGCTCGCCATCATGCGGTGGGTATTGAGCACGCCTTTGGGGAAACCGGTCGAACCGGATGTGAAGAGAATCTTTGCAACGGCGTCGCAAGAAATTGCCCTTGAAGCATCCGCAAAGCCTTCGCTCCCGGTTCGGGATGTCAGTGCGCCGAAAGGCACGGTGTCCGGCCCACCATCGACGCTGATCCAGGTCGCGGCTGCCAGTTCGGGAATGGAGCGCCCGGCGGAAAAGCCGCTCGCGCTCTGAACGAAAACGAAATTCGGGCGCAACGTTTCCGCGATATCCTTGAGACGGGCCAGGCCGCCGGGCATCAGCGTGTAGTTTGGCGATATCGGCGCCAGGATCACCCCTATCGACATTGCGGCAAACGAGATCACCGCGTTCTCGATGGAGTTTCCTGAAAGTATCGCCAGCTTGTCAGCCGGCTTTGCGCCCATATCGATCAGGCTTTGGCCGACCGCCTGAACCTGCAACCATGCTTCGCTATAGGTGATCTCGTCCCACCCCCCATTCGCATTGCGTTGCGCGAGAAAAATTCTATCCGGAACGGAACCTGCCCAGCTCGGAAGAAAATCCGTGATGCGCCAGTCACACTTCCCCAATTCGAGGGGCGAGCTCAACACGAGCGTTCCGTCGGTTCGACGCTCGATGGAAAGCTCCCTCGCCGCAAACGTCAGTGCCTTCGTCGACATCGAAAACGACCTCCTGAATTGCTGTGATGGTCCGATGAGCGCGCGAGACGAGGTTCAACCCTGATGCCCATCGCTGCTGTGCCCGGCCGGACCGGTCGGCAGTTCGCCCCCGCTAACTACCGCGCCCGTCGCTTCGCTAATGCGAGGTCACTCGGACCTGGCGTCCAGCACTTCCCCGAAGCCTTCCCAGCTTGTGCCGGTCCATCGTTGCAATCGCATCTGTGTCCAGATCATGTTCACGGTGTCGGTCGTGTTGACCTTGATGCCGGGCAGCACAGTCGGAACGACGAAATCCCTGAGGTTCTTGGCCTGCGCGAGAATATTCTTGCGGGACAGATCCTTGCCGCATTGCTTTAGAATCTGCTCGAGCAGGAAGCCTTGCTGATAGCCGGTCAGATAGCTGCCATTGGTGATATCGACGCCCGGCAAATACTTGTCCAGAAATGCCCGGTAGGTCTGCATGCCCGGGTCATCTTTCCAGGTCGGATCCAGAATATCCTTGTTGGTCGTGCCGACGATCACGCCGACCGATTTGTCGAGACCGGCGGGTGCGAGCGTGCCTCCGACAGAGCTGGATGGGAAATTGATGATGACGGTCGCCTTCCAGCCGATCACCG
The DNA here is from genome assembly GCF_009930815.1 of Bradyrhizobium sp. CCBAU 051011. Taxonomy (NCBI): domain Bacteria; kingdom Pseudomonadati; phylum Pseudomonadota; class Alphaproteobacteria; order Hyphomicrobiales; family Nitrobacteraceae; genus Bradyrhizobium; species Bradyrhizobium sp. CCBAU 051011. The sequence continues at coordinate 3,500,248 of NZ_CP022222.1, read as the reverse complement.
CGGCTTGCCGGATGGCCTGGGCTGCGAACTTCGGCGTGCCGGCGATCACAAGAGCGTCGGCACCAGAACTCTTCAGGTTGACGACCTGGGAATCAACCGTCGGTTCGGTGACCTCATAGGAAGCAGTCACGACCTTTCGGTCGAAATCCTTTCCGAGAAACGCCTTGAAGGCGTTGACATAGTCTTTGCCGAGGTCGTCGTTCTGATAGAGGATTGCATACTTGGCGTTTGGCAGTGCCTTCGTCAGATACTTTGCATAGATTTTGCCTTCGGTGTCGTAACTGACAAGACCTGTCGTGGTCAGCGGGTAATTGGCGACGTCCGTGAACTTGGATGACCCGCTGATAATTGCGATGCTAGGCACCCCTTTCGACCGCAGGTATTTTGCCGTAGCCGAGATGCCCGGGGTGCCGAGTTGGCCGAACATGAACGACACTTCGTCGCTCTCGACCAGTTTGCGAACGTGCTCAACCGCCTTGGGAGGGCTGTATGCATCGTCGTATGCGATGTAGTTGATCTTGCGTCCGTTAATGCCGCCGCGGTCGTTCACCAACTGAATGTAGGCGATAAGTCCCTTCCCTACGAGACCGATCGATGACGCCGGTCCGCTGAAGGGAAAAACGCCGCCGACCTTAATCTCCGTCGCTGAAATTCCGGGCTCTTCAGCCGCGAATGCAGGCCCGCTCAACAGTAAAGCCAGAGCCGCCACGGCCTTCCATTTCATCAACATTGCTCGTCCTCCCAAACGCGCACCTTCCGGGGTACGTCGCTGCTGCAGCCTACAGTTCTTTTTTCGAACTCGTCAAGCAATTTAGAATATCGCTCCCCGGCCCGCTAGCGCGGTCTCGGGGGCGCGGACTGAAACTTAAGAGTTAAACCATTCCGGCAAATCTGCGTTTTGCTGGGCCATCGCCTCATGGAGACCACGCGCAATCGGACGTCGAACGCCAGCCGGGGAAGTCACGGGGATACCGTCTCGTCCAGCGCGCGTGTCCATTCTGTTATCGAACTAACTTCGACGCATCACTTTTATGGCTGCGGCTTCACCAGATAGATTGCGTTCGAACTCTATACCTGATATAGATTTCGACTGCAATCTAAACACGGGAGACCTACAATGCGCGTGAGCCGCATTCAGGCTGCGGAAAACCGCGAAACTGTAATCAATGTCGCAAGTCGCCTGTTTCGGGAGTGCGGCTTTGATGGCATCGGCCTCAAGGATCTGATGAAGGGTGCCGGGCTCACCCAAGGCGCCTTTTATAAGCAGTTCGCGTCAAAGCAGGACTTGGCGGCGCAGTCGTCCAGGCGGGCATTGGAGAGCGCCACCCTCCGATGGTTGGCCGCGACCGCGGCGAAACCTAAGGATCCACTCGGCGCAGTGGTCGCGTTCTACCTCAGCGCCGACCATCGCGATGAAAAGATGGACGGCTGCCCGATCGTGGCGCTCGGCTCAGATGCCGCCAGACAGGGCAGCGACGTGAAAGCGTCATTCGAAGCCGGGATCAAAGACCATCTCGAAATCCTCAGCCGATTGATTGCCGAAACCAACGGCAAGAATCCCAAAGGCAAAGCGATGGCCATTCTCTCGACGATGGTAGGTGCGCTGATGCTGTCGCGCGTCGTCAACGACCCCGATCTGGCTCAGTCCCTTCTGAAGGCGGCGGCCAAACAGGTTCGCGAAGCTGCCGCCGCTTGATGGCTAGTTATTTTATAAATTCATGGAGGACAAAAAAATGCGCAAATCCGGGATCCATAATTTTCCGGCAATCGATCGTGTCGTTTATGGCAGAGCTGCGGCCGACGCTTTGAAAGATGAGGCGGTGCGACTCGATGCTAAACGCATCTTCCTCATCGTCAGTCGAACCTTGAACACCAAGACGGATGAGATTGAGAAGATTCGTCGTGCTCTTGGCGACAAACATGTGGCGACCTTCGATGGAATTGCGCAGCATACGACGCGTAAGCAGGCTGCCGAGGTGGCCCGCCAAGCTAATGACGCAGAAGCTGATCTAATCGTGGCTATTGGGGGAGGCTCCGCGATCGATCTCGCTAAGATCGTCATCATGGCGATGGAACATGATATCCGCGATGAAGCCGGTTTCGATCCATTTCCCATGGGCCCGGGGGTAAACTTCTCTCCGTTCCTTTCGCCCACAGTCCGACAGATCGCGGTACCATCGACCCTGAATGGTGGCGAATACAATGCAGCAGCGCTCGTCACGGATGAGCGCCATAAGTTGAAGCAGATCTTCTTCCACCCCCAAATGATGCCTCTGGCGATCATTCTCGATCCTGCCCTCACCCTTCAAACGCCATCGAACCTTTGGATGGGATCGGGAACGCGCTCGATGGATCACGGTATCGAAGCATTGTGTTCGCCCGCCGGCACCCCGTTAGCTGATGAAGTCGTCTTGGCGGGCATCCGCATTCTGCGCGAGGGAATGCTCCGGACCTTGCAGCAAGCTGACGATCTGGAGGCGCGTCGACTATCTCAATACGGCTCATGGCTCGCGTCTTATGGCCTCCAGGCACGCGTCCCGATGGGAGCAAGCCACGGCATTGGCCATGTGCTTGGAGGCACCTTCGGGGTTCCCCACTACTACTGCACACCCGTCATCATGCCGAGCCTTCTTCGCTACAACAAGCCATTCACCGAGGATGCGCAGAAGCGTTTGGCGACGGCTCTTGGCGCCCCGGGTGCCGAAGCTTCAGATGCCTTTGCAGCATTCACAAAATCGCTTGGACTACCTGTCCGCCTCGCTGATGTCGGCATAGGCGAAGACAAATTCGATCCGATTAGCAAGATCGCAATCAATCATCGCTTCGTACAGGCCAATCCGAGGCCCTTCAAAGACGAAGCCGAGATCATCGATCTGCTGCGAATGGCAGCTTAGCCGCCATCAGCGACGATGGATCAAGATTGGAAGGTAATCTCATTATGCGTCGTGTCGTCGTTACAGGGTTGGGACTGGTATCACCGCTGGGTTGCGGCAGTGAGTTGGCATGGTCCCGCCTGCTCGAGGCCCGTTCAGGGCTGGCTGCCCTTCCCGAATGGGCGGCTGCCCTTCCCGCGCGGGTCGCTGGAATCGTGCCGACAAAGGCCGACGATCCGGATGGCGGCTTCGATCCCGATCTGGTCGTTGCTCCCAAGGACCAGCGGAGGATGGATCGCTTCATCCTGTTCGCACTGGTCGCCGCGGCCGAGGCCATTGCACAAGCCGCATGGACTCCTTCCGACGCACACTCGCTCGAGCGCACGGCGACCGTGATCGCATCGGGCATCGGAGGCTTTCCGGCAATTGTCGAGGCGGTTCGCACCACCGATCAGCGCGGGGTCAGGCGCCTCTCACCCTTCACCGTGCCGTCCTTTCTCGCAAATCTCGCGGCCGGTCATATTTCCATCCGCTACGGCTTCAAGGGTCCCATCGGTACGCCCGTTACAGCTTGCGCCGCGAGCGTGCAGGCGATCGGCGATGCCGCACGCCTCATTCGAGGCGGCGAAGCGGATGTTGCGATTTGCGGTGGCTCGGAAGCCTGCATCGATCTCGTTAGCCTCGGCGGCTTCGCCGCTGCCCGGGCCCTTTCAACGGGCTTCAACGAAACGCCAGCGCGCGCGTCCCGCCCCTTCGACCGCGACCGCGACGGCTTCGTCATGGGTGAAGGTGCCGGTATCCTCGTCATCGAAGAGTTGGAACATGCGCTCCGCCGCGGCGCCCAACCGATCGCGGAAATCGCCGGCTATGGCACGACGGCTGACGCCTACCGCATCACCTCAGGACCGGAGGACGGAGACGGCGCGCGGCGCGCGATGGAAGGCGCCTTGAGGCAGGCCGACCTCAAGCCCGGTGACATCCAGCATCTCAACGCCCATTCCACTTCGACGCAGGTTGGCGACGTTTCCGAACTTGAAGCGATCAAAGCCGTATTCGGCCGCGACGGTAAAATTGCCGTCAGCGCCACCAAATCGGCGACCGGTCATCTGCTTGGCGCAGCCGGGGGAGCGGAAGCGATCTTTACGATCCTCGCATTACGCGACCAGGTCGCACCGCCCACCCTCAATCTCGAAAACGGCGACGCGGCAGCCGAAGGCGTCGACCTCGTCTCTCGCGAGCCCAGGCGGATGGCGATGGAGCATGCAATTTCGAATGGATTCGGCTTCGGAGGCGTCAACGCCAGCATCATCTTTCGACGTTGGCAATGAAAAAAAATCGATAGCTCCGACGCCGAATAACATGTCCAGGCTGATGAAAGCGATGGCCGATCGATCACGCGGACATAGGGGAGCTACCATCAAGCACAAGAAGTCGTACAAAATCGTTGGTTGTCGTACAAAATCGGCCCGTGGTGGCGGGGGAAGCACTCGAGTACCGGCGGCGCGCTCCGAAATGGTGACCACTCTGATCGCTCAGATGTCCGATTTGCTCGCGCCAATCAGCGAGCGACGACGACCAACTTCGCCGTCAGGCGCGATAACGCGCGGCGGGCTTGGAGTTGCCGAAGCCTGCCGCCAAAACGCCGCGCGCCTTCTCAAAGGCGTCCCACGCCGCCACATCGGGCACCGGCGGAATTGTCACCAATTCCTTGCGATCGAAGCCGACCAAGGCCGCATCCACGAGATCTTCAACCTCCATGACATTGGGCACCTTGCTGGCGTCGCCACCAGCTCGTTCGTAAATCTCGGTGCGCGTGGCCGCAGGCAGCACGGCCTGCACATAGACGCCCTTCGACGCGACTTCGGCGGCAAGGCCTTGCGACAGCGTCATCAGGTAGGACTTGGTGGCTGAGTAGATGCCCCGGGAATGTTCGGGGAGCAGAGCCAGCACCGACGCGATATTGATGATCGCGCCGTTGCCGCGTTCAACCATGCGGCCGACGACGGCGGACGCGAGCAACGTCGGCGCGACCACGTTCAGCCGTAGCAGCTCGTCCATCTTGACTGGATCGGCGGTCGCGAAATCACCGATCAACGCCGCGCCTGCATTGTTGACGAGGATGTCGATAGACGGATCGGAGCGGAGGCGTCGGAGAACCGGTTCGAGTTGAGAGACGTCGATCAGATCGGCCGTGATGACTTCGACCGCGATGCCATGCGCATTGCGCAGTTCGGTGGCGAGGGTATTGAGCCTGTCGGTCGCGCGAGCGACGAGCACGAGATCGTGGCCGCGTGCGGCCAAGCGGCGTGCGTAAACTGCGCCGATGCCGCTCGAGGCGCCGGTAACGAGTGCGGTCGTCATGGATGCTGTCCTAATTGAGTTTCGAGTATCGGGATGCCCGGGGATCGATGATGTCAAGTCGTCGGAGCGGCACGGTTAGCCACGCGCCTTCAGATGAAGCATCGGGTGATGCTCATAGTGACCGGCGCCGTTCTTCACGATGGGGTCTTCCGAGGTGATCGCCTTTATCTCCTGGTCATCGGCGATCTGATAGAGCGACACGCCATAACCGCCACTCGGGTCCATGACAGGGCCATGCGCGACGACCTGCCCCTTTTCGAGCAGGTCATCCAGGAACGCGCCGTGCTGCTTCATCCATGCTTTCTCATCGGCGGTCATGGTCGCGAGAAAATCAGCGCGCGGCGGAATGTACTTGCACAAATAGTACCTCATGGGTCGCTCCTCGGTGAAAGAGACATGTCTGCTTGCTTGGCGATCGCTCGAGTAGCGCGATCAATCGGCCACGCCCATCTGCTTGCGAAAGCTCTTCTCGAAAGTCTTTTCAGGAACAAAGCGTCGCATCAGGCGGAGACGGCCCGCCACCTTTCCGGGCGTGTACCGAATGCTCGGCTGTTTTTCGGTGGCAGCCTGCACCACCTTGTCCGCCACGGCTTCCACGGGATCGCCGGCCGCGATGCCGTTGCGCCAAGTCGCGTTCATGGCCGCGCGTCCCTTGTCGTAGACGCTCAGGATCCGGTCGGGCTTGGCGCCATTCTCTTCCAGCGCGGTGCGGGTGAAGACTGGCTCGACCAGTGAGACACGAATGCCGAATGTTCGCAGTTCGTGATCGAGCGATTCGGAATAGCCTTCGACGGCGTGCTTGGTGGCGTTTTAGAGCGCTGTATATGGTCCGGGCAGGAAGCCTGCCACCGAACTGATGTTGATGATCCGCCCCGGCCCTGCTTGCGCATGATGGGCAGCACTTCAGTGGTGGTGCGAAGGATGCCGAAGACATTGATGTCGAACAGGCTCCGGGCTTGATCGAGAGATGATTCCTCGGCGGCGCCGATCAAGCTGCGGCCGGCATTGTTCACGAGCACGTCGATCCGGCCTGCAAGCCCGACGACATCCTTGATCAGTTGCTTGACCGACTGATCATCGGTGACATCGCAGCGGAGCATATGAATGCCCTGCCGCACCTCGTCGGGCGCGGCCTGACGACTGGTGCCGAACACCCGATATCCCGCGCGGATCAGGGCAAGTCCGGCCGCAAGCCCGATGCCTCCGGAAGCGCCCGTGATCAGGGCGACCTTTTCTTCCGCTGTGCGTGATTGTGCCTGTGCCATCTCGAATTCCCTTGTCAGTGCCGCTAATGATTATGATCGTAATCATCGTCCATTTATGATTATGTACGTAATCATTGTCAAGGGCCTTCTGGACGCCGGGTCCGAGCCCGTCGAAAGAGGTCACGCCGGCGTTGTGTGTCGGCCGCCGCCATCGGAAGGAAAGGGCTCGTGAAGGTCAGCAAGGAAACGGTCGAGCAGAATCGCGAGCGGGTGATCGCGACCGCCGCAAGGCTGTTCCGGGAACGTGGGATCGACGGTATCGGGCTTGTCGACTTGATGAGGGCTGCCGGGCTCACTCCCGGAGGCTTCTACCGGCAGTTCAAGTCAAAGGACGACCTCATCGTTCAAGCGGTCAAGCGGGCCAACAAGGATATGAGCGAGGATATCGCGGGCCGTACTGCAGCGAGCGATGATCCGCTGGAGACCCTCATGCGTCATTACGTGTCGCGCGACCACCGCGATGATCCGGGGCAGGGATGCGGCCTTGCAGCAATGGCTGCCGACGCGGCACGTCACGACGATCCGGCGCTGCGGGAGTGCTTCGGCAGCATCGTCAGCAACTATATCGGGCTTTTAACCAATCTCGTGCCAGGAAGCAGTGCAAAAGCGAAGCGGAGCGCGGCGATAACGGCGCTCGCCGAGATGATCGGATCGGTTGTCCTCTCCCGCGTGGTGCCAGATCCCGCACTATCCGATGAGATCATCGACACGGTCTCGAATGATCTGGTGAAACGCCATGCGAAATCTTCTCGAACTGCTTGATGAGCCGATCGGCGCCGCCTCCGACCCGCCGACGCACCCTCTCGAGCCATCGTTGAAATTGCGCTCGCTTGGATAACCCCTTTCACTGGCGTCTCGCCGACGTCCGATCGTTGTCGTGACGATATGCCCAGCTCCCATCAACTCGTACAGCTTCGTGCGTCCCAAGCCGGTCACTTCGCACGCATCGTCAATCGTGCAGGTAAGCCGCTGGGCGAATGGCATCGTGCTCGGTTCTGCGGCATTCGGAGTGGCTAGACTGACTTTGTGACAGTTGGCCGCCAGTTTTCTCTCGTCGATTTTATCTCACGTGGCCCTCCCATTCGTACAAAGCTCGACAGGAACAAGAGTTGATTGAGCGACGAGCATCGTCAATGCGAACATCCGAGGGCGCTCGCGTACAGCAGCGCACGTCAGCGGCGGTTTGAATATTTCCGGATACCAAGGGCGACGAAGAAATTTTTCGCGAATACGCCAGCGACAGTGAGGCATCGCGCCGAGGCTAATCTGCTGATGTCGGCAGTAAATTCCGCAAGCGCTCGCCGCTGTTCACCAGCGCCTTATTCAACCATTAATCAACGAACGCGGCTGATGGCTACCTAAGTGCCTGAGTTTGCTGGCGCTCCCTAGGGGAATCGAACCCCTGTTTCAGCCTTGAGAGGGCCGCGTCCTAACCGCTAGACGAAGGGAGCGTGTGTCAGAGGGAATAACCGCGAAATGTGCGGTGGGCAAGGCAACTCTGCGGACCTTTGCACGGTTGGGTAAATCTGTTGCCGTGTGTCCGCGCGCCGGGCCCGGGCATTCTTGGCCGATCCCGCAGGCCTCAGGGCTCGTTGACGAATTTGAGCTTTCCGGTCGGTTTCAGCGTCTTGGCGTCAAACGTGCGGATTTCGGTCACCCCGCCGATATCCAGGGTCAGCATCAGCCGCTCGCCGGCCACCGCCGTCGAAACGATGCGGGCCCCCTTCGGCAGGGTCTCGATGATATCAGTCGCGCCTGGGGTGGGGCTTCCCTCGCCGCGGTAAAGGCGGTACCCGACGGCGATCAGGACCACGGCCACCGCGAGCGCCGAGGTCAGGCCCGCGATCAGCATCATCCGCCGCACCCGCGCGATCAGCGCGGCCTGCTCGGGGGTCGGTTCGGGCGCAACGGTATCGGTCATGCAAGACTCTGCTTTGGAACAAGGCTCTAACGGCGGTCAAAGGCTGGAGGTCACTGTCGGCGGCGACGAGGGATCGCCCCGTCTCGACCGCGTGCTCGCGGTGCTCCGCCCGGAACTGTCGCGTTCGCGGCTGAAAGCGCTGATCCTGGCCGGTTCCGTTTCCGCCAAAGGCGCCCCCATCCGCGACCCCGCTTATCATGTCGCGGCCGGGGATACGATCACAATCGACGTTCCCGAAGCCGCGCCGCCGGAGCCTTTGGGCGAGGATATCGCGCTCGATATCGTCTATGAGGACGACGACATCATCGTCATCGACAAGCCGAAGGGCCTCGTCGTACATCCCGCTGCGGGACACGAGACCGGCACGCTGGTGAACGCCCTGATCGCCCATTGCGGCGCCAGCCTTTCCGGCATCGGCGGCGTGCGGCGGCCGGGCATCGTGCACCGGCTGGACAAGGACACCACCGGCCTGATGGTGGTCGCCAAGAACGATCAGGCACATCAATCTCTGACCGCGCAATTCGCCGATCACGGCCGCACCGGTCCGATGCAGCGGGGCTACATGGCCTTCATCTGGGGCGTCCCCAATCGCCAACGCGGCACGGTCGACGCGCCGATCGACCGGCATCCTTACGCTCGCGAGAAGATGGCGGTGCGCCCGGGCGGACGCGAGGCGGTCACGCATTGGGAATTGCAGGCGGCGTATCAGGGGCGCGACGGCAAGCCGGTCGCCTCGCTGCTCGCCTGCCAGCTCGAGACCGGACGAACCCATCAGATCCGAGTGCACCTCGCCCATATCGGCCACCCCCTGATGGGCGATGCCGTCTATGGCCCGCACTTCAAGACCAAGGCCGGCCACCTCCCGACCGAAGCCCGGACGGCGCTCGATGCACTGGGCCGGCAGGCCCTGCACGCCTATCTGCTGGCCCTGGAGCACCCCCGGACCGGGGAACTCCTGCATTGGGAGGCCGCCTTGCCGGAGGATCTGCTTGTTCTGCAGCGGGCGCTGGAAGCGGCCCAATGACGCAGCCTCTTCAGAAAACCTTAGTTATGACAATAGGTTATAGCTGACACACGGGGACGTGACGTCAGCATTCCTTCCCTATTTGTTCGTTTTCCGCTATGTTGCACCTGCGCTGAATATCCAGCGCGGAACATCGCAGCGTGATTGGCTTTAACACAGCGATCACCTGCCGGGCCCGCCGCTATCGGGGGCCTGAACCACTGGAGGGCGCTCAATGGCCCGTACAGCTACGTTGCCGGTTCTCAATGGAGAATCCGGTCTTTCTAGATACCTCGCCGAGATCCGCAAATTCCCAATGCTGGAGCCCCAGCAGGAATACATGCTCGCCAAGCGTTGGCGCGAGCATGACGATCGCGACGCGGCACATCACCTTGTCACCAGCCATCTCCGGCTCGTGGCCAAGATCGCCATGGGCTATCGCGGCTACGGCTTGCCGATCTCCGAAGTCGTTTCGGAAGGCAATGTCGGCCTGATGCAGGCGGTCAAGCGGTTCGAGCCCGAGAAGGGTTTCCGTCTTGCCACCTACGCCATGTGGTGGATCAAGGCCTCTATTCAAGAGTACATCCTGCGTTCCTGGTCGCTCGTGAAAATGGGAACCACGGCGAACCAGAAGAAGCTGTTCTTCAACCTGCGCAAGGCGAAGAGCAAGATCTCCGCGCTGGACGAGGGTGATCTCCACCCCGACCAGGTGAAGCTGATTGCCAAGCGCCTCGGCGTGACGGATCAGGACGTGGTCGACATGAACCGCCGCCTCGGCGGCGACGCGTCGCTCAACGCGCCGATCCGCGACGACGGTGAAGCCGGCGAATGGCAGGACTGGCTGGTCGACAACTCGCCCAACCAGGAAGCCGTGATGGCCGAGCACGAGGAGTTCGATCACCGCCGCAAGGCGTTGACCGGCGCCATCGGCGTGCTCAACCCGCGCGAACGCCGCATCTTCGAGGCGCGGCGCCTGGCGGAAGAGCCGATGACGCTGGAAGACCTCGCCGCCGAATTCGGCGTGTCGCGCGAACGCGTGCGGCAGATCGAGGTCCGTGCTTTCGAGAAGGTGCAGTCGGCCGTCAAGGGCACGATTGCCCGGCAGGAAGCCGAGCTCGAAGCCGCGCACTGATTGCGGTCGAAGTGAGTGATGACGAAAGCCGGCGGCAACGCCGGCTTTTTGTTGTCAGTAATAGATTCTGCAACCGCCTTGCCGCAGGACGTTTGCTGGTGTATGTGCTGCGCCCCGGGCGCGAGTTCGCGCACTTTTTGTTCAGCGCTTTTCAAGGGAGGCGACATGAAGTTGAGATCGATACGTTCTGACCGCCGCCGCCCATCGGTGATCGGCAATTGGTCGTGAGCTGAACGCCGCCCTTCCCGGCAGTTCTTCCATTCAATCCATCTGCGAGGAGCGTGCGTGACGCAACGCGGCGTCGCGCCCTGTCGTCATGTATTTGCGGTTCGTCACACCGCTCATCCACCCGCACAGCCGCGTGGAGAGCGGCTTCTTTCGTGCGTCCTGGTATATCTACCAGAACAACTGTCCCGACTGGATCCGGCAGGAACTCTCCGACCAGTTCAGCTGGTTCGGACAGCATCTGCCGATTCCGGGACGTATCGCGCGGCACTTCAAGCGGCGCGATACGATTTGGGGCATCTGCTGGTTCGATCCTCAAGCCCGCGAGGCAGTCAGCCGCGCGCGCTATTGCGCTTGGCTGCTCGAGGAAGGTGGCCTGCCGGTACGGGCAATTACCGTGTCGGGCCAGCGCGAGGTCATTTGGCGAGATGCGCACCAGATCGTCACCAAGCCGTCGGCCGACCTGCCCAGGGCATTTTCCTGAGCATGAGAAGGCTCGATAGCGGTCGGTCTCGATTGCGTCCGGCACCGGCGGTTTCGGACCTCTGTTGCAAGGCGCAATTGACCAATCGTTGAAGGCGCGAAAGCTGGCGGCAACGCCGGCCTTCGTTTTTGGGGCACGGCGCGCGCCACCAACTCCGCTGTCGTCCTCCGCGAAAGCGGGCACGACGAGTTGAGAGAGCCCCTCAATCACACGTCCGCAGATAATCCGCGATGCTGCTCGGCGGATCGAGCACGCCCGCCCTACTCGCCCCACTCCCGCGCCATCCTTGCAAGCTCGCAGCCTTCGCAATAGCGGGCGTCCTTGTAGTCGATCCAGTTGTGCGCATAGACGCGATCGAGCGGGATGCCGTACCGCGCGCGCAGCACCTTCACCAAAATTTTCCACGCCGCGATCTGCGCCTCGGTGGGACCACGGGTCACGTCGGGATAATTGCCGGCGAATTCGACGCCGACCGAATTGTTGCCGACCACCTGCCGATAGGTCGGGCCGTTGTCGATGTATTTGTTGTCGTTGCGGTTGGCGCCGTCGCCATGGGTCGGGACGAGATGTTCGCCGACCGCCCAGTACACGGTGCCATCGGTCTCCACCCAGACCATGACGCCGCGCCGCGTCGGGTTTTTCGACTGCGCTTGCGCGCCGCCGCGCGCGGAGCCGGCCGGGCCTTCGGTCTGGTGCACGATGATGTTGCGCCATGGGTGGGCCTTTGCGAGGTCGCCCCACGGCGCCAGCCACACCATCTTCAGGCCGGGAATATCCGGCGTGCCGGATGCGCGCGCGATTGCGGCGAGGTCGGGCGTTTGCGCAACCGCACACGCGGGAAATACGAGAACGAATAGTGCGGCCGCGACGAGGCGAAGATTCATGCGCGAGGGTCCGGTGACGGACCTCAAATAGCATGCCCGGTTCTTGTTGGACGCGTTTTCTTCACGCGAACCGGTAGCCACCCACGGATCAAGTCCGAGGGCATGCTTCGCTCGAAACGCTTTATGCCCGCTTGCGCAGGGCCACATCAGGCATTGGCGGGCTCGCAGGTTCGGGCACCAGCGGCGGCGCCGGGTCGTAGGTGGCAAAGCCGTTGCGGCCGGCCTTCTTGGCGTCGTAGAGCGCATGGTCGGCGGCCGCAATCACGCGGTCCGGATAGCCGCCCATCTCGCGGCTCCATTGCGCGACGCCGATCGACACCGCGATCGGAATGTCGTTGCCGGTGCATTTTTCGGCGTCCGCGCGGCAGACCTCCAGGACGCGGCGCGCGATCATGGCGCCCTCGCGCAGCGTCGAGGACGGCAGCACGATGCAGAACTCGTCGCCGCCGGTCCGTGCCAGCATGTCGCCGGGCCGCAGCCGGGTTTGCGCCATCAGGGTGAAGTGCTGCAGGCAGGCGTCGCCGGCCGCGTGGCCATGGGTGTCGTTGATGCCCTTGAAGCCGTCGAGATCGATCACCAGCAGCGCGAAAGGCGGGCCGCTGCGCTCCGAGCGCACGCATTCTTCCGTCAGCCGCTGCAGCAGATAGCGGCGGTTGCCGACGCCGGTGAGGTCGTCGAGCAGCGCCAGGTCCGCGACTTCGTTGCGCAGGCGGTCCATCGCCATCAGCAGGAAGCCGAAATTCAGCGCCATCGACAGGAACACCAGCACCAGCACCACCACCGACTGGACCGGGCTGAAATGCATGTAGGAGAAGCCGAAGCCGGTGACCGCGCCGGCCAGCCTGACCGCGAGCACGGCCATGATCAGGATCGTGACGATGCCCGCGAGCCGGGCACCCGGATTGACCCGGCTCTCATGCCGGCTCAGCAACAGCTTCAGGCTCAGCGCCATCGGCAAGGTCTGGGCGATGGTGAAGACCGTCATGCGCGCGGGCACGCTGTCGTGCGCGAAGGTGAAGAACCACAGACCGATCGTGCCGAGACCGGTGATGAGCAGGGTGTTGCGCCATGACAGGGGGCGGTCGAAGAACTTCTGCACCCCCATCGAGGCAAGGCAGATCGCCAGGATCAGCGCGGTGCCGGCGAACAGCAGCGGCAGCAGCGTATCGGGAAAGATCACGCGCAACGTCGCCATCGCCGCCCCGGCCGCCGCTGTGAATGCCGAGCCGGTCCAGAACCGCGCGGCCTCGAACGACGGATAGCAGCGCATGACGTAGGCCCAGATCAGGCCCAGCGCCAGAAAATTGATGACGAATACCGTCCACAGCGTCGGAACGCTCAGCATCGCGAACTCAGGACGCGCGCGTCCCGTCTCCCCTCTTGTCTAACGACCGCTCAAGACATCCGCCCGAGACTTCCCTCGCCGACGATCCCCGTCGTCTTGCGGAACAAGGTGCATCCGCGCCGCTTAACGGACCCTGACCGCCATCGGCCAATCCAAACCGTGGTTTTGAATTGATGAAGATCGCGCGCGTTGGGACATCGTTAAGCATGATGCGCGCGCATGCGGATGGCGGTGACGGCGCGCATTTCGACCAAAAATCGCGTCAAAATGCATAACAACTGTGGATAACGTGATGACAACGCCATGACGGCACGCGGCAGCGGCCTGCGAATCTGCTGGGATCATGATTGAGGATGTTGCGAGGCTGGCCCTCCGCCAAGCATGCCTCGGTGTCGCGTTTCAATCCATGAAAACCTTGAGAGGATACTATGGCTAAGAAAGCGAAGAAGGCGAAAGCGAAGAAGGCCAAGAAGGCCAAGAAAGCCAAGAAGAAGTGAATTTCGGCCCGGGTGGAGTGCTCAGCTCCGCCCGGGCTCCCAACTCCGGGTGAATTTTGGAGAATGGCGGGCCAAGGGTCCGCCTTTTTGATTCCGGCGGTGAGCAACGACGGCCGCGCGAAAAATCTACCGCTCCGCGAACGCGAGCTTGGCGCCGAGCGCAGCGAAGCCGGCGGCAAAGCTGCGGCGCAGCCAGGCCATCACCTTCGGCCTTGTGATGACGCGGTCGCGCAACGCGGCGGCGAACAGGCCGTAGATTGCGAACACCGCAAACGTCATCGCCATGAAGGCCGCGCTCAATTCCAGCATCCGCGCCAGCGGCTGCGGCTCGTCGACGGCGACGAACTGCGGCAGGAAGGCGAGGAAGAAGATCGACAGTTTCGGATTGAGGATGTTGACCAGCACGGCGGTGAAGATGACGCGCCGGCTGGAGCGCGCCTTCGCCGCCGCACCCGTATCGACCGCAAGCGCCCCTCGCTCGCGCAGCGCCTGCCAGGCCATGTAGAGCAGATAGAGAACGCCGCACCATTTCAGCACGGCGAACGCCAGGGCACTGGTATGCAGCACCGCGGCGAGCCCGAGCATGGCAGCCACCATATGCGGCACGATGCCGAGCGTGCAGCCGAACGCCGCCGCGATGCTCGGCCGCGCGCCCGATGTCAGCGCCACCGCCAGCGTGTAGAGCACGCCGGTGCCGGGGGACGCGACCACGATCAGGGAGGTCAGCAGGAACGACAGCGTCATGCCCTGCCATTACCACGGCGGCGTCCGCGGTGGAAGCGGGACGCCTGTTCACTAACGCGCGCGCGCCTCATGGTCGTGACGTCGTTCATGCATCATGCGTTCCGCAGTGCGGATCACATCGAGCGGGGCCCATGGCTTGGCCCAAAACTCCACACCGTCGGGCAATTCCTGATGCAGCGGCTTGCCCGAGGTGACGATGACGCCCATCTCGGGATTGTACTTCCTGGCGATGTGCGCGAGCTCGACACCGTCCATGTTGCCGGCGAGTTGCACGTCGGTCATCATCAAGACCAGGCTGCCGGCGGCGCGCTCCAGCACCAGTTCCGCAGCCTCCGCACTTTCGCATTCGATGACGTCGACCTCGCTTTCCTCCAGCAACAGGCAAATCATGTCCCGCTGCATCGGATCGTCTTCGACGATGAGGGCGGTCGCGCGAGAGGGTTTTGACTGTCCCAAGGGCTTTGATTGTCCCATATCAGCCTCCTGCAAAGGGGGTCGCATCGGTCGAAAGCATCACTCTGTCAGGTACTCGACACTAAGAGCGGAAACCTCTTTATGGTTCGGTTCCAATTTGCAAAAATTATGGGAACCCGCGATTTTTTTCATTTGATGGAGTGAGATACCGATGACTGCGATATCCGGAAGCGCGGCCGCGATAACCGGCGCCGCCAGCGGCATCGGCCGCGCACTCGCATTCGAACTCGCCGCACGCGGCTGCGATCTGGCGCTCGCCGACCGCGACGAGGCCGGCTTGCTTGAGGTCGCCGCCGAGATCGGCCAGGCCGGCAAGCGCAACATCACGACCCATCGTGTCGATGTCGGCGAGCCGGCCCAGATTCAGGAATTTGCCAACGCGGCGATATCAGCGCACCCCGCGCTCAACATCGTCATCAACAATGCCGGCGTCGCGCTGATGGGCAGCTTCGACGAGGTCGACCAGGCGCAGATGGAATGGCTGATCAACATCAATTTCTGGGGCGTCGTGCACGGCACCCGCGCGTTCCTGCCGCATCTGTCGAAACAGCGCGAGGCGCATATCGTCAACCTGTCCTCGATCTTCGGCATCATCGCCCCACCCGGCCAGACCGCCTATGCGGCCGCGAAATTCGCGGTGCGCGGTTTTTCGGAAAGCCTGCGGCATGAGCTTTCGATGGCCAACAGCCCGGTGAAATTGTCGGTGGTGCATCCCGGCGGCGTGCTGACCAACATCGTTCGCAACTCCCGCACCGGAAGCGGCATCACCGACAATGCGCGCCGGGCGGAATCGATCGACCGTTTCGATGCGATCGCCAAAACCACGCCGCCGATTGCCGCGCAACGCATCATCGCCGGCATCGAGAAAAACCAGCCGCGGATTCTGATCGGCAACGACGCGAGGTTCATGGACCTGCTGCAGCGGTTTCGGCCGGCGACGTATTGGAAGGTGCTGGCGAAACGGATTGAGCGGATGTCGGGCAAGAAGGGGAAGTGAGGCGTTAGCCACCAGCTTCGACCAGCATTCCCCTTCTCCCTTTGTGGGAGAAGGTGGATCGCTGACGCGAAGCGGCAGGGAGCCGGATGAGGGGTCTGTCTCCGCGGATAGAGACCCCTCATCCGACGCGGACTGCGTCCGCGCTACCTTTTCCCACAAGGCGAGAAGGAGCGCAGCGTGCGTGGGGCGATGGCGTGGTTCGAAATCAAAAATTCTCTTGCCGTCATTGCGAGCGCAGCGAAGCAATCCATAGCGCGGCTTGCTGAGACGTGGATTGCTTCGCTTCGCTCGCAATGACGCCGGAATGACGGAGAGACTGTCGCTATCGCCCCATCAGCCTGTCCGCAAAATAGCCGATCGTCTTGCGATAGATCGTCGCCCTGTTCCACTCGCGCATCGCCTCGAAATTCGCGGTGCCCTCGCCGTAGGGCGCGCCGCCCTTGAAGCCTGACACGTGCAGCAAATTTGCCGTGGAGGCGAGAACATCGGGCACGCTGTGGCGCAGATCGACGTGGCCGTTGCCGTCGAAATCGACGCCGTATTTGATGTAGGACGACGGCAGGAATTGCGTCTGGCCGATCTCGCCGGCGAAGGCGCCGATCAAATCGCGCAAGGGGAGATCGCCGCGCTGCACGATCTTGAGCGCGGCGATCAGTTCGCCCTGGAACAGCTCGGTGCGGCGGCAATCATGGGCCATGGTGGCGAGCGTGCGGATCACCGGCATCTTGCCGACATCGCCCTTGCCGAAATCGCTCTCCAGCCCCCAGATCGCGACCACGATCTCCGGCGGCACGCCGAACTTCTGCTCGATGCGCGAAAGCAGCGAGCCGTGCCGCTGCAGCATCTGCCGGCCGATATTGATCCGCCCGGGACCGACGCGGGTCGAGACATATTGCTCGAACGACTTGTTGAAGGTGCCGCGCTGGCGGCGGTCGAAGGCGAGCACCGCCGGATCCTGCGTGACGCCACCGAGCGCCTGGCTGATCACTGCTTGCGAAATCCCGGCAGCCTGAGCCTCCTGCGACATCGCCGCCACGAAGGCGTTGAAATCGCCGCCGCAGCGAGCGGCGTAGGTGGGGGTGGAGCAGATGACAACGCCGACAAAAACGGCCCAACGAATGATGCGCATGCGAATCCCTTATTAGTTGTCGGGCCGATCATGCCATGGGAAAAACGCCCGCGAAACCTCGTCGGCCCTGCGAAAGCAGGGCCCCATACGCTGCGGCCGATATTGTTAAAGGCGAGGTGGTTGACGGCCTTCGCTTGACCAATTGGCGCCCGGGGTTATGGGTCCCTGCTTTCGCAGGGACGACGACCTGTTGGCTTGATGATAACTGTCGAACGCAAAGCGCGGTCGCAGCCCCCTATTCCCCTCCGTCGATCTGCCGGCCCATCAGCGCGATTGCCTTCTGATAGACGCCTGCGGCATTCCAGGCCTGGATGGCGGCAAAGTTCGGCTCGCCCGGCTGGTAGCCTGCGCCCGCGCGCCAGCCATGCGCCTTCAAAAAGTTCGCGGTCGACATCAGCGCATTGGCCGAGTTTTCGAGATTGCCGGTGCCGTAGGCCAGGATGGCTTTTGGCATGAACTGGGTCTGGCCTACCTCGCCATGCATCGAGCCGCGCTGGCTGGGCGACAGCGCGCCGCGGTCGATCAACTGCAGCGCGGCGTAAAGATGCTCGGTGAAATAGGCCGAGCGCCGGCAGTCATAGGCAAGCGTCGCGATCGAGGCGAGCATGTTCTGGTTGCCGCGCTGGCTGCCGAACCCGGTCTCCATGCCCCAGATCGCCAGCAGCGGCCCCGGCGGCACGCCATAGCGCTCCTGAATCGAGGCGAACAGTGCGCCCTGCGAGCGCTTGAGCTGCCGTCCCTTGGCGACGATGGTCGTGGCCCCGCGCTTGGCGAGAAACTGATCGAGCGAGAGACTGAAACTGCGCTGGCCGCGATCGGCATTGATGGTCGCCTGCGCATAGTTGGTCGCCATCAGGGCCTGGATAGTCGAAGCGCTGACGCCCTTGGCGCGAGCCTCGCCGGCGAATTGCTGTTTCCAGGATTCGTAACCGGCGGACGAGTTGCCGCATTGGGCGGCGTGGGCTTGGGAGTTGAAGCATGCGAACATTGCCAGGGTGGCGCTGAAAGCAAATGCGATGCGGAGCATGGAAAAGCCATTCCTGAGAGAGACTGCAAGTAAGCATTGGCTTCTAGCACGTCCTTGGCCGCGCTTCGAGGGTTGCAGCCGATGCATGGGGGGCAGAATCTCCCCGAAAACCGCCATGATTGCGGCTCATTTGAACCGGCTGATCTGCCGGCCGCGTTCCCTTTCCATCGATCTTTTTTCGAACAAATGGATTTCCGATGACCCGACCGCACAGACTGTTGAGGCTGATCCTCCTGCTGCTCGCTATGTCGCTCGGCGCGATGACGAACGCGGCCGCGCAGACGCGCGACGTGATCGGCGCAAAGGATTATCCCGGCATCGGTCGTTTCGGCGGCAGCGTCATCACGGGATACGAGGTGAAGGATTTTGATGCAGCGCGGATGCAAGGGGCCGCGTTCAAGGACGGCCAGCCCACCGACGCGCGGCGGCTGGAAGGCCGCATCACCCGGATCGCCTATCGGACCAATCCCGGCCCCTCGATCCTGGAGGTGTCGCGCAATTTTGAAACCCAGCTGGCGAATGCCGGATTCGAAACGCTGCTTACCTGCGACGTCGATGCCTGCGGCGGCATTCCCTTTTCCGAGGAGATCGACGCGCTGCCGATCCCGCAGATGTGGGTGGACGGTTTCAACTACCGCTATTTTGCGGGACGCAAGATGGACGGCGGCCGCGAGACTTTTGTCAGCCTCATCGTCAGCGAGAACAACCGCGACATCTATGCGCAGCTCGTCATCGCCGTGCCAGCAGCGATCGAGAACAAGATGGTGGATGCTGCTGTCATGGCCAAGGGCCTCCGCGAGACCGGCCGCATCGCGCTCGACGGGATCTATTTCGATACCGACAGGGCCGAGGTGAAGCCCGAAAGCCGCCCCACCCTCGAGCAGATCGCGAAGCTGCTGACCGCTCAGGTCGGATTAAGCGTCTTCATCGTCGGCCACACCGACAACCAGGGGCCATTCGCCTACAATCTCGATCTGTCGCGACGCCGCGCCGAGGCGATCGCCGCCGAGCTGGTGAAGAACTACGGCATCGGCGCGCCGCGGCTGCGCACCGCGGGCGTCGGACTGCTGGCGCCGGCCGGCTCCAATGCCACCGAGGCCGGCCGCGCGCTGAACCGGCGGGTGGAGCTGGTGGCGCCGTAGCATCAACGCGTGGGCCTAGGCCCGCTTTGGCTGCCAAGGACAATGGCTATGCCCAGGTCCAGTGGTTTCAAAGTCGGAATGGGAATTGTGGTCGCCGCGCTGGCCGGAAGCCAGAAGGCAGCCGCGCAGGCGCCAACGCTTTTCGTAGACCCTTCACGATTGCCCCGCCTCGGTACCATCGACGAGCGCTTTCAATCGTACAATTTGGAAATGGTCGAGGTAACCGGGGGACGCTTCTGGAAGCCTTACAGGGCAAGTAGCCGAGCGCCATCGGATCGCGGCGCCGTCAACGCAGGAAACATGCCAAGGGGCGGGAATCCCGACCTCTACGAATATCGCCAGCCCATCGACCTATCGAATCGGCGACTGCGCACATTGGCTGCGGCGCTGGCGCCAGCTTACGTGCGCGTCAGCGGCACCTGGGCCAACACCACATACTTCGCCGAGAACGACGAGGCGCCCTCGACGCCGCCCGACGGTTTCCGCGCGGTGCTGAGCCGCGAGCGCTGGAAAGCTGTCATCGACTTTGCCGGCGCTGTCAGAGCAGATATCGTGACCTCGATGGCAACAGGGCCCGGTGTCCGGGACGCAGCAGGTCAATGGCAGAGCGATCAGGCGCGTCGCATCTTCGCCTACACAAAATCCGCCGGTGGCAGAATTGCCGCCGCCGAGTTCATGAACGAGCCGACACTGGCCGCGATGGGCGGCGCACCCAGGGGATACGACGCGGCGGCTTACGGGCGGGACTTCAAAGCCTTTGTTGCGTTCATCAAGGCAAGCGAACCGGATGTGATCGTTCTGGGCCCCGGCTCGATCGGCGAGACAACGTCGCAATCATCCAGGCAGTCCAGCGCCGAATTCATCATCACGCGGGACCTGCTTACGGCATCCGGACCCGGCATCAACGCTTTTTCCTATCATCACTACGGCGCCCTCTCGCAACGATGCGCTCCGGGTCAAACTACGCCTGAGGCCGCGCTTTCGGAAGCGTGGCTGGCGAGCACGGGCCAGACGCTCGCGTTTTACCAATCGCTCAGGGACGAATTTGCACCGGGAAAACCGATGTGGCTGACCGAAACCGCCGAGGCAGCCTGCGGCGGCAATCCCTGGGCTTCCACTTTCCTCGATACGTTCCGATATCTCGATCAACTCGGCCGGCTTGCCCGAGCCGGCGTCCAAATGGTTGCGCACAACACGCTGGCTGCGAGCGATTACGGCCTGCTTGACGAGAGGACGTTCCGCCCGCGGCCTAACTATTGGGCGGCGCTGCTGTGGCGCGCCCTGATGGGCACAATTGTTCTCGACGCCGGCAGGCACAAGGGTATGCATCTCTACGCGCATTGCCGGCGCGGCATTCGTGGGGCCGTCATGCTGCTTGCCATCAATACCAGCAGGACGGATGCCGCAGCGCTGCGATTGCCCGAGGCCGGCGAACGCTACACGCTGTCGGCGGATGATCTGCAAAGCGAAGCCGTGAAGCTGAATGGAACGGTCCTGGAGCTTGGCCCGAATGATGAACTTCCGCAGCTTGCCGCGGTGACAGCGTCACCTGATACGGTTGAGCTGCTGCCTGCCACGATCACCTTCCTCACGATCGGGGGTGCGAAAAATCCGGCGTGCGATTGAGCTGTTCGCGGACACTGGTCGCACGATCATCGCCCCGCCTCTGCCTCGGCTTGTTGATCAGGCTCACCAGCGTGTAGCTGATGATCAGCAGCAGAAACCACGAGCCGATCTTGTCGACGGATACCATCGACCAGCCGTGCCGCTGCGATGGATAGACCCAGGTTTTTGTGAACGTGCCGATGTTTTCCGAAAACCAGATGAACAACGTCACCAGCACGAGCCCGAGCAACAGCGGCATCGAACGTTGCGCGTGCCAGACCCTGAAATAGACGCGGGTGTGGAAGAAGAGCCAGCCGGCAAGAGTGAACAGCAGCCAGCGCAGATCGAGCATGTAGTGATGGCTGAAGAAGTTGACATAGATCGCGACGCTGAGCACAGCCAGCGCGAGTCGGCGCGGGTGCGCGGTGAATTCGAAATCGAACAGACGCCAGGCGCGGCAGATATAGCTGCCGATGCAGGAATACATGAAGCCGGAAAACAGCGGCACGCCGCCGATCCGGACAAAATTCGGCTCCGGATAGATCCAGGAGCCGACCTCGGTCTTGAAGAGCTCCATCACCGTGCCGACGAGGTGATAGATCAGGATCACCTTGGCTTCTTCCAGCGTCTCCAGCCGGCCGGCGAGCAGCGCGATCTGAACGGCGATCATGCAGAGAAACAGAAAGTCGTAGCGCGCGAGCGGCGCGCTCGCCGGATAGAACCGCCAGGTGGCGATCATCAGGAACACGGCGATGCCGCCGAACAGGCAGGCCCATGCCTGCTTCACGCCAAAGCGGAAGAATTCGTAAACCGCTGATGTCGCGCGGCGGCGCGCCATGAAGCGGCCGAGGCGACATTCGCCCGCGATGAAACGGCGAAGCGGTGGCCAGATGGCGGCGGCGCTCGGGTTGGGGACGTGATGCACGCCGCGGAGCGTGGCTGATGACCGCGATCAAAGCTGGGCGGAGATTTGCAGATTTCCCTCAGATAAAGCGCAGTTTCATTCCGCCCTTAGCCGAAGGCAGAGCGCAGCGCTCGCCAGTGCCGAAATTCCCAGCAGCACAAGCACGCCGGCGAATCCGGCGAGCGCGAATACGATGCCCCCGAACGTCACCCCGACCGTTCCGCCGAGAAAGCTGCACGAATTGAGCATGCCGGAGCCCTTCCCCGCCTGCAGTTGCGGCAGTGTCGCAAGTCCGAGCCGCGGCGCCGAGGCGTAGATGAGCGCTATCCCTGCGCCGGCGACAAACAGGCCGGGCATCAGAGCAGCGAACTTCGCGTTCGTCTGAAACGACAACCAGACGATGGCGCAGCCGACGGCGAGCAGAAGCGAGCCGCCTATCAGCATGCGCCGCACACCGATCCGCATTGCAATCATTGGAGCCACGCGCGCGAAGGCGAACAGCGCAATCGTGAGCGGCAGAAGGGAAAGGCCGGCCGCAATGGCTGACATATCGAGGCCGTCGGCAGATTGCGCAAAAAGATTGTAGTAGAGCAGCAGCGTCATGATGTCGAACATCACGAGAAACAACAGGCCGGCGGCGATCGCGAAATTCCGGTTCGCGAACAGGGCGAAATCGACCAGCGGCTGCGGACGCCGTGTCTCCGTCCGGATCAATGCAATGAACGCCATCACGGCCAGCGCGAGCGGGACAATGGCGGCCAGCGGATTGGTGCGGACATGCGCCAGCGCCTGCAATCCCGATATCAGCGTCACCATGAAGACGGCGAGAATGCCGAGGCCCACCCAGTCCATCGAAATCGCGCGTCGGCCGCCCGCGCCGGGATGCCGCTGCAGCATCAGCGCGGCGGGCACCATGGCGGCGACGTTCAGCCAGAAGATAAAGCGCCAGCCCACGTAATGCGTCACGGCCCCGCCGATAAGTGGCCCGATGCTGAAGCCGAGCATCAGAAAGCCGGTCCAGGCGCCGATCGCCTCCGCCCGTTTTGAATCAGGCGCGGCTTCGGACACTGCCGCGAGCGTGCCGGCCACCGCAAACGCCGCCCCCAGCCCTTGCAGCGCGCGTGCGCCGACCACGACGGGGCCTGTCGGCGCAAGCGCAATGATCAGCGAAGCGAGGGCGAACAAGGCGATGCCGGCAACCGAGGACCTGCGCGCTCCGAGCTGATCCGCCGCGCCGCCACCGACGATGATGAAGATCGCGGCGGTCAGGAGATACGCATTGACCACCCATTCGACTTCCGCCGGACCAAGCTGCAGGCTGGCTTTCATGTCGGGGAGCGCCGCCATGATCGCCGTGCTGTTGTCGCCCACCGCCAGCATGGCAAGGCAGCAGGCGATGAGCACCGATGAGAGATCGCTCTTCGTGTTGGAGGCTGCCGGCATCACCACCGCCCCTACCGTTTGTTTCAGGCGAACAGTATGCCGCCAAAGCCGTCATAAACAAATCGCGTCACCGGCGGCGTTAGCCTGGCAGTGTCGCCAGCCGACAGTGTCGAGACCGCTCAGCTCTTGATTTACCGCTCTCGCTTCGCACGGGCTTTCTCCGCCGATCGCGCAGGGCAGATCGGCGCGCGACGCGGGTTATTTTCTTTGACAGCGGCGCCCCGATCGGGGACAAGCCGCGCATGCCGAAAAAACCCGGAACCAATCCCAAAGGCGAATTCGCCTTTTTCAACGTCGTTTATGAAGACGATTCCCAGCGCTCCAACCGCCGCGTGCCCGCTGAACTGCTCGGCGGGCTCGACGGCGATGAGCCGGCGCGCGCGTATTTAAGCGAGCAGGATCGCGAAATCGCCGAGAAATCCGGCCGGCCGCAACTCAAGATCAAGAGCATCAGCCGGGTTGGGGCGAAGAAGAAATAGGACGCCACGCATCCGGGCGGGTCAGCCTACCAATGCCCTCGTCGCTTATTCCACGCGAACAGCACATCCGCGAACCGGTCATAGGCAAATCGCGTGGCCGGCAGCAGCACCGGATTGCCGAACAGCGATGCCAACCAGCTCTGCCCGGGCGTCATCTGCCAGATCGCGACCGCCACATCCGCGCCCACGATCAGCCGACCGGCTTCGTCGGTTGCATGCAAACGGCGGCGTACATCGTCGACCGACGCGCCGTAAGCTGCGAGCGCCTCTGGCTCTTCGTTGATGTCCTTGAATGAAAGGGTGCCGGCGCGGACGGCAGAAAGCAGCTTGTTGCGCTGCCAGCCAATGCCGGCGTCGCAGACGGGGCAGCGCGTGTTGTACCAGACGGTCAGACGTGCACTTGCACTGGTCATGACCGGCGATGGTAGACGCCAATCACCGTCGCGTCGATGCGGATCGGCTCAGCCGCGGAGCTGCTTCTCCAGCGAGGCAAAGTCGACCTCGGCCCAGCGCTCGGCGATCCTGCCGTCGCGGATGCGCCAGAAGGTCATGCCGCGGAATTCGAAGCGCTTGCCGGTGGGCGCAATGCCGCGCCAGGGACCCCTGTGCACGCCGCGCCAGACGACGCGTGCCGCCACCATGTCGCCTTCGGCCACGATGGTCTCGGCCGTCGCCTTCAGCTCTCCGAAAGTGGCGTGCAGCGCGGCCGAGTGTGCGATTATCTGGTCGGCCGACATGACCGCATTGGCGGCATGGTCGAAGAAGTCGGAGGTGACCTGGGTGCGGATGGCGTCGGGATCGTGGTTGTTGGTGACAGCGTCGTAGTGGGCAAGGACGAGGGCCTTGTTGGCTTCGAGGTTAGAAGTTGGCATCGAATTCGGTTCTCAAATCGCAAAGATGGAGCAAACATGAAAACGGCGGGCTTTCGCCCGCCGTTGATTGAAGCCCAGGTCAAGCCCGGGCATGCCGATCTCAGTTATCCAGGAAGCTCCGCAGCTTCCGCGACCTTGAGGGATGCTTCAGCTTGCGCAGCGCCTTGGCTTCGATCTGGCGGATGCGTTCGCGTGTAACACTGAACTGCTGGCCGACTTCTTCCAGCGTGTGGTCGGTGTTCATGCCGATGCCGAAGCGCATGCGGAGCACGCGTTCCTCGCGCGGGGTGAGCGAGGCCAAAACGCGCGTGGTGGTTTCGCGCAGGTTGGACTGGATCGCCGCATCGATGGGGAGGATCGCGTTCTTGTCCTCGATGAAATCGCCGAGGTGTGAATCTTCTTCATCACCGACGGGCGTCTCCAGCGAGAGCGGCTCTTTCGCGATCTTGAGGACCTTGCGCACCTTCTCCAGGGGCATGCCGAGCTTTTCGGCGAGCTCTTCCGGGGTCGGCTCGCGGCCGATCTCGTTGAGCATCTGGCGAGAGGTGCGCACGATCTTGTTGATGGTCTCGATCATGTGCACGGGGATGCGGATGGTGCGCGCCTGATCTGCAATGCTGCGCGTGATCGCCTGCCGGATCCACCACGTGGCGTAGGTCGAGAACTTGTAGCCGCGGCGGTATTCGAACTTATCGACCGCCTTCATCAGGCCGATGTTGCCTTCCTGGATCAGGTCGAGGAACTGCAGGCCGCGGTTGGTGTACTTCTTGGCGATCGAAATCACGAGACGCAGGTTGGCCTCGACCATTTCCTTCTTGGCCTGGCGCGCCTCGCGTTCGCCCTTCTGCACGCCGTGCACGATCTTGCGGAATTCGCCGATCTCAAGACCGGTGAGCGCCGCCAGCGACTGGATCTCGTGGCGCAGCTCCTTGATGCGGTCCTTTTCGTGATGGACGAAATTCTTCCAGCCTTTGGCCGAGAGCTTCGAGACACGGTTGAGCCAGCGCGGATCGAGCTCCGAGCCCTGGTAGTTGCGCAAAAAGTCCTCGCGCGCGACGCCGTGGCTGTCGCCCAGACGCAGCAGGCGGCCCTCGAACGAGACCAGCTTCTTGTTGATGTCGTAGAGCTGCTCGACGAGCGAGTCGATGCGGGCCTGGTTCAGGCGCAGCGACTTCACCTCGACGATGATCTCGTCCTTGAGCTTCTTGTACTTGCGCTCCTGCGAGGGCGAGAGCGACTCGCTCTGAAGCTGGTTGGCGATGTCCTGTTCTTGAAGACGCCGCAGCTTCTTGTATTCGGAAGCGATCTTGTCGAAGGTTTCGACCACCTTCGGCTTCAGCTCGGCCTCGATGGCCGCCAGCGACATCTGGTTTTCGAACTCGTCGTCATCCATGTCGCCTTCGGCGGCGGCCTCCGCCGGATCTTTTTCCTCGACCTCGGCTTCGCCGGCGGGCGCGGCGCGGAACGGGGTCGCCGACGGCGGAGCGGCCGGCGGCGCGACATGCGCGGGCGCGGCCTCGCCATTGGCGGGAGCGCCTTCGGCGGGGGCTGCGATCATCGCCGGGTTCATGTTGTTCTTGGCGTCGGGGCCGGCGTAGGTGGCTTCGAGATCGATGATGTCGCGAAGGAAGATCTTTCCTTCGTTGAGTTCGTCGCGCCAGATGATGATGGCCTGGAAGGTCAGCGGGCTTTCGCAGAGGCCCGCGATCATCGCCTCGCGGCCGGCCTCGATGCGTTTCGCGATCGCGATTTCGCCTTCGCGCGACAGCAACTCCACCGTGCCCATCTCGCGCAGATACATGCGGACGGGATCGTCGGTGCGCTCGCCGGGCTCGGATTTCTTGACCTCGGTAACAGCCTTGGCGGTGACCTCGACAAGCTCGTTGTCGGTGTCGTCGTCGGCCTCTTCCTTCTCGGCCTCCTCGTCGGCTTCCTCGGCCTCGGAGACGTTGATGCCCATGTCCGAGAGCATCGACATGATGTCCTCGATCTGCTCGGGCGAGGTGGTGTCGGAGGGCAAGACTTCGTTGAGCTGATCGAAGGTCACGAAGCCGCGCTTCTTGGCCTGCTTGATCATCTTCTTGACGGCGGCATCCGAGAGGTCGAGCAACGGCGACGGTGCGTCGGGGCTGTCCTTCTCGGGGGCGTCCGCTGCCTTGTCGTCTTTTTCCTTGTCCTTAACCTGCAGCGTCTTTGCCTTGGTGGCCATTCATCAAGCTCCCGAAACGCGCTTCATGCGGGCGTGCGTCACACCGGCCCGCAAGTTGTTCACTCAATTCGTTCGAGATGACGTCGAGCGATCGTCACCCCGTTCTGTTCATTCGCCTTCGCATGACGAGAGGAAAGCGGCACCCGCTTTTCCGCACCATGGTTACGACGCGCAAAGGGCGGCGCAGACCGTCGCCACCCCGAATTCCAATTCGTCGGTTTCTGTCTTTCGTAGCCCGAAGGCCCTTAAGCTTCGCTTAACCCTGTTTTTGCCGCCAAATCATGGATTTGGCGAGTCTTTTCGCGGGCCAGGCCAAGGCCGTCCGCATCATTTTTTAAACGTCAAACGCTTTTACGGAACCGGCCCGAAAGCTCCCCAAAACCCTCGATCAGGGCCTCGGTGCCGTCGAGGGAGTCCAGCCGGGCGCCGACATCCTTCAGCCATGCCAGATTGGCCTCGCTGGTTTCCTCAGCCAACGCCAATTCGGCATCTTTCTTCTCCCTAAGTAGGGCATGTGTTTTCTGATGCAAGACAACCAGTTGCTGCCAGGTGGCCAAAACATCCTCGCGGGCCGCGCCCGGCCTTGCAGCCCACACCGCAGCGGTCGTGATCGCCCGCTCAACCCGTTGAAGAATCTCGCTTAATCCACGGGTTTCGAGATCGCCGCGCATTTTCTCGGCCTGCTCTTCGACGTCAGGGGAATGGTGATGGTCGTTGGCGAAGGCGGCGATAATGCCGGCGCGAAGCTTGTTGGCCTCGGGATGGGCCAGTTCCAGGGCGGCCACCTCCTCCAGATGGTCGTGCAACAGCCAGGGGTGGTTAATGAGGGATTGCAGGATCAGCGCCTCGCGGCGGGACATGGCGCTGCGCTGTCCCCGCATGATCGGACTGGTCGCAAGCTGGGGGCTCGCCGCCTGGTAGGGGCCGGGCGCGATCCCCGGGGCTGCCCCGGGACGGCCGCCGCGGGGGGCGAATCGGCCGGCCGGAGCCGCTCCGCGCGGGGCAAACGCGCGGGGTGATTCGCCGCGGCCGGACCGGAAATTACCTCTTCCGTATCCGCCGCCCCCACCCTGCGGCGCAAAGGTGCGCTGCAGGCGCTCGGCGAGATCCTGGCGGTAATAGCGGCGCACGACCTCGTCGCGGATGCCGTTGGAAAGTTCGTTGATGCGCGCTTCCAGCGCGGCGCGCCGTTCGGGGGTGGCAAACGTCCCGCCCTCGATCTCGCGCGACCAGATCATGTCGGCGAGCCCGCGTGCGGCAGAAATCACTTCCTCGATCGCGACGCGGCCGCCGGTGCGCGCGAGGTCGTCCGGGTCCTGCCCCTCCGGCAGCAGGGCAAAGCGCAGGCTTTTGCCGGGCGCGAGATTGGGAAACGCGAGATCCGCGGCGCGGTAGGCGGCCTTCTGCCCGGCGCGGTCGCCGTCGAAGCAGAGGATCGGCTCGTCCGCCATCCTCCAGAGCAGCGCAAGCTGGTTTTCGGTCAAGGCCGTGCCGAGCGGGGCGACGGCGCCGCCGAAGCCCGCGGTGACCATGGCGATGACGTCGACATAGCCTTCGACCACGATCAGCGGCGCGCCGTTGTGCGTCGCCTGCCGCGCGGTGGCGAGGTTGTAGAGATTGTCGCCCTTGTGGAAGAGCGGCGTCTCCGGCGAGTTCAGATATTTTGCCGGAACGTCCTTTTCCAGCGCGCGACCGCCGAAGGCGATGACGCGGCCCCTGGCATCGGTGATCGGAAACATCACGCGATCCCTGAAGCGGTCGTACGGAACGGGGATGTCGTCGCCGCCGA
The DNA here is from genome assembly GCF_009930815.1 of Bradyrhizobium sp. CCBAU 051011. Taxonomy (NCBI): domain Bacteria; kingdom Pseudomonadati; phylum Pseudomonadota; class Alphaproteobacteria; order Hyphomicrobiales; family Nitrobacteraceae; genus Bradyrhizobium; species Bradyrhizobium sp. CCBAU 051011. The sequence goes on along the minus strand of NZ_CP022222.1, from coordinate 3,471,444 downwards.
TCAAGAGCCCGGCTTCCACCATGTCCTCCGTGGAAATGCCCTCCGCGCCCAGATGCTCCTTCAGCGCAAAACGATCCGCCGGCGCATACCCTAAGCGAAACTGGAGCTGCGTCGCCGGCGAAATGGCGCGGTCGCCGAGATAGCCGCGGGCCTTGGCGCCGTTGCGGGAGGCGAGCGTATCGGCAAAGAATTTGGCCGCGAGTTCCATCACATCGTGCAGCGTCTTGCGGCGTTGCTCGTGGCGCGCGGCGTCGGGCGTTGCCGCCGGCAGCGGCATGCCGGCCATGGAGGCGAGGCGCTCGACGGCCTCGGGGAACGAAACGCCTTCCGTCTCCATGACGAAGTCGAAGATGTTGCCGTGCTTTCCGGTCGAGAAGTCGTGGTAAAATTGCTTCTGGTCGTTGACCGTGAACGAGGGCGTCTTCTCCTGTTGAAACGGCGACAGCCCCTTGAATTCCCTTCCTGCCTTCTTCAATTTCACGCGCCGACCGACGACTTCCGAGACCGGAAGCCGGGCGCGCAGCTCTTCGAGGAATTGGGGGGTGAAGCGCATAAGTTAAGCTTTTGCCTGGGCGATTGCCAACGAGCATGGATATAGGGAGGCGGGCTCCGAAAGCGATGTTTATCAGGCTTCTCGCCGCTATTCACAGGACGGAAAGCGGGCACAATCCCCTCGCCGTCATGGCCCGCCAGAGTGAAGAAAGAGGTGGATGCCCGGGTCAGGTGCGGGCCTGACGGCAAATGTAGGGCCAAGTGTGCTTGAATCCCTTCCCGTTCCGCGCTTCCATCCCGTTCATGTTCACGATCTTCCGGGGTGGCAGGAGCGGGGCGTGGCGGGTGACGCGGTTCGCGCCCGTCAAGGGAGCGTCGCTGGCGCCGACGCCTTCGGTGTCGGTCGTGCATACGCTGTCCATCACGCTGCCGATCATGCCCTCGCCGACCGCCTGGCGGCTTGCCGGCGTCGCCAGCCACCTGCGCTATACCGAGCGCGCCGAGAAGCAACAGCTCGACGCCTCGCCTGCCGAGATCGGCCGCCCCGAGGCGACCTATGCCGCGCTGATCCCGATCAAGAAATCGGCGGCTTGGTGGGAGCTGACGCAGGAGGAGCGGCGGCAGATTTTCGAGGACAAATCCCAGCACATCGCGAGCAGCCTGAAACATCTGCCTGATATCGCCCGCCAGCTCTTCCACAGCCGCGATCTCGGCGAGCCCTTCGACTTCCTGACCTGGTTCGAATACGCCCCGGCGCATGCGGACGAATTCGAGGAGCTGGTCCGCACGCTGCGCGCCACCGAGGAATGGAAATTTGTCGAGCGCGAGGTCGACATAAGGATGGAGCGCGAACGGCTAGATGCGGTGTAGGTCTCGCTTCGCATCGCCGCGAGCGATACACCGCGTCCGGGACAAGAGACTCAGTCTTCCAGAAATTTGCCCGATGCGATCTGCGGCAGGCCGGTGACCGGCCAGTTGTAGATATAGGTCCAGGCCTCGCCGGTGCTGCCGTCTTCCAGCGCCAGCGGCAGCATGCGGCGGATGTATTCGGTCGGCTCCGGAAAGCCTTCGCCGCAGGCTTCATACATGTCGAGTTCGCCGAGCAAGGCGTCGCGGTCGCGCAGGCGATATAGTTCGCCGAACACGATGTCGGCCGGATCGTCCGACAGCACGAGCCCCGGATAATGCTTGATGCAATAGAGCCGGCCGCGGCAGGTGGCGGTGCCCAAAAAATCCGCGCTGCGCGACAAGAGCTGCGCCATCGGATGGTCGAAGCCGCGCATCAGCGTGCCGTAGACGAAGAGACGATCTGAAATCATGGAGCTTTGGACACCGTCATTGCGAGGAGCTCGCGACAAAATTGCAAAGCAATTTTGCGCTGAAGTGACGAAGCAATCCATACGGTGTTTCCGTCGTGCGGAGCAATGGATTGCTTCGCTGAGCCTGTCATCGGGCGCGCATTCGCGCGACCCGTAGGCTCGCAATGACGGAGCCAGCTACGCCGGCACGACCTCGTCGCTGACGACGAAAAACTTCACCAGATCCATCCGGCCAAAGCTCGTGGTCAGCGCGACGTCGGCAGCGTCGCGGCCGGTGCCCATCAGGACGCGGCCGATGCGGGGGACATTGTGGCGGGCGTCGAAGGTGTACCACTGGCCGGAGAGGTAGACCTGGAACCAGCCGGAGAAATCCATCGGCGCGGGGCTGCGCGGCACGCCGATGTCGCCGAGATAGCCGGTGCAATATCGCGCCGGAATGTTCATGCAGCGGCAGAAGGTCAGCGCCAGGTGCGCGAAATCGCGGCAGACGCCGGCGCCCTGCTCATAGACATCATGCGCCGACTTCATGTGATGGGCGTGCTGATAGCCGAAGGTGACGTGGTTGTGCACGAAGTCGACGATCGCCTGCACCTGTGCCCAGCCTGGCGGCGTAGCGCCGAACAGCGACCAGGCGATGTCGGTCAGCTTGTCGGTCTCGCAATAGCGGCTCGGCATCAGATAGAGCAGCACATCGTCGGGCAGTTGATCGATCGGCACCTGCTGCGCGGTCGGCACCACCGCATCGGGCAGACCGGAATCGCGTACCAGCGCATCGCCGCGCAGCGTGACGCCACCGGCGGGCGCGACGAGGCGGCCACAGACATTGCCAAAGCTGTCGCGATAGAAGCCGATCGGAACGTCAGGCTCGGCGACAATGCGCTCGGTGCCGACGATGTCGGCAAAGCGCGAGGGATGAATCGAGAGCATGATCACCATCGGCGTCGGCTGCGCGGCCGCATAGGAAATCTCGAAGCCGACCTTGATCTCCATGGATCAGACCTCTTCCGCCTGCTGGACCCCTTCCCCCACTTCCGCCTCTTCGCCGGCCGCGACGACGCTGATATCGACCTCCATGCCGGCGAATGCATCCGCTGAGCCCAGATAAGTGCCGTGCACCGGGATCGCCTGGCGCGGATCGCGGGCCACCGCAACACGGATCAGATCGCGGGTGCCGACGATGCCGTTGGTCGGATCAAACTCGATCCACCCCGCGCTCGGCAGGTAAACCTGCACCCAAGCATGGGTCGAGCCGCCGCCGACATAACCATGCGCGCCGTCGCCGGGAATGAAGATGTAGCCGGAGACGAAGCGCGCGGCGATGCCGAGCCGGCGCAGCGCCTCGATCATAAACTGCGCATAGTCGCGGCAGGTGCCCGAGCCGGTCTGCAGCGTATCGAGCGGATGCTGGGTGCCCTGCTCATGGCGCTTGCGATAGACGAAGGCCTTGCGAATGCCGTGCGTCATGCCGCTGAGAATCTTGAACGTCGGCGTCGGCGCCTCGGCGTCGAGAAATTGTCGCGCCCAGGCCGACAGCTCGCCGTTGGGATCGCCGTATTGCGGCGTGACGAACTGCAACAGGTCCGGAAACTCCTCGTCGTCATAGAGGAACGGATAGAAATAGGCCGGATCGTCCGGCGTCAGCGCGAACTCTTCCGCTGGACTGTGCTCGACGGTCGCGGTCGCGGTGAACGATAGCGTGTCGGCGCGCTCGTCGAAGGTCGCGATCGCCACGCTGTTGCCAAACACGTCGTGGATCCAGCGCAGCTGCATCGGCTGCGGCTCGATCTCGAGGTGGCTGGCGCGGATGTGCAGGTCGTGCCCCGGCAGCGGGCGCAGCATGACGCGGTGTTCGCCGAACGCGACCGGGCGCGTATAGCGATAAACAGTCTTGTGATTGATGGTCAGGAGCGGCATCGTCAAACAATCGTCGATTCTGGTAGGTCTCATCTAGGCCGAATCCTGCTCAATTGTAGATCGGGCTGCCGCTTCGATAGGCACCGGTTCAGGGAAAATGATTTGAACGACTCTGCAAGCACAGCCCTACTCCTCAGCGCCGAGGATGTTCCTCCAGTCCATGAATATAATGCGGCGGGCCGCTCGCCGTTTCTGCTCACATGTGACCATTACGGCAGGCTTATTCCGCGCCTGCTCGGCGATCTCGGCGTGAGCGAGAGCGAACTGACGCGCCATATCGCCTTGGACATCGGGATCGCCGGCGTCGCGGAAGCGCTGTCTGCGCATCTGGATGCGCATCTGATCGTGCAGCGATACTCGCGCCTCGTGATCGACTGCAACCGCCCGCCCCATGTCGCAAGCTCGATCCCGCGCATCAGCGAGGCGACCACGATACCCGGCAACGAAGGCATTTCGCGCGAAGCTGCCGCGATCCGGCGTGCGCAGGTATTCGATCCCTATCACCGCCGCATCGGCGAGATCATCGACCAGCGCGGCAACGCAGGCATGCCGACGGTGCTGGTATCCCTGCACAGCTTTACGCCCGTCTATGCCGGGATCGCGCGGCCCTGGCACATCGGCACGCTCTACCACCGCGACACGCATCTGGCGCCGCGGCTTCTGAAACTGTTGCGCGCCGAGGGCGATCTCGTGGTCGGCGACAACGAGCCCTATGCCGTCAGCGACGAGACCGACTACACGATCCCCGTCCACGGCGAGGCGCGCGGGCTGATGAACACGGGAATCGAGATCCGCCAGGACCTGATCTCAGATCCCGCGGGCGAGAAGGCATGGGCGGAGCGGCTGGCGCGGATTCTTGGCGAGATCGAAGTGGCACTGCGAGCGCAGCGGTTGATTTGACCCCGATTGCTTTGGGCTGCTTGTGCCGCGCAGCATGCCATGCAGCAGGTACGTTCCTTCCCCACTTGTGGGGAAGGGAACGTACTGCCCGCGTGGCTCGCGTTTCGCTTCCACGTGTGAAGATGCTGGCCATTCATTGAGCCCTGACACGAGATCGCAGCGGCGAGTTGCGGGTCACGCAGGCGGCCGAAGCGAGCTGATCCAGCCTTCGACGATTTCGGATTTCAGCGGGTCGGGACGGTCGCATGTCGGGCACTGCATGACCGCAGGGATCTTGCCGTCGCGCGTTGCGACCAGGATCATTTTCCGTCCGCATTTCGGACAGTCCAGATGTATCGTCTCCAAGGGATGCCCCTCCTTTGGCCCACACAGTGCGACCTGCCGGCAAGACCGCCCTGGCCGCTTGAGGGACGAGCCGGGGGTCTCGCCGGCGCACGAGCACGCTTGGCGGGTGGGTGCCGGCAAGCTGCGGCCGCAATCGCATCGAAGCGTGAACCGGCAGCGTTTGCTATTGATCCAACGTGCAGTATTCGGTCACCCCGCCTTACCGATCGCCCGCGCGCAATTGCATGCGAGAGCGACCTGCCGTTGATGTAAATCAAACAACAGAGTTATCCTAAATCGAAAATCTAGGCGACGGCGCGGTTTGTCAGACGAGGTCTCCATGCGCAGATTGCCCCGCCGACGCCTCTCACGCACACAACGGAGAGTTAAGGTGCGCGCATTGATCATTTCGGCCGTGCTGGTTCTGGGTCTGACGACGCTGCCCGCGCAAGCCCAGACGTATGATCCGGCTTACCCGGTTTGCCTGCAGTCATACGGGCCTCAAGGCGGCATTTCATGTCGCTTTGCGTCCATGGCGCAGTGCAAGGCAGTCGCATCCGGCCGTTCGGCGCAATGCGTGACCAACCCGTACTACGGAAAGCGACGTCGCTAATGCGCTCGAAGCAACGGCTGTAAAATCAGCGCGCCCGTGTCAGCGCCGCCAGATGCCACCACCGATCATGACGCCGCCGGAGACGCGCGATACCAGCCGCGTCCGCTGCTTGGAGAAGAATTTTCGCGCCCGGCCGGCCAGCAGCGCATAGATCGCATCGGTCGAGGCGGCGATCACCATGAAGGTGATGCCCAGCAGGGCCACCTGCGGCAGATGAGGCTTCTCCATGTCCATGAACTGCGGGATGAACGCGCCGAAGAAAATCAGCACCTTCGGATTGGAGAGCAGCACCAGAAAGCCCTGCAGGAAGAAACCGCCGCGCGGCGGCGGTGGCGGCTCGTCGGCGTTGACGCCCTCGACCGGCTCGCGGATCAGCTTGATGCCCAGCCAGATCAGGTAGGCTGCACCGGCAAAGCGCACCCAGTCGAACCAGTAACCCATGGTCGCCATCAGCGAGGTCAGACCGATGGCGACGGTGCCGATCACGATCGCCATCGCGGTTTGTACTCCGGCGCAATTGATCATCGCCGCGCGCGTCCCGTACCGCAACCCGTTCGCGATCAACAGCGTGACGACTGGACCGGGCAACAAGGCGAGTGCGATGCAGGCGGCGACAAAGGCGAGATAGACCTGGAGAGACATGTGGGGTTCCGGCTGTGAGGGCGGTTAGGACATTATGCATGTGGGAGCCGCAGATGGAAGCCGCGCTCTGACTCTCTCTGCCCGTTCTTTACGGGGAGAGTGCTGGGGCGAGGTTAAGAAGCACCGTCACCGTTCCTCCATCGCGGCGATCACCCAGCGGGTCATCTCATTTGTAGCCAGAAACGCCAGCGCGGCGCGCCCTATCTCCGACGCGTCGCCGTTGCCATGCGCGACCGCGACGAGGAGATCGCAGCGGCGCGAGACGGCGATGCCCACCGCGTGTCTCGTGCTGGCGGCCGGCGGCAGCTCATACGCCCTGATCCGCCCCGGCATATCTGCCACGCGCACCACCTGTCCGCTGCTGACGGGCACAAAGCGCTCATTTATCAAATCGACATCGGCGACGCGATCGACCTCATCGTCGTCGGCGATGCCGCGGTCGCAATTGCAGAAACCGATCTTCGGCCGTAGATAGATCGCGACATCGCCGCCGCATCCATCGCAGCGAAAAGCCTTGCCGGCAGGCCAGCCATCGCGCGGGAACGGCCAAGCGATTTCCCGCCACTCGCCATTCCCTTCGTGCTGAAACGACCCTGCATGCTGGTAGGCCGCAGCGCCCGACAGCGCACCGAGCGCGATGGTGGCGAACGCGATGACCGGCCAGCGGCGCATCGCCGGCCCCTTACGGCAGGCCGGCGACGGCGCGCGCCGGGCCGGTCAGTTCCAGAATGTGCAGGCCGGTGTTGGCGCGGTCGACGATGTAGATGTAGCCGCGCTCGTCGGTTTCGACATTGTTGGTCTGGATCGCGACCTTGCAGCGGTTCTTGTCATCGATCTTGACGCAGCGCTTGTCGGTCGCCGCCGTGATCGCCGGAATGAAATAGCCGACCTCGGCGGGATGAAAGGGATCGCGAATGTCGAGGGCGCGAACGCCTGCATTGAAGAAGGCGATGAAGGCCATCTTCTTGTAGAACACCGGCGCCATGCTCTCGTTGGAGGAATGCGCGCCGAACCGCCCGCCCCGCTCGCAAAACGTTCCGCTCGCTTCCGGCACGGTGTAGCTCGAGATCATCATCGGCCGGTTCTCGACAGTGACGTCGGCGAACCACACCATCTGCCGCGGCTCGTTGCATTCGTTCAGGATCGCCTCATCGACGATCATCACGATGTCGCGGGTCTTGCCGTCCTTGTCGCGCGCGAATTCTGCAATCGGCATGCCAAGCATCGGAAAGGTCGTGTGGGCGCCGTTGAACGCCGACATCGGCAGCCGCGCAATTTCCGGCAGCCGCAGATTGTCAGGGGTCGGCTCCTTGGGCCCGTTGAGCAGTTTCTCGCGGTCGACAATCTGCAAGATGCCGCCCTTGTTGGTGCCGTAGCCGAAATAGATCCGGTTGCCGGAAGGCCCGGTCGAGATCGGCCCATGCAGTTCGGTCGGCACCGCGCCGGTTGAGCCGGGCTCCTGGCCGGGCAGGCCGAAATCGCGGATCTTCTGCGGATGGGCGGGATCGGAGAGATCGTAGACCTGCGTCATGCGGCGCGTGCGCCAGTCCGGCGCGCCCGAAACCAGGAAGGCAATGCCGGTGTCGCACTCCCACCAGTTCTTGTGCGTGTCCTTCAGGCCGGCTATCCGCGTGATCAGCACAGGATTGGCGGGATCGGCGACATTCCAGATCTCATGCGCCTCGCCGCCAAAAGTCCTGAGCATGTAAACCGCGTTGCGATCGCCCTTCGGCAATGCCTTGCCGTCACAGATCCGCACCATCTGCGCGCCGCCCCCTTCATATTTGCCTTCCTGTCCCGGGAGGTGGCGCAGATATTTCGGCTGCGAGGGATTGGTGACGTCGACGATCGACGTGCCGTTCGGCTCCGCCTTGCCGGTCAGCGGATTGACCGGCGCCGGAATTTCGTCGCTGCCGCCGTGATGACCGATATAGGCAATCCAGCGGTCGCCCTGATGGTGGATGGTCGGCTGATAAGCGCTGCGCGCCTGCAGATCGCTGGTTCCAACCAGCTTCATGTTGGAGGCTTCGGGCGGCGCGCCGATCACCTGTTGCTGCGCCTCGGCGCCCGAGCATGTGAGGAAATGGATCGCGCACCAGGCTGCGAGTTTGAGGCGATCGCCCATGTTCCACCCCGACTGTTCAAGACCAATCTGCGTTGGCTGACGACACGGTAACACAACCTCGGGCCGCGCCAAACACACGCCCTTGACATGCAACCTTTTGGTTGCCTATTATCTTGGGCATGGATGAGGTCTTCAAAGCGCTCGCCGACGCGTCGCGGCGCGCGCTGCTGGACCGGCTTCACGCCAAAAACGGACAGACGCTGAACGAGCTCTGCGGCGGCCTGGACATGACGCGGCAGGCCGTGACCAAGCACCTTGGAATTCTCGAAGCAGCCAACCTCGTCTCCACGCTCCGGCATGGCCGCGAGAAGCTGCATTACCTCAATCCGGTTCCGATTCATCAGATCGGCGAGCGGTGGATCAAGAAATTCGAGCGCGGGAAACTTGCCGCGCTTAGCGAGTTGAAACGGCAGTTGGAGAAGCGTGATGAGTAAGCCTGAGGCTCTGAATATCATAGAGTTCAAGCCGGCGATCGTCTACACGATCTACATCGCCTCGACGCCGGAGAAGGTGTGGGAGGCGCTGACGCGCGCGGAATTTTCCAGGAAGTATTTCTCCGGCCATGCGGTCGAAGTCGATCAGAGGATCGGCGGTGCCTTCATTATGCGAACGCCGGACGGCGCCCTGCATATTTCGGGCGAGGTGATCGAGTGCGAACCGCCAAGGAAGCTCACCGTCACCTTCAACGTCAACTGGCCGGCGCTGGTGGAAAAGCTCGGGCCGACGCTCGTGACTTACGAGATCGAGCAGGCCGGCGATGTCGTCAAGCTGACGATGCTGCAATCGCACGACCGCGACATCAGCGACGACATCCTGTCCGGCGGCCGCACGGGCTGGCCCGCAATCCTGTCGAGCCTGAAGAGCCTCCTGGAGACCGGCAACGCGCTGACCATCCAGATGCAGCCGCCGGAACGAATGCTGGCCGCGCTGAAGGAAATGGGCATCGGGACGCCGTAGGCGGCGTCCTTCCTCCCCCAACCATCACTCGCGTGCCGATTCCTGTGCGTGCTATTGGCTACGACTCGTGGTATCCTGCGGTTATGGTGAAACGGAAGAACATTGCGGCAAAAAAGGCGGGGTCTGGCCGGTTCGTGCTCGGAAGCGATCGCTTTGCCAAGATCAGTGAAGTCGAGGGCATCAAGCTCACGCCGGCGATGAAAAAGCGCGCCAACGATGCGCGCAGCAAAGGCCTCACGGCGGACGAATATCGCCAGGCAATCATTCGCAGCCATCGCAAGGGCTGACCGACCGCATGTACGATGCGATCGAAGATCCCTACACCTACAAGAATTCGACCGTACTGGTGAATAAGCTCGACTTGCGAAACCAGAACGAACTCGAGGCATTCGAGACAGAAATTTCCAGCGCGCGAGCGGAAGAACCGCTGCCAGACGGATCGATGGACTTCGAGCATTACAGGGCTATCCACCACCATCTGTTTCAAGATGTCTATCAGTGGGCAGGGCAGATCCGCACGGTCAGGATTGCGAAGGGCGGCAATCCGTTCTGCTTTCCCGAAAACATCGAAGACCAGGCGAACAAGCTGTTCGACGGTTTGCGATCTGCGGATTTCCTTCGGAATCTCGATGCGCTGAGGTTCGCAAACCAAGCTGCGCATTTCCTGGCAGAGCTGAATGCGATCCATGCCTTCCGCGAAGGAAATGGACGGTCGCAGCTTACGTTCTTCGCCCTGCTGGCCGACCCCGCGGGCCACCCGCTCAAAATCGAAAAACTGAAGCCGGACGAAATGCTGGGGGCGATGATTGCCAGTTTCGACGGCGACGAACGCAAGCTCGCCAGTGTGATCAATGATCTGATTGCGTGATCCTCCAGCGGAACCCAGCGCAACAATAGAAGCACGGCTCCCACGGGAACGACGATGGAGGGCCATAGCCTTCTTGCCGGGCTTCACGAGTGGACTCGGACTTGCCTAGAGGATATTCCAGCACGCGTGGTTCCAGAATGGCTGGTTCGCAGGTAGATTCCGAACGTCACTCTAACAACGAAACAGCTGATTTGAGCGCGGAACGACGCACCGATGAGCCTGCGCACCCGGCTATTAATTCTCGTTATTGCCGCGATGCTGGTGCCGGCCATCCTGGTGGGGCTGCGCTTCGTGCAGAACCGCACGAGCGACATCGATGCCGCGCTGGCCAGCCTGTCGGCTACCGCCAACGATATCCTCGGCGATCTCGATGAGAAGATTCAGGGCACGGCCCAGCTTCACTATGGCCTCGCCCGCGCCCGCGACCTCAATACCAGCGACAAGGCGGCCTGCTCGGCCTTCCTGTCCGCCGTGCGCGAGGAATACACGCGCTACACCGGCATCCTGACCATCAATCCGGACGGCAGCCTGTTCTGCGATTCGCTACGAACCAACCGGACGCTCGATCTCAGGGATCGCGCCTATTTCAGGCAGGCGCTGACAGCACACGGCATCGTCACGCTCGAGCCTGTGTTCGGCCGGCTGACGGGGACGTCCGTGCTGCAGATCGCCTATCCGGTTCGCACCGAATCCGGCGAACTGAAATTCATCCTGCTCGCCTCGTTCAACCTGCAGAAATTCGCCGAGGACCACGACAGGCGCCTGTCCGATGATAGCGAGATTCTGCTGGTTGACAGGAAAGGCACGGTCCTCGTCGCGCCCGACAGCAAGGACTGGACCGAGCCGGCCGGCGTATCGATTGCAAGTTCGGAGCTGTTCCGGTTTGCGGCCTCGCCGCACCGCGAGCCGTTCCATGAAGCGGCCGGGCGCGAGGGCCGAACCCGTGTCTGGACTGCTGCTCGCTCGCCCTCAGCGCGCGATGCCGGGCTCCACATCATGGTCGGGCGGCCCAAGGACAGCCTGGTGGCCGCGGCCAACCGCCGTCTTTACGAGGACCTGGCAATCCTTGCGGTGGCCTCGCTGCTGCTGCTCGCGGGCGTCTGGATTCTCGCGACCATGATTATCGGCCGTCAGGTCGGACGTTTGGCCGCGATGGCGACGAAGCTCGGGCTTGGCGATCTGCGCGCGCGGATTCCCCTGCCCCATCCGGGCGGCGAGCTCGGCGGGCTGATGACACAGTTCAACAGCACCGCTGAATCGCTCGAGCGTCAGCGCGCCGCCATTGACGAGCTCAACCAGAAACTCACCCAATCCCAAAAAATGGAGGCGATGGGTCAGCTCACCGGCGGCGTGGCGCATGATTTCAACAATCTCTTGACCGTCATTCTCGGCAATGCCGAGCACCTTGCCGAGCGGCTGGCTCCTCACAAGGAGCTGAGCAACATCGCCGAGAGCATCGCGACCGCCGCCGAACGCGGCTCGGACCTGACACGAAGCCTGCTGGCGTTCGCGCGCAAGCAGCCGTTGATGCCGAAGCACATCGACATCGGCCAGAAAATTCTCGGCATGGAGCCATTGCTGCGCCGGACGCTCGGCGAACATATCGAGTGCGAATTCCACCTCGATCAAGACCTGTGGCAGGCCAGCGTCGATCCCGGCCAACTGGCCTCGGCGCTGCTCAACCTGGTGCTGAATGCGCGCGACGCCATGTCATCAGGCGGCAAGCTGACGGTCGAGGTCAAGAATACGTCGCTCGGTGAAACCGACGTCGATGTCAACGGCGAAGCCCGGCCCGGCGACTATGTCATGGTTGCGGTGACTGATACCGGCACCGGCATGACGGCCGAGGTCGCCGGCCGCGCCTTCGAGCCGTTCTTCACCACCAAGGAGGTCGGCAAAGGCACCGGCCTCGGCCTGAGCATGGTCTACGGCTTCGCGCAGCAATCCGGCGGTGCGATGCAGATCCGCTCCGAGCCGGGCCATGGCACCGCGGTCAGACTCTTCTTTCCCCGGGTCGGGACATCTCAGCCGAGCGCCGTGCCGTCCAGCAGTCAGCCGGCCGCGCCGACTGGCAGCGAAACCATTCTCGTGGTCGAGGACGACGACATGGTGCGCGGCTATGTCGAAGGCGAACTGAAGGCGCTCGGTTATCGCGTCATCGTCACGCCCAACGCGCCCGCGGCACTCGAAATACTGCGCGGCCCCGAGAACATCCATCTCCTGTTCACGGATGTCGCGATGCCCGGCGGCATGTTCGGCACCGAGCTCGCCCGCCAGGCCGCGCGCCTGCGGCCTCAGTTGAAGATTCTCCTCACCTCCGGCCATACCGAACATCCCGCCGAGGCGATCGACGGGGCCGGCCGCGACGTGCGGATCCTGAACAAGCCCTACCGCCGGCACGATCTGGCAGCGATGCTGCGTGCGGTTCTGAAGGCGAAATGATCGGGGTCGCGATCTAGCCGGGCACCGGCGCGATGATCCGGCGATAGAGGTGCCAGGTGGTGTGGCCGAGCACCGGCAGCGTCACCACGAGACCGAGAAAGTACGGCATCGCCGAGACCGCGAGCAGCACCACGATCAGTGCCGCCCAGCCGATCATCGGCAGCGGGCTCGTCACCACCGCGCGGACGCTCGTGATCATCGCGGTGACGAAATCGACGTCGCGGTCGAGCAGCAGCGGAAACGACACCACGGTCAGCGAAAACAGGATCAGCGACAGCGCGGCGCCGACCGCGTTGCCGATTGCGAGGAACAGCAATCCCTCATTGGTGGTGAGAACCACGGTGATGAAATCGTGCAGGCTGGAGAACGAGGCGTTGAGCCCGAGCAGCAGCGCGATCAACAGCCGCACCTGGTACATCCACACCACGAACACGAACAGCGTGACGAAGGCCATCCAGCCGATTTCACTGCGCGTTCTGATCGTGGCCCAGATCGCGCCGAACGAAACCGGCTGCACGGCTTCGCGCCGCCGGCTCACCTCGTAGAGCCCGATAGCGACGAACGGGCCGATCATCGCGAAGCCCGCGGCAAGCGGATAGACCAGATAGACCATGCCGAATGCCGTCAGGCAGAGCAGGATTGCGATCCCGCCGGCGGCATAGAATGCACCGAAGGCGAGCCCGTAGAGCGGCATCGCCTGAAAATCCCGCAACCCCTGGCTCAGCGCCTCCGCAATGTCCGCCGCAGTAATCGGCCGCACCACCGGATCGGCCTTTCCGGAGATCGACATCGCGCTCCCCCTCCATGATCGGACGTATTGGAGCCGATCCACGGGACTGCGTATTGATCTTCGTCAAGCCATCGGGCGCCGGCATTGCCGCCTGACGGCTCCCCCTCACCGCTTCGGCGGCTGGAAACGGGAGCACCGCATGTCAGAACCGGAGCAGGAGCAGCAGCGCCACAACAAGGTTCGCAACAAACAGCACCGCATCGATGACAAAAATCCGGAGCATCGGCCCCTTCAACACAGGCCAATACGCCACCCCGACCCGTCCGCCGCGCATCAGGACCGGAAGGTTGTAGGCGAACTGGCTGAAGTGACACGCGGCGAAGAACAGGAACAACGCAAGCTGCGCGTCCGCCTGAAAGAAGGGCGGCCGGAACAAAAGGAGATACAAGGACAGGAGGCCGATCGGCAGATTGATCCCACCCAGAAACGCAACGCTGGCCGACAAGGTCGGGGCGATCGGATTTCCGCGCTCCTCGCGCGGCACCAATATCTTGAGCGTATTGCCCTGGGCAATACTGAACTGGATGAACGCGCCGCCGAACCAGAGCGTATTGAGAAGCAGAATAATGTCCGAAAATCGCATGGCTACTTTCCGTAGAAGGCCTCGCTACGCATCACACGGCCGGCACCGTCGAAGTCCATGAACTCGCTGGCGCGCGCGTCGCCCAGCTGCCACCAGACCGTCAAGCGAGCAATCGTATCGTCCCAACTCCAGTTCAGGATTTTCAGGTCCGCGCTAGCGATATGGCCGTAGGCCTTCTGCCAGTAAGCACGGATGTTCTCGACGCCCGCGACCACGGGCGACTCGGTTAATTTGAGCGCCAGGGGGCTGCGCATCTCGGCGTTTTCGGCGAAGTGCGAAACGACGGCGTCGATATCGACCTTGCGCCAGTTCGCACACCACGTCTCGACAAAGCGTCCCGCAGCGGCCCGGTCCATTGGCTGTTCGCTCATGCTCGCGCCCTCTCTCTGTGCAACTGCCAGGAAGAGATGACACAGGGCAATTTTAACGTCAACTATGTTGACATGAGAAAGCGGTCAGTTGTTGTCTGCGATGACCCCCATGACCGCCATCCAGGCAGCAGCGCCGGGGGAACCGACACGATCAAACGCCTCGCGCAGCACCTTGCGCTCGTAACCCGACGCCCGTTGCTCGATGCGCTTTCCTGCTTCCGTCAGCCGCAGCAGTTTGGAGCGATGCTGCTCGGGCGACCGCTTCGATGTCAGAAGCTTACGTTGCAGCAACAGGCCAAGCGGCCGGTTCACGGCTTGCTTGGATATGCCGAGGATCTCGATCAGCGACCCGATCGAGATGTCGGGCTGGCGCGCAACCACATAGAGAATGCGATGGTGCGGGCGCGACAGGCCAAGCGTGGCAAGATACTGGTCGGCCGAGAGCGTCATCCCGCGCCAGCCGTAATACATGAGCTCGAGCGCCGCGTCCAAATCGTGGAGCTTCTTGAGCGAGGCGCGGTGCAAGCCCGCGGCGTTGGTCGTTTTCTTTTGCATTTTTCTACCGCGTCGAATTGACCGAAGAGCCCTAACCCAGCGCCCGCAGTTCCCGCCGCAGCACCTTCCCCGTCGCCGTCATCGGCAGGGTCTCGGCGAACTGCACGAAGCGCGGATATTCGTGGGCGGCGAGTTGCACTTTCACGAACTCCTGGATCTCGCGCGCCAGCGCGTCGCTTGGCGCAAAGCCCGGACGCAGCACGATCCAGGCCTTGATGGATTCGGTGCGGATCGGATCGGGAATTCCGACCACCGCCGACATCGCGACCGCCGGATGTTTCATCAGCGTGTGCTCAATCTCCGAGGGGCCGACGCGATAGCCGGCGGTGGTGATCACGTCGTCCTCGCGGCTGACGTACCAGAAATAGCCGTCTTCATCCTGCACGCCGAGATCGCCGGTCAGCAAAAATTCGCCGGCATATTTCTTCGCGGTCGCTTCCGGATTCTTCCAGTATTCGATCATGGTGCAGGGACAGGGCTGGCGCACGCCGATGATGCCGCGCTCGCCACGGGGCAATTCCTCGCCCTTGTCGTTGACGATGCGGACATCGAAGCCCGGCGTCGCCTTGCCCATCGAGCCGGGGCGGATCGGGAACAGGTTCGAATTGCTGCCGATCACGAGATTGCATTCGGTCTGGCCGAACACTTCATGCGCGTCGATGCCGAAGGTCTCGCGCACCCAGCCGTGCAATTCGCCGCCAAGCGATTCACCACCGGTGAAGATGCTGCGCAGGTTCAAGGCCGGATTTTTCACGCCGGCCTGCCGCATCAGTTTCAGCGCAGTCGGCGGCAGGAAGGTGTTGCGGATGCCAAGCTCGGCCATCATCGTCATCGCCGCCTGCGGCTCGAACTTGCGCGCGCGGTGGCCGACCAGGGGAATGCCGTGATACCAGAACGCCAAGAGGCAATTGATCAGCCCGCCGATCCAGGCCCAGTCGGCCGGCGTCCACATCAGATCGCCCGGCCGCGGCAAGAAATTGTGGCACATCTCGACATTGGGGAGATGGCCGAGCACGACGCGATGCGCATGCAGCGCGCCTTTCGGATTACCCGTGGTGCCCGAGGTGTAGATGATCAGAGCCGGATCGTCCGCCGAGGTATCGACGGTAGGGAACACGTCGTCCGCTTCCTCGATCGCCGGCCAGAACGGCTTCGCGCCAGCGTGCGCGATGTCGGTCGTGACATAGATAGCCTGGAGATAGGGCAGCCGGTCGCGAATCTTCGAGAGCTTCTCCCATCCGCTTTCGTCGGTAACGATGGCCCGTGCGCCGGAATTCGACAGCCGGAATTCCAGCGCGTCCTCGCCGAACAGCGCGAACAGCGGAATGGAAATCATGCCGGAACGGAACGCCGCGAGATGCGCGATCGGTAATTCAAGGGATTGCGACAGGAACACGGCTATGCGGTCGCCGCGCGAGAGGCCGTCGGCCTTCAACACGTTGGCAAACCGGCGTGACATCTCGGCGACCTCGTCGAACGAGGTGCGCGTGGTGACGCCGTCCTCGTCGACATAGATCAGCGCCAGCCGGTTGGTGCCGTCGGCATATCGATCGCAACACGCAGTCGCCATGTTGAAGCGATCCGGGACATCCCAGCGGAAGTTGCGGTAGAGCTCGTCGTAGGTTGAGGCTTCGGTGAGCATGGTGGCGGCCCGTCGCTAACGTTCGTCATGGCCGGACTTTGTTCCGGCCATCCAGTTCTTGTTTGCTTCGCCAGCGAGTTTAAAGACGTGGATGCCCGGGACAAGCCCGGGCCTCACGTGGAGCGGCGTTTTGTAGCCCTCCTTAAGGCACCCGCGCCCTCTCCATCGCAAGTTCTGCCTCGAGGCTTGCGATGTCCCGATAGATCGAGGCGACAGCCAGCACGCGGCCGTTGCTCTTGTACCGCAGCAGGCAATCCTTGCCGGATATGTCGCCGTCGACGGTGATTTCATCCCATTTCTCGGCGTGGCCGACATAATTGATCGGCACATCATAGTGCTGGCTCCAGAAGAACGGCACCGCATGGAACGGCTCGCGCTGCCCAAGCATGTTTCGCGCGGCAGTCTGGCCCTGACGCTCGGCCACCACCCAATGCTCGACGCGAATAGTCTCAAGGGAATGCGGATCGGGCCAGCGCGCGATATCGCCCGCGGCATAGACGCCGGGGATGCTGGTTTCCAGATAAGCATTGACGGTGACGCCGCGATCGACCGCCAGCCCCGCCTTCTCGGCCAATTCGAGGCGTGGACGCACGCCGACGCCGACCACCACGATATCGGCCTCGATCGCGCCGCCGCTTTTCAGCGTCGAGCGCTTGCCCTCGATCGCGGTGACGGTGTCGCCGAGATGGAAGATGACGCCGTGCTCCTCATGCAAGGCGCGGACGAAGTCACCCAATTCGGGCCCCAGCACGCGCTCCATCGGCCGCTGCTCGAGGCCTACGACGTGGACCTCGACATTTCTGGCGCGCAACGACGCCGCTGCTTCAAGTCCGATAAAGCTCGCCCCGATCACGACCGCGCGCCGCGCGCCATCAGCCAATGCAATGATCGCACGGGAATC
Source organism: Bradyrhizobium sp. CCBAU 051011 (assembly GCF_009930815.1). Lineage (NCBI taxonomy): Bacteria > Pseudomonadati > Pseudomonadota > Alphaproteobacteria > Hyphomicrobiales > Nitrobacteraceae > Bradyrhizobium > Bradyrhizobium sp. CCBAU 051011. The sequence continues at coordinate 3,454,006 of NZ_CP022222.1, read as the reverse complement.
GGCGAGCGAGCGCAGCACGTGGACATGGGGCTGATCCATGCCCGGTATCGGCAGGCGCACCGGCTCCGCGCCGGTCGCCAGCAGCAAACGGTCGTAGGGGATGGTCTCCCCGCCTGATGTGACGACATGGCGCGCGTTGGTGTCGATGGCCGTGACCTCGGTGTTGAGCCGCAGCTCGATCTTCGCCTCGGCATAGAAATCATCCGGCCGCAACGGCACCCAGTCCTCCGGCGCGCTGCCGGCGAGATAGTCTTTGGACAGGTTCGGTCGGTCTACCGGCGCCGCCGCCTCATGGCTCAGCATCACGATGCTGCCGGGATATTCCTGCCGCCGCAGCATCTCGGCTGCGGCAAAGCCTGCCGCGCCACCGCCGACGATCACGATCCGGCCGGGCGCATCGGTGACGCCCATCAGCTGCGGCTTGGGCTGGTCACGCTTGTGGCGAACCAGGATGCGACCGTTTTCTTGCTCGACCTTCCAGACCGAGATCGGACTGAGCGCCGGCGCCCGGGTGGCTTCGCCGGTGCGCAAGTCGAAACAGGCGTGATGCCAGGGACAACGAATGCTCTCGCCGGTCACCAGGCCCTCCGCGAGCGGCCCGTGATAATGGGTGCAGTGGGCGCCGATCGCGAAAATCTCCGATCCAGAGCGCACCAGCACGACTTCTTCGTCGCCGACATGGCCAAGCAGGGTCTCGCCCGCGAATTCGGACGGCGTTACACCCTGTGACAGATCGGGACCGGCGGGCGGGGCTTGCTGATCAGCCATCTCATCCTCCGCTAGCTTGCTGCCAGAGCATGTTTCAACTGCGTTGAATCATGCTCGTCGGTCATCTTTTTGTTTGAGCATGATCTCTTTCGGAAAACCGGCGCCCACTTTGCGCTAACGCGGCCCTTCGGGTCCGGATCATGCTCTATGTCGCCATTCCCAAAAATTCCTGGCGGGTCAGCGCGTTGTCGCGAAAGCAACCGAGCATGCGGCTGGTCACGAGATCGGAGTCCGGCTTGTGCACGCCGCGTGTCGTCATGCAGTGATGCGACGCCTTGATAATGACGCCGACGCCTTGCGGTTCCAGCACGTCATTGATGGTGTTGGCGATCTGCGCGGTCATCTTTTCCTGAATCTGCAGGCGCCTGGCATAGACGTCGACGATCCGTGCCAGCTTGCTGATGCCGACCACACGGCCATTTGGAATGTAGGCCACCCAGGCCTGGCCGATGATCGGCGCCATATGGTGCTCGCAATGGCTCTCGAAACGGATGCCGCGCAGCACGATCATCTCGTCATAGCCTTCGATCTCTTCGAAGGTCTTCCTCAGGATTTCAACGGGGTCCTGACCATAGCCAGAGAAGAATTCCTCGAACGCGCGCGTTACCCGCGCCGGCGTCTCGCGCAGGCCGTCCCTATCAGGATCTTCGCCCGTCCATCGGATGATGGTGCGCACCGCCGACTCGACCTCGGCTCTGCCAGGCCTCTGCATATCGGACAGCGATGCTCTTGCGCGATCGAGTGTATGTACATTCGGATTCATCGAGATACCTTTCCACAACGCTTGCAATAACGAGCTTGAACCCGTTGGACGCTGCGTCGGCAGAAAGGTTCCCGCGGAAAAACTATCCCGACAGCGCCGCCTTCACCATATTGGAGGCTTCGATGAGCATTACGCCGCGCGACCCATGAGGCGGGCGGTCCTGCCACGTCTGCAGCGGCTGGAGCCTCGCGAAATGCACGATTGGAACGGCAGCAATAGGCACCTCTGAGATATGTCGACGGCCGGGGAGAATGTCTGTTCATCAGGGTAGACCGGGAGTAACCGGCCGATGGTCAAATGACCCGGAACCGACCTTGCACCGCATCGACGAGGCTTCAGTCCATGATTGATCCGGATCGGTCGTCGGAGCAATAATGACTGGATATCGGAGACTCCGATGGCTGATTTCGCTATGCCGGAGACGCGGTACGCGCTCAGCGGCGACATAAACATCGCCTATCAGACTATGGGGCATGGTCCGCTCGACATCGTCATCGTGCCGGGCGCGATTTCCCATGTCGAATTCCACCATGAACTGCCCGGATTAACGGCGTTTTTGCACCATCTATCAAGATTTGCGCGCGTTGTGACCTTCGACAAGAGAGGGCAAGGCCTGTCGGATCGCGTGTCCGGTGTGCCGTCGCTGGAAGAACGCATGGACGATGTTCGCGCCGTCATGGATGCGATCAGCTCGAAGCGGGCTGTCCTGCTTGGGTTCTCCGAGGGCTGTCCCATGAGCGTGTTATTCGCGGCGACGTATCCTGAACGGGTATCACATCTCGTTCTTGTCGGCGGTTTTGTCCGCGCGGGGCGTTCCGTATCCGACGAGGCGTTCGAAGCCCTCGTTGCGGCGAAAGTAGCAGCATGGGGCACGGGCCTATCGATGAAGCGCGTGATCGGGACCCACGACGGAAACGCGCGCGAGATTGCGCTATTGGGCAAGTTGGAACGTCTGTCGTGCAGTCCCGGCGCTTTCAAAACACTTATGTTGATGAACCGTCGGATCGACGTAACCTCGGTCCTGCCCAGCGTGCGGGTTCCCGCACTGGTCCTACACAGTCGCGCCGACGCAGTCGTCCCGATTGCTGAAGGTCGAAAGCTCGCTGCCGCTATCCCCGGCGCAAAATACATCGAATACGGCGATCTTCCCCATGGCGCGTGCTTTGCGGAAGCGTGCGAGGGGCTAATCGGCGACATTGAGGAGTTCGTCACTGGACATCGCGACGCCTCTTTTCCCGAAACGGATCGAGTCCTGGCGACCGTCCTCTTCACCGACATTGTCGACTCGACGCGTATGGCGGTGGAAGTCGGAGACCAGCGCTGGCACGAACTGCTCGATCGTCACGATCGTCTGGCGAAGCAGACGGTCGAGAAGCATCGCGGAAATTTCGTGAAAAGCACAGGCGACGGCATTCTCGCAACCTTTGACGGACCAGGGCGCGCGGTGCGTTGCGCGCTCGCCTTCGGCGCAGCTGCGCAGCAAATGGGTCTCCCTCTGCGCGCCGGCCTGCACACCGGCGAAATCGAGTTGCGGGGCCGGGATGTCGGCGGGATCGCGGTGCACGCCGCCGCACGCGTGATGGCGCAATGCGGTGCGAACGAGGTCCTTGTATCGCGCGTTGTAACCGATCTTGTCGCCGGTGCTGGGCTCAAATTTACGGAACGCGGTGCGTTCGATCTCAAAGGCATTCCCGGCCGATGGGAATTGTTCGCTGCGGCCCAATAGGGCCCGCGGGAAGATCTGAGGGCTCGTGCTGCAAAAGACTCACCCGGAGAGCGCCGCCTTCACCATGCCGCTGGCCTTGCCGAAGTCCATCTGGCCGGCGAACTTGGCGCGCAGCACGCCGATCACCTTGCCCATGTCCTTCACGCTGGCGGCGCCGGTCTCCGCGATGGCGGCGGAGATCGCAGCCTTCACTTCGTCGTCCGACATCTGCTTGGGCAGATAGGCGGAAATGACGGCGATCTCCTCGCGCTCCTGCGCGGCAAGCTCGGCGCGGCCGCCCTTGTCGTAGAGCTCGACCGATTCCTGGCGCTGCTTGATCATCTTCTGCAGGAGGCCGAGCAGGTCGGCATCGGAAAGCGGCGGCTTGCCCTGCCCGCGCGCGTCAATATCGGCGTTCTTGATCGCCGAATTAACCATGCGCAGCGTGGAGAGCTTGCGCTCTTCCTTCGCCTTCATGGCCTCCTTGACCGCGTTGTTGATGTCGTCGCGCAGCATGGTTGCCTCACTGAAAATAGCGCCGCTGAAAGGGCCCTTGGGTCTATCGGAAGATTCCGCGTCTATATAGGGGCTGGGCTAACCGCGCCACTACGGGAGTGGCCTCCGGTCCGGCGGACGGGCACGAAACGAGCGAGATCGGCTCGAATTGGTTAAGCCGAGCGGTCCCATTTCAGGCGGATTTGGCCCGAAAAACGCAGGACCGGCGGAACCGGCGGTCAAATATGCAGCAAACGCATGTGAATCCCGACGTTTTCCGGCCTTCCGGCTTTGACGCGCGGGGGCGCTTGCGACTATGAAGTGCGCTCATGACAACATCCGATAATTCCTCAGCCTGGCCGGACCAGAAACCGACCGCGCTGCTCGTGCTTGCCGATGGTACCGTGCTGGAGGGTTTTGGCCTCGGCGCGGAAGGCCACGCTGTCGGCGAGGTCTGCTTCAACACCGCGATGACCGGCTATGAGGAGATCCTCACCGATCCCTCCTATGCCGGCCAGCTCATCACCTTCACCTTCCCGCATATCGGCAATGTCGGCACCAACGACGAGGATATCGAGACGGTGAACATGGCGGCGACACCCGGCGCGCGCGGCGTGATCCTGCGCTCGGCTATATCAGACCCCTCGAACTACCGCGCCACGCGCCACCTCGACCAGTGGCTGCGCGCCCGCGGCATCATCGGTCTCTCCGGCATCGACACCCGCGCGCTGACCGCGCTGATCCGCTCCAAGGGCATGCCGAATGCGGTGATCGCGCATTCGAAGAACGGCACGTTCGACCTGCACGGGCTGAAGGAAGAGGCGCGGGAATGGCCGGGCCTCGAAGGCATGGACCTGGTGCCGATGGTCACATCAGGCCAGCGCTTCACCTGGGACGAGACGCCGTGGACCTGGCAGCAGGGTTTTGGCCGGCAGAGCGAGCCGGAGTTCAACGTGGTCGCGATCGACTACGGCATCAAGCGGAACATTCTGCGGCTCTTGGCCGGTGAAGGCTGCAAGGTCACGGTGGTGCCGGCGACGACGTCGGCCGAAGACATTCTGGCGATGAAGCCCGACGGCGTGTTCCTGAGCAACGGCCCGGGCGATCCGGCGGCCACGGGCAAATACGCCGTGCCCGTGATTCGTGAGGTGATCGCGTCGGGCACACCGACTTTCGGCATCTGCCTCGGTCACCAGATGCTGGGCCTCGCCGTCGGCGCCAAGACCAGGAAGATGCATCAGGGCCACCATGGCGCCAATCATCCGGTAAAGGACGAGACCACCGGCAAGGTCGAGATCACCTCCATGAACCACGGCTTTGCCGTGGATCAGGACACCCTGCCCGAGGGCGCCACGCAGACCCACATCTCGCTGTTCGACGGCTCCAATTGCGGTATCGAGCTCAAGGACAAGCCAGTATTCTCGGTGCAATACCACCCCGAGGCCTCCCCGGGCCCGCGCGACTCGCACTATCTGTTCAAGCGGTTCGCGGACCTGATGCGGGAAAAGAAGCGGGCGTAAGGCGCTCACTCGTCATTGCCGGGCCTGACCCGGCAATCCATCCTCCTTGAAAAGCGATGGATGCCCCGGGTCAAGCCCGGGCATGACGACGTGATATGTGCCGAAATATGTGCCGAATGATCATCATCACAAACCGCAGAACGCATTCCCAATGGACGAACCCGCCAATGCCAAGATCGAATACGGCGTAACACCGACGCATGTGATGGCCGCGATGTCCGGGCTCGGACTTCGTCCGCGCCATCTTCGAGGGCAAGCTGCCCTCGCCGCCGATCATGCAGAATGTCGAGCCGTTCGATTCCACCGCCGAGAAGGGCACGTCATGTTCCAGAGCGTGCCGGGCTTCCGGCACTACAATCCGATCGGCTCGGTGCATGGCGGTTATGCCGCGATCCTCCTGGATTCAGCAATGGGGCTTGCGGTTCACACCGCGCTTCCCGCCGGCACCGGCTACACCACGCTCGAATTCAAGATTTCCTTCATCAAGGGCATGACCAGGGATACCGGCCCTGTCCGCACCGAGGGCAAGACGCTCAATGTCGGCCGCCGCGCCGCGACAGCGGAAGCACGCATCACCGACGCCAAGGGCCGGCTGCTCGCGCATGCGACGACGACGTGTCTGGTTTTCGAGATTCCTAAGGGAACGTGAGGCGCGGAGTTTGGTTTGAAGTTGTAGGGTGGGCAAAGGCGCGACAGCGCCGTGCCCACCATCTCACGCTTCACTCGGAATGGTGGGCACGCTTCGCTTTGCCCACCCTACGATTTCTGCGATTGCGGAGAGCAACCATGTCCGTTGTCAGCGCCGATATTGAACCATTCGCCTTCGTCTTCGAGGACGATGGCCTCGTACCCAACAATCCCCTGCCATTCTTGGTCTACAAGGGTGCGGTCGATGTCGCGAACGATCATCCGGAAAAGACCATCGAGGGATTGTTCGGCGCCAATGGCTGGGGCGCGATGTGGCGCAACGGCGTCTACGACTACACGCACTATCACGCCACCGTGCATGAGGTGCTCGGCGTTGCCCGCGGCCAGGCCCGCGTGCGCTTTGGCGGCGACGGCGGCGAGGAGCTGGAGATATCGGCCGGCGACGTTGCCATCCTGCCCGCGGGCACCGGGCATCAGTGCCTTTCGGCCAGCCCGGATTTCTGCGTGGTCGGCGCCTATCCGCCGGGCCCGCCGATGCAGATCACGCGGCCGACGCCTGAGAACCACGCCAAGGCGTTGAAGACGATTCCGGAAGTGAAGCTGCCGAAGACGGACCCGGTGCGGGGCGCAGACGGCCCGCTGGTCCGGCTATGGACGCCTAGCGCGCGATAAAGCGGCACGCCGTCATCCGCGCCGGGAGATCGGAAAATTCGGCTCGGCCAAAGCCTCGGCTGCGGGCTCGCCCGACGTCACCCGCATTGCCGCGATCCGCGCGACGAAAAGCCCGATCACGAGATTTGTTCGTTCGATCTCCAGCTTTTCGCGGATCGGTCCGTTCGGAGCGGTCGCGCACATCGTCTTGATGCATTCGAGGGTTCGAGACAATGAATCGACCACCGCCCAGATCGGCTCGATCGACGGCGGCGCTGATGGCGAACCCGGAGCGCTTCCGGCGGGCTGACCGGAGGGAGCGGCACGACGGCCGGACGATGCCACGTCGGGGAATTCGATTATTTTCCGCATCGCTGAATTCCAAACCTGAAGATCAATACTTAAAGTTGTAAATTTTTACCGCCGAACACCTGAATGCCGCCGCATCATCCTAGCGGCGATCTCGCGCATTATGTTTAAATGGACTATCGGAATCGCGCAGCCTAATTTTTATGCGTGCGGTTTTTTTTGCACGCGTCCGCAGCAGCTTTTATTGCCTGCTCGCGATTATGAAAGCGACGCTGACCCATTCGGCCACCGCGAGAAAAGACCGCCGTGATTTGCCGCTATTTCCCGCTCGCGCTAGGATGCCGCGTGTGAAGGGAGCTGAAAACACCTCTACGTTAAGCCTGCCGGCGTCATTTTTCCGAGCACCTTGATTTAAGTCAGCACACGCCGCGGCTTTTGCGCCGTCAATGACTTGTTAAGACACCTATTGATCTGCGGGAATGACAGCAGTCCCGCGCCCACTACCGTTTTTTCAAACGCAATGGAGGTCATTTGCATCACCTGACGGCCTCAGATGCTCCGAGCTTCTCACAAACAACCACAGCAGACATCAGAAGAGGAGGATTCGACATGCTTCGAGGAATTCTAACGCTGACATTGTCTCTCTGCCTCGGCGCGGCCCCGGCAGCGCTGGCCCAGACAGCGGCGCCCATCAACGAGGATGAGGCGCGCGCCATTGCAGTGGACGCCTACGTCTATTTTTATTCTCTGCTATCGATGGACGTCACGAGGAAGCAACTCACAAACGTTGAAGCCGGAAAAGAGAGCCTTAAAGGCCCGATGAATACGTTCGCCAATGCGCGCGAATACCCGCCGGCCGATTTCAAGGGTGTCGTGCGGCCGAATTTCGATACGCTCTATTCCTCCTCCTGGCTGGATATGACCAGGGAGCCTGTCGTCGTCAGCGTTCCCGATACCAATGGACGTTACTATCTGCTGCCGATGCTCGACATGTGGACGGACGTGTTTGCCTCGCCCGGATGGCGAACCACGGGCACCAAGGCCGGCACCTACCTGCTGACGCCGCCCGGCTGGCGGCCGGACCTGCGCGACAGGTTTGTCGAGGAGTTCAAGCTTCCAAAGGACACCCAGCGGATCGAGGCGCCAACACCCTATGTCTGGGTGATTGGCCGCACCAAGACAGATGGTCCGCCAGACTACAATGCGGTCAACCAGATCCAGGCGGGTTACAAAGTCACGCCGCTCTCCGAATTTGGAAAGACGCCCAAGACGGTCGAATTCAAGTCCGACCCGAGCGTGGACATGAAAACGCCGCCCAAGGTCCAGGTCGACACGATGACTGCTGCCGCCTATTTCGCCTATGCAGCCGAGTTGCTCAAGCTCCATCCGCCGCACGTCACGGACGAGCCGATCATCGCCCAGATGCGGAGAATCGGCATCGAACCCGGCAAGAGCTTTGATATCAGCAAGCTCGATCCCGCCGTGCAACGGGGACTGGCAGCCGCGCCGCAGGAAGCCCAGAAGCTGATGGCGTGGAAGGTGCCGACACTGGCGCGTGTCGCCAACAACTGGTCCATGAACACAGACACCATGGGCGTTTACGGCAACTACTACCTGAAGCGGGCGATCATCTCGCAAGTGGGGCTCGGAGCCAACCTGCCCGAGGACGCCATCTATCCGCTCAATCTCGGCGACGAATCCGGCAAGCCGCTGGATGGGGCAAACAAGTACACCATCACGTTCGAGAAAGGCGCCGCTCCGCCGGCCAACGCCTTCTGGTCGATCACGCTGTACGATCCGGAGGGATTCCAGGTCGGCAACGCCCTGAACCGCTTCGCCGTCAGTAGCTGGATGCCGTTCAAGTACAATGCGGACGGGTCGCTCGATCTGTATTTCCAGAACGAAAGCCCCGGCAAGGACAAGGAAGCCAACTGGCTGCCGGCGCCGAAGGGAGCCTTCAATCTCACCATGCGCCTGTACGCGCCGAAGTCCGAGGCGCTGACCGGCAAATGGAATCCGCCGCCGGTTGTGAAGTCGCAGACAACGGTCGGCTTGTCGGCCCAATGAAAGTTGACGGCACGCCGGCGCTTCGGCGCCGGCGTCCGATTTCTCGCCGGTGGCTTGCCGGCTTCAGACTCGAAGACCAAGCCCTTTCTGGGTGAAGCCAGTCGTCCAGAAGTGCGTCCAATGATGATCGGCGCTGCGATCGGACGAGTTGACTGCAGGCTACTCCAGGAGCCCGTCATGCTCATCATCCTGACGCTCTATCTGGTCCTCGTGTGGCTCATCTTTCAAGCTGGTCAGATGGGGTTGGGCCTCCGGCACCGTGGCGGTGCTGATCGGCGCATTCATCCTCGCGGTGTTCGTGGCGTTGTTCAACTATTTGGCCCCGTCGGGAAGCTTCGTCGTGATCTCGCGGGTGGTCGAGGTCGCGCCTAACGTCTCGGGCAAGGTGATCGAGATACCGGTCAAGCCGAACGAGCCGGTGAAAGCCGGGACGACGCTGTTCCGCATCGATCCAACACCGTTCAAGTACAAGGTTGACCAGCTCGAGGCTTCGCTGGTTGGCGCCAAGCAGCAGGTGAAGCAGCTCGCAGCCAACGACGAGCTAAGTCCGTTGCTGGACCCCAAGCCGACATTGGGATCAATTAGCTCGATCCCAGCGACTTCGCGAGCGTGGCGGAGGGCAGTTCGCCAAATTGGCGGAAGTACATGGACGAAAATCGTCCGAAATGTGTGAACCCATAGTGGGATGCTGCGCTGGTGACGCTCGTCCCTTCGATGGGATGAACAAGCGCACGGTGCACTGCGTTCAGCCTAAGCTCCAGCAATAGCTGTGCGGGTGGCCGCCCGAACGCTTCAATGCAGCTCAGGAACAGGGTGCGCTCCCTGGCGTCCACCTGTTCGCACATCTCCGTCACGCTCGGTGGGTCATCGCGGCGGTCGTGCAGCAATTGCAAAACCGCCCGGGCGATCCGCGCGCGGCTGTGAAGCGACTCGATGACTTCTGCCGAGGGAATCATGTCGAGAATGGTGTCCGAAATTCTCGATTCCATACGCGTGAGAAGCCCCTCCGTCACATCGAGCCTGGATCGGTCGAACACATCGTTGAGCAAGCCGGCCAGTGCACGGGCGCGGCGAGCCATCTCCGCCGCCGACACAGCCCAGTGGCGCGGAGGTAGATCGGGGTCCATTCCGTTGACGCCGCGTCGCACCTGCATCCATCGGTGAATGAGATCGGTGGGAAGAACGACGATCATAAGATCGGTGGGCCCGGTCGCTGCGAAACCGATGTCATCACGCCACGTCGCCGCGAGCAACTCGCCGCGCTTGACCGGACGCCGGCGGACGTGCAGCGAACCCTCCGCCTTTAGCGGGAGACCGAAGATCCAGCTATTCTTCGGCGCCGTTCCCGTCTGCAAGACGCCTGGCGACCACCGCTCGCGGTTCAATTGAAGTTCCGCCAGAACAAGCTGCGTCAACTCTCCGCGAAATCGACCGCAGCCGATCTGTTCGTATTCCTGATCCCATTCCAGCGCTCTCGCCGCCATCGCGTCGATGTCGTCGAAAGTCTCGTTGATCACTTGCAGTAGCTGGCTGCGGCGGACGGCGGGCGGCATGGCGATCCCTGCTCCCGACTATACGCATGGCTGGCTCGATAGTCGTTTGCAGGATTCGGATAGCGGCGAAACCTGCCTGCTGAGAAGTTACTTTCGTTTGAAGGATGCCGCAAGGGCGAACATCGCTCGGAAGTAGCAGGCACATACGCGCGGCAATGGACCGCGCTTTTCGAAGACAAATACAGCCGGCCAAGCTTGTGGTCGCTTCCTATCGATTTTCTGAGACGCCGTCGGGGCGCAAAGCCGATCCGGTAACCCGACAACAGGTGTGCTGCTCGAGCCGCAGTCAGAGGGGGCGGAGCGTCGAATAAAGGAGAGGAAACCATGAAGCAGTCGTTGCGAATACTTGTAGCCGCCGCGGCCTGCGCTGCGTTGTCACTTCCGCGCTTGGCCGCCGCTCAGACGCCCGCGGGAATTCCTCCGGGCCTTGTGACGCCGGACAAGGTCGAGACCCGTATCGGCACGCTCGAATTCAAGGAAGGCGCACCGAGCAAGGCGACCCTGGAGAAGATCTACGACAGCATCGACTCGACGCACGCGCTTCGCGCGTTCTCGGATACGCTGCAGGGCGTCAGCATCCACGCATTCCGCAAGGGTTTCCACAGCGTCGGCGTCAAGGACAATGAGGTTCTCGTCTTTTCCGAATTGATGGATGCCAAGTCACTGTTCCTGACCGCCAATGCCGACACGATCTACGTCCTCGGCTTCCTCGACCTCACGCAAGGCCCCATGGTGATCGAGGCGCCACCGAAGTTTCTGGGCGGTGTTCAAGACTATTGGTTCCGGTGGGTCATCGACCTTGGTTTACCCGGACCCGATCGGGGTGAGGGCGGCAAGTACCTGATTGTGCCGCCGGGATACAACGGACCGTTGCCCGAGGGCGAATTCAGTGTGGCGCACTCCCGCACCAACTTCGTCTTATGGTTTGGCCGGTCGTTCCTGGAGAACCATAGCGATCCGAAGCCAGTCGTCGACACCATCCGGAAGTTCACCAAGGTCTATCGCTACGAACCCGGCGGCGTCGGCACACCCATCTCCGAGTTCCTGGCGGGCAAGGCAAAGCTCGGCCGTGTCATTCCGCCGCCGCCGACTGTGTTCCACGAGGGCAGCGGGAAGGTGATGAACACCATTCCGCCCAACGACTGGACCTTCTATGAGATGCTCAACGAGGTCGTGCAGCAGGAGCCGGCCACCGCGCTCGACCCCGAGTTGATGGGGCCGATCGCCGCCATCGGTATCATCAAGGGCAAACCATTCGCGCCCGACACGCGGATGAAAAAGATCCTTACTGAAGCACTTGCGCTCGCCAATGCGGAGTCGCGTGCATTGTTCCTGCATCCGCGCAATCCGAGTTGGACCTATTACCCCGACTCGGCGTGGCTAAATCCGCTGTTCGTTTCCGGCTACGAGTTCGAGACGCCAATCCCGATGATCACGCGCGAGGGTGCTAAGCCCTTCCCGCCGACGGGCTACCGACAACTGGATGCGCGCCGATGGTACTTCTACGGCGTCACCGGCATCACCCCGGCCATGGCCATGCGCCTGACCGGCATCGGCTCGCAGTACCTCTTCGCCTCGCTCGATGCCGACAAGAACTATCTCGACGGCGGCAAGACCTACAGGGTGACGCTGCCCAAGGGCATCCCGGAAGAAAACTTCTGGTCATTTACCGTGTACGACAACATGACACGATCGATGCTCGACACGCCGCAGCGCTATCCGCGCGCCGGCAGCCAGAGCTATCCGTCGCCCGCTGCGGAACCGAATGCCGACGGTTCGACGACGATCTACATCGGACCGACCCAGCCGGCGGGCGTCAAGCGTGGCAACTGGATCCAGACCGTCCCCGGCAAGGGCTGGTTCACGTGGCTGCGCCTTTACAGCCCATTGCAGCCGTTCTTCGACAAGACCTGGCGCCCGAGCGAGATTGAACTTGTCGCCACTGTTGGTTCGGGCGCGATCGAAAGGATCGAGCAGAGAATCGACAGGCTCGAGCAGAGGATCGACAGGCGATAGGAATGCCGCACACAGGCAGAAGCCCGAGCGCATAGTGAGATCAACTGCCTTCGGCTTATCGGACAACGCGTTCGATAGACCGCGACGGCCGCAACACGGACCGGAGTAGCGCCATGAATCTCAGCCGCAGAGATCGCTTCAGGAAGGCGGCACGCGCCAGCTTGGCGGGCGTGCTTCTCACGCTGGCCGCGGCAATTGTTTGCTCGCCCGCGCGCGCCCAGACCGACCCTCTGCCTTCCTGGAATGATGGCGCAGCGAAGAAGTCCATCACGGAATTCGTCGTGCGTGTCACCACCCAAGACAATGCAGATTTCGTACCGCAGCCGGATCGTATTGCGACCTTCGACATGGACGGCACGCTGATATCCGAGCAGCCGAACTTTTTTCAATCGGTTTTCGCGTTCGACCGGGTCAGGACGATGGCATCGCGGCATCCGGAATGGAAAACAGAGCAACCATTTAAGGCAGTGCTCGAGAACGACTCCAAGGCATTGATCGCGGCCGGCGACAAGGGGCTGTTGCAGATCGCCGAAGCAACCCATTCCGGGATGAGTGTGGAAGAATTCAACAAGATCGTGCTCGACTGGGTCGCGACGGCGCGCCATCCCCGGTTCAACCGGCCTTACACCGATCTCGTCTACCAGCCGATGCTGGAGCTGCTCGCGTATCTGCGCGCCAACGGGTTCAAGACCTTCATCGTATCCGGCAGCGGCATCGACTACATGCGGCCCTGGGCCGAGAAGGCCTACGGCATACCGCCCGAGCAGATCGTGGGCTCGTCGGGCGCAACGCAATTTAATATCGGCCCGGACGGCAAGCCGGTCTTGATGAAGCTTCCCAAAGTCGATTTTGTCGACGACGGGCCCGGTAAACCTGCGGGGATCAACCGCTTCATTGGACGGCGACCGATCTTCGCCTTCGGCAATTCCGATGGCGATTTGCAGATGCTGCAGTGGACGACGGCCGGGGCTGGCGCACGCTTTGCCGGCATCGTTCACCATACCGATGCCGAACGCGAGTGGGCCTATGATCGCGAGGCCCATGTCGGAAAGCTCGACAAGGCCTGGGACGCTGCGCTCAAGCATGGGTGGACGATGGTGAGCATGAAGACGGAGTGGAAGGTCATCTACCCGTTCGAATGGAAATAGCGCTTCCCCGACAAAGAAATGGAGTCAAAAGCCATGAAACTTGGACACCGCACGCTTCCCGCATTCGCAATCATCTACGCGGCAGCTCTTTTCGGCGGAGGTGGTGCCGTCGCCCAAGCGACAATTCCTCCGTCGCTCGTCACGCCGGACAAGGTCGAGTCGCGCATTGGCACGCTGGAGTTCAAGGATGGCTTGCCGAGCAAGGCGACCTTGGAGCGGGTCTATGACAACCTTGATTTCAGCAATGCATTTCGGGCGGTCACCGACACGATGCAGGGCCCCAACATAGAGGCTATTCGAAAGGGCTTCCATGACTTCGGCGCCAAGGACAACGAGGTCGTTGTGTGGTCCGAACTGTTGGATGCCAAATCGCTGATGCTCACAGGCAATGCCGACACCGTCTACGTATTCGCCATCCTCGACCTCAGCAAGGGGCCGATGGTGCTAGAGGTGGGACCGAACATTCTCGGCGCTATCGACGACCACTGGTCCCGCTGGATTACCGACGTCGGCCTGCCGGGGCCCGACCGCGGTCAAGGCGGCAAATACCTGATCGTGCCGCCGGACTACAAGGGAGAACTGCCGGAAGGCGGCTTCTACGTCGTGCGCTCGCGCACATACATCAACTGGTGGTTCGGCCGCGCATTCATTGCGAACAAGAACGATCCGAAGCCGGCCGCCGAGTCCATCCGGAAGTTCACCAAGATTTATCCTTACGAACCGGGCGGCGTTGGGACGCCGATCTCCGAGTTTTTGGCCGGTAAGGCCAAGCTCGGTCGGATCGCTTCGCCTCCGCCGACCGTATTTCACGAAGGAAGCGGCAAGGCAATGAACACCGTTCCGCCTAACGACTGGAGCTACTTTGAAATGCTCAACACGGTCGTGCAGACGGAGCCGGCGACTTCGCTCGATCCCGAACTGATGGGCCCTTTGGCGGCGATCGGCATCATCAAGGGCAAAGAATTCAAGCCTGACGAGCGCATGAAGAAGATCATGACCGACGCACTCGCCGTCGGCAACGCGACGGCGCGCAGCCTGACGATGAATGCGCGTGACAAAAGCTGGTTCTATTACCCGGATTCAGCCTGGCTGAACCCGCTCTTCGTCACCGGCCACGAATTCGAGACGCCGATCCCTGAGGTCACACCAGAGGGAGCCAAGCCGTTCCCTCCGACGGGGTATCGCCAGATGGATGCGCGCACATCGTTCTTCTACAGCTATATCGGCATCACGCCCGGTATGGCCATGCGTCTTACCGGCATCGGCTCGCAGTATCTAATTGCGACGGTAGACGCCAACAAGACCTACTTCGACGGCGCCAAAACCTACAAGGTGACACTTCCCAAGGACATTCCGGAGGCGAACTTCTGGTCATTCACCGTCTATGACGTGATGACGCGCTCATTTCTCGATACGCCGCAGCGTTATCCGCGCGCCGGCAGCCAGAGCTATCCGTCGCCGGCGGCAGAACCGAACGCCGACGGCTCGACGACGATTTACTTCGGTCCGACTCAGCCCGCGGGCGTCAAGCGGGGCAACTGGATTCAGACTATGCCCGGCAAGGGCTGGTGGACCATCCTTCGCCTCTATAGCCCGCTTGAGCCGTTCTTCGCCAAGACCTGGCGGCCGAGCGAGATCGAGCTCGTCCGGCAATGATCTAGCTGGCCACTGCCAGACGCATGCTTGCCTCGCATGCATCGGCCGCAGGCCAGCAGCGGGACCGGCACGACACTGAGATGAGGTCAATCAAATTGCTGCAGCGATTCTACCCACGCTAGGAGCCAGTCATGCTCATCATCCTGACGCTCTATGTCGTCCTCGTGTGGCTCATCTTCTCCAAGCTCAAGCTGGTCAAGTGGGGCTGGGGCTCCGGCACCGTGGCGGTGCTGATCGGCGCATTCATCCTCGCGGTGTTCGTGGCGTTGTTCAACTATTTGACCCCGTCGGGAAGCTTCGTCGTGATCTCGCGGGTGGTCGAGGTCGCGCCTAACGTCTCGGGCCAGGTGATCGAGATACCGGTCAAGCCGAACGAGCCGGTGAAAGCCGGGACTACGCTATTCCGCATCGATCCAACGCCGTTCAAATACAAGGTTGACCAGCTCGAGGCTTCGCTGGTTGGCGCCAAGCAGCAGGTGAAGCAGCTCGCAGCCAACTACGAGCAGGCGACTGCGAACGTCGAGGGGTTGGGCAAGCAGCTCGCCTATCACAGCCAGCGGCTTGCCGATTACAGCAAGCTCGTCGGTCAGGGCGCGCAAACCGAATTTCGCCTGCAAGACACGCAGGTCCAGTACGAGACGGTGGAATTTCAGCTCCAAGCGGCCAAGGCCACGCAGCTGAACGCGAAGCTCGCCATGGACTCGGAGATCGGCGGCACCAATACGACGGTCGCTCAAATCGAGGCCCAGCTCGACAACGCCAAATGGGAGCTGGAGCAGACCACGATCCGCGCACCCGGCGACGGCTCCGTCACGGTCATGGCGCTATCGGTCGGCGACCGCGCAACGCAAGCGCGTGCGGTGATGTCGTTCATCGTCACCGACGAGATCACAATCGTCGGCATGTTCTCGCCCAACGGATTTAAGACCATCAAGCCCGGCGCGCGGGTCAAGCTCGTGTTCGACAATGACCCCGGCCGCATTCACGACGCGACCATCACGGGGATCCCGCTGGGCGTGGGACAGGGCGAGATTGCGGTTTCGGGAACGCTCGCGAAGGTGGGATCGATCGGCGGCGCCAAGGCCTATCCGGCGATCATTTCCATACCGAAGGATATCGACCGCAGCCAGCTCAAGCTCGGGATGCCCGGCACTGCCACCGTGTTTGCAGAGAACGCCGGCGTCATTGGCTTGCTGATGTCGATCCTTGTCTGGATCAGCTCGTACACGGCGTATCTTTGACGGCATCGGACGAGCTTGGCGCCTTGCGCATCGCGTCGAATGCCCGTTGCAGTGAATAGCAGGCGGTAGTGTCGCGACTTTGGAGCAACAGTCGCCAACAGATCTTCGATTTGGACCGTTGCGCGGGACTGTGGCTTACGACGAGCCATTCAATCTATGTCAATCTCAGGTTGGTCACTGTGATCTCAGGGCATTGGGAGCAAGCAGATGGCGAACAACATTCCCAAGCGAATTTCAAACCGTCGGCGCACGGGCCTCGGCATCGGTGCGGCTCTGCTGCTGTTCGGATCGATGTCCGGGGCCGCTTACGCCGATGAACACGGCATCAGCTTCTGGGTCCCCGGATTCTTTGGAAGCTTGGCGGCCACGCCGCAGCAGCCGGGTTGGTCGTTAGCGAACATCTACTACCACACCTCCGTATCGGCCGGCGCTGACGTCGCGCGTTCGCGCGAATTCACGCTCGGCAGGGTTCCGGCCAACCTTACCTTAAATGCAAATCTGAATTTGAGCCTCAACGCCACCGGCAATCTTGGCTTTGTGATCCCGACCTATGTATTCGCGACGCCGGTTCTCGGCGGCCAGGCGTCGGTGTCCCTCATAGGAGCTTATGGCGTCGTCGGCACCAGCCTGGCGGGGACCTTGTCAGGCGTGCTCACGACACCTTTCGGCAACGTTCCCTTCGCGCGGTCCGAGAGCATCAGCGACACGACATGGGGTTTTGGGGATCTGATACCGCAATTCGCACTGCGCTGGAACGCCGGCGTCCACAACTACATGGCCTACATCACAGGCGACATCCCGGTTGGCGCTTACCAGTCCACGCGCTTGTCAAATCTGGGCATCGGACACGGCGCGATCGACGCCGGCGGAGGCTACACCTATTTCAATCCGCAGACCGGCCACGAATTCTCCGGCGTGCTCGGCTTCACCTACAATTTCGAGAATCCTGCGACGCAGTATCAGAGCGGCGTCGACATGCACTTCGACTGGGGTGCGTCGCAGTTCCTGTCGAAGCAGGTCATGGTTGGCCTCGTGGGCTATGTCTACAAGGAGCTCGGCTGCGACAGCGGTTCAGGCAACCGTGTCGGCTGCTTCCAGTCCCAGGTGGTTGGCGTCGGTCCCCAGATCGGATTCCTTTTTCCGGTCGGCGACATGCAGGGCTATCTCAATCTCAAGGCTTACGGAGAGTTTGCCGCAGAGAATCGTCCCAGTGGCTGGAATGCCTGGGTCACCTTCGCGATCTCGCCGCCGGCGCCCGGCGCGCCTCCGACAACAAAACCCGTCGTCAGAAAATATTAGGATCGGAGCGGCTGGGGCGGGTGTTCTCGAGAGACTTAGCGGTTCGATGGTTTCGGCTTGGGCACGGTGACGCCAACGCGCCGGATCGTGACGAAGTAGTCGCCCGCGATGGTGGCGGCGAACTGCGTTCATTCCATCCTGGCTACTGACAGCAAATCACGCCGGGCATTCACCTGGCCCACTGACCCATCTGCAGACAGGTCAGCAAGCTGACGTAGCTCGGCGTGCCACCGATGCTCTCCTGCGAGATACAGCTTGCCCGGCTTGGCGCGGGGAATTTCGACCATTGGCCCGCGAGCTGCCGCTTCGCTTTCTGTTCATCGTTCACGCAGCTCTTTATCGACTGGTCAACGGTGAGGCCCGCGGTGGCGGCGACGTCGAGCTTGCAGCTCCGAGCAACGTCAAATTTCGGCACGCCGTCTGCGACCGTGACGACCAATTGCGAACTCAAAACGATCATCGGAAAAGAGATAGGCATCTCCCGCCTCCTTCGGATCGCGCAATAGCTTCGGGCAGCCGCTGTTCGGAGCCACAGCGCAGCCTACCGCAAAACCGGCATGGACGCGACCGGAATGTCCTGCAGACAGCCGCCACGGGCCGCAGGGATGGCAAGGCTGCCCTTGCGCGCCTGCTCAAGCGCAACCGCGCTTACGCCGCGTTGGCGCCTTCCTGACGGCTGGCCTCGAACAGGAACCAGGTGCGGCGCTCGGTCTCGTCGATGAAGACTTCGAGCAGGCTCGCGGTGCCGGAATCCTCGTGATCGTCGCAAAGCTTGTGGGCTTTGCGCATCGCCGCCGCCATGTGCTTGTTGTCTTGCATCAGTTCGCGCAGCATTTCGCGCGGCGGCACATAGGCGTCGTTGTTGTCCTGAATGGTCTGCAGCTTGGCGATCTGCCCGATCGAACGCAGCGTGGTGCCGCCGAGCTTGCGTACCCGCTCGGCGAGCTGATCGGTGGTGCCGAAGATCGCTTCCGACTGCTGGTCGAGCATCAGGTGATAGTCATTGAAATGCCGCCCGCTGACATGCCAGTGGAAATTCTTGGTCTTCAGATAGAGCGCGAAGGCGTCCGCCAGCAGCGTATTGAGCGACGCCGAAATCTTCTCGACGGCGGCCGGCGCCAGGTCGGTCGGTGTGTCGAGATCGGGGGATACCTTGTCGGATTTGTTGTTGGCTTTGCTCACGTTGCACCTTCCTGTTAGGAACCGGACAGCGGCGGCGGTGGACATTGGCCGCCGGACGACCTAACGCATCACTTTCACGGCGGTTCCGGGCCCGGAACCACAGTCTTGCAGGGCGCTGTACGCATGGATGAATGGATCGACTATTACGATTCAACGCATACGATTTATGCGAGCAAGCTGCATCGCGACCTGCATTTCCAGGTCATCGCGCGCGATATCATCGGCTATATCGCTTCGCCCGATGCCGTCGTGCTGGACTATGCCTGCGGCGAGGCGCTGTCGGCCGCCAAGGTGGCGGACGCCTGCGCCAAGCTGTATCTGGCCGAGCCGGCGCCCGGCGTCCGCGGCCGGCTGATCGCGCGCTTTGCCCCGAACACCAAGATCCGCGTCCGCTCGCTCGATGAACTGCGGACGATGAACGAGAGCTCGGTCGACCTCGTCGTCATGAACTCGGTCGCGCAATACATGACGCCGGATGAACTGGATTCGGCGTTTGCCGTCATTCGCCGGCTGTTGAAGCCCAATGGCCGTCTGGTATTGGGCGACATCCTGCGGCCTGAAGTCGGCATGTTCAGAGACGTGCTGGCGCTGCTGAAATTCGCGCGCGCTCACGGCTTCCTGAAAGACGCCCTGTACGGCCTCGCCAGCACGGCGCTGTCCGACTACCGCCAACTGCGCACCCGTGTCGGGCTGCAGCGCTACGGCGAAGACGAGATGATCGGCAAGCTCGCCGCCGCCGGCTTCGCCGCCTCGCGCGCGCAACAGAATATCGGCCACAACCCGTGGCGGATGACCTTCGTGGCGAAGCACGCATTCCAGCGCCCCTGAGCGTAACGCGCGCCAGGGTTGTTAACCCTAAAGCACGGTAAGCATGGTTCACCGCGCCGTGATCGGCAATGATGGGCGCGGCCCGGTGGCGGAAGCGACGACGCGGGAGCAGTGCAATGCTCTTTATCCTGGTTCAAATCCAGGCCGGGCCTCCAGCCTTCGCTGCTCCGCAGCTTCGGCTCGGCAAGCCAGCGGTGGCGAAGGCTGTCGCGCCGTAGCGGAGCGAAGGCGGACCTCGGCTCGGCAAGCCCTATCGTAGCGAAGGCTGCCGCGGCGTAGCCCGAAGGGCGAAGCCGGGCTCTCGGCAATACCCCCTGATTTCCCCTAAAATCGCGGTTGATGAGGGGTTTTTGGGGGTTTCGCGGGTGCAAAATCTGGTCTAAAGACCACCCGCGCGCGAGGGTGACCCGCGCTCTTGGCTTAGGGGACGCGCAGCATGCGCGCCCTTTTTTTGTGCCCAATTTCCAGTCTGAGAGCTGATGCCCAAAAGAACAGATATCTCCACCATCCTGATCATCGGCGCCGGCCCCATCGTGATCGGCCAGGCCTGCGAATTCGACTATTCCGGCACCCAGGCGGTGAAGACGCTGAAGGAAGAGGGCTACCGCATCGTCCTCGTCAATTCCAATCCGGCCACCATCATGACCGATCCGGAACTGGCGGATGCGACTTATATCGAGCCGATCACTCCCGAGATCGTCGCCAAGATCATCGAGAACGAACGCTACGTCATCCCGGGCGGCTTTGCGCTGCTGCCGACCATGGGCGGCCAGACCGCGCTGAACTGCGCGCTGTCGCTGCGCCGGCAGGGCACGCTCGACAAATTCGACGTCGAGATGATCGGCGCCACCGCCGACGCCATCGACAAGGCCGAAGACCGCCAGCTGTTCCGCAACGCGATGGAGAAGATCGGCCTGCAGACGCCGAAATCGCGGCTGGCCAACGCCTCGGCGCTGAAGAAGTCCTATCGCGACAAATACCTCGCCGAACGCGAGAAACTATCCGGCGACGCGCTGGATGAGCTCGAACGGCAATGGACGATCGGCGAAAACGAGCGTCGCAAGCGCTACCAGGAGCACGCGCTCGGCGAGGCGCTGATGGCGCTATCCGAGATCGGGCTGCCCGCGATCATCCGTCCCTCCTTCACCATGGGCGGCACCGGCGGCGGCATCGCCTACAACAAGGAAGAGTTTCTCGACATCATCGAACGCGGCCTCGACGCCTCCCCGACCAACGAAGTGCTGATCGAGGAATCCGTGCTCGGCTGGAAAGAGTTCGAGATGGAGGTGGTGCGCGACAAGAAGGACAATTGCATCATCGTCTGCTCGATCGAGAACCTCGATCCGATGGGCGTGCACACCGGCGATTCCATCACGGTGGCGCCGGCGCTGACGCTGACCGACAAGGAATACCAGATCATGCGCGACGCCTCGATCGCAGTGCTGCGCGAGATCGGGGTCGAGACCGGCGGATCCAACGTGCAGTTCGGCGTCAATCCCGAGGACGGCCGCATGGTGGTGATCGAGATGAATCCGCGCGTGTCGCGCTCCTCGGCGCTGGCATCGAAGGCGACCGGATTCCCGATCGCCAAGGTCGCCGCCAAGCTCGCCGTCGGCTACACGCTCGATGAAATCGCCAATGACATCACCGGCGGCGCTACGCCCGCCTCGTTCGAGCCGACCATCGACTATGTCGTCACCAAGGTCCCCCGTTTCGCGTTCGAGAAGTTTCCCGGCGCCTCCACCACGCTGACGACTTCGATGAAGTCGGTCGGCGAGGTCATGGCGATCGGCCGCACCTTCCAGGAAAGCCTGCAGAAGGCGCTGCGCGGGCTCGAAACCGGCCTGACCGGGCTCGACGACATCGAGATCGAAGGCCTCGGCCATGGCGACGACAAGAACGCGATCCGCGCCGCGCTCGGCACGCCGACGCCGAACCGCATCCTGCAGGTGGCGCAGGCGATGCGACTCGGCTGGTCGAACGAGGAGATCTTCAATTCCTGCAAGATCGATCCCTGGTTCCTCAGCGAGATGCGCGGCATCATCGACATGGAAGCCAAGATCAGGGCGCATGGCCTGCCGCCGAACGGCTATGGCATGCGCATGCTGAAGGCGATGGGCTTTTCCGACGCGCGGCTTGCCGTGCTGTCCGAGTCCACCGAAGCCGAGATCACCGCGAAGCGTCATGCGCTTGGCGTCCGGCCGGTGTTCAAGCGTATCGACACCTGCGCGGCGGAGTTCGCCTCCCCCACCGCCTATATGTATTCGACCTATGAGGCGCCGTTCGCGGGCGCGCTTGCCGATGAGAGTGCGCCGTCGGACAAGAAGAAGGTCATCATCCTCGGCGGCGGCCCGAACCGGATCGGCCAGGGCATCGAATTCGACTATTGCTGCTGCCACGCCTGCTTCGCGCTCGACGATGCCGGCTACGAGACCATCATGGTCAACTGCAATCCGGAGACGGTTTCGACCGACTACGACACCGCCGACCGCCTCTATTTCGAGCCGCTGACCGCCGAGGACGTGCTGGAAATCGTCGCCACCGAGCGGCAGAACGGCACGCTGCACGGCGTGATCGTACAGTTCGGCGGCCAGACCCCGCTGAAGCTGGCGCGCGCGCTGGAAGCCGCCGACGTGCCGATCCTCGGCACCTCGCCCGACGCCATCGACCTTGCGGAAGACCGCGACCGTTTCAAACGCGTGCTCGACAAGTTGCGGCTGAAGCAGCCCAAGAACGGCATCGCCTATTCGGTTGAGCAGGCGCGGCTGGTATCGGCCGATCTGGGCCTGCCGCTGGTGGTGCGCCCGTCCTATGTGCTGGGCGGCCGCGCGATGCAGATCATCCGCGAGGAAAACCAGCTCAACGACTACCTGCTCGGCACCCTGCCCGAACTGGTGCCGGCCGACGTCAAGGCGCGCTACCCCAACGACAAGACAGGGCAGATCAACACCGTGCTCGGCAAGAACCCGCTGCTGTTCGACCGCTATTTGTCCGACGCCACCGAGATCGACGTCGACTGCCTCTGCGACGGCAAGGACACTTTCATCGTCGGCATCATGGAGCATATCGAGGAAGCCGGCATTCACTCCGGCGATTCCGCCTGTTCGCTGCCGCCGCATTCGCTTGACGCGAAGATGATCGAGGAGCTCGAGCGGCAGACCCGCGAGCTCGCACTCGGCCTCGATGTCGTCGGCCTGATGAACGTGCAGTACGCGATCAAGGACGGCGAGATCTATGTGCTCGAAGTCAACCCGCGGGCGTCGCGCACCGTGCCTTTCGTCGCCAAGGTCGTCGGCACGCCGGTGGCGAAGATCGCCGCGCGGATCATGGCCGGCGAAAAGCTTGCCGACTTCAAGCTGAAGAAGAAGCAGCTCGGCCATGTCGGCGTAAAAGAATCCGTCTTCCCCTTCGCGCGCTTCCCCGGCGTCGATACCGTGCTCGGTCCGGAGATGCGCTCGACCGGCGAGGTCATGGGCATCGACCGCTCGTTCGAGATCGCCTTCGCCAAGAGCCAACTCGGCGGCGGCACCCGCGTGCCGCGCAAGGGCACCGTCTTCGTCTCGGTGCGCGAGACCGACAAGGACCGCATCGCGGATGCGGTGCGCTTGCTGCACTCGCTCGGCTTCAAGGTGATGGGCACCTCAGGCACGCAACGCTTCCTGACTGACAAGGGCATTCCGACGGAGAAGGTCAACAAGGTGTTGGAAGGACGGCCGCATATCGTCGACGCCATCACCAATGGCGACATCCAGCTCGTCTTCAACACCACCGAGGGGCCGCAGGCGCTGGCCGACAGCCGATCGCTGCGGCGGGCTGCCCTCTTGCATAAAGTGCCGTATTACACCACTCTTTCGGGTGCTGTAGCGGCCGCCCAGGGCATCCGCGCCTATCTGGGCGGGGACCTTGAGGTCCGCACACTGCAGAGTTACTTTTCCGAGACCTGATCGTTGGCTGGGCGAATGCCCGCTAAACGATTGGCAATAAAGCCGTATGGCTGGAACTCACCGCTCGTTTGGATGTTGAATCGGCCCCTGAAGGGGCCGAAATTAATAGGCTGGCGGGCTCGCATCGGGCCACGAAAGCCCGAATCAAAATCTAGGAAATACCTCGTGCGTTCCGCGCAATGGGCGGCTCGTGCGATGGAAGGACGGAAGAATGATGGACAAGGTTCCGATGACTGCTAGCGGCTATGCCGCCCTGGAGGTCGAGTTGAAGCAGCGCCAATCGGTGGAGCGTCCGCGCATCATCGAGCATATTGCGGAAGCGCGCTCGCATGGCGACCTCTCCGAGAACGCGGAGTATCACGCGGCCAAGGAAGAGCAGTCGCACAATGAAGGTCGCATCGCCGAGATCGAGGACAAGCTCGCGCGCGCCGACGTGATCGACATCTCGAAACTCTCCGGCGATACCATCAAGTTCGGCGCCACCGTCACGCTGGTCGACGAGGACACCGAGAAGAAGGCGGTGTGGCAGATCGTCGGCGAAGTCGAGGCCGACGCCAAGAAGGGCCGCATCTCCATCACCTCGCCGCTCGCCCGCGCCCTGATCGGCAAGAAGAAGGGCACGACCGTCGAAGTGATGGCGCCGGGCGGCGCCAAGGCCTACGAGATCACCAAGGTCGAGTGGCGCTAAGCGCGATCCGCTTGGGATCATGCTGTAGTCACCTGCAAGTTACTGTTGCGACAAAGCCGCGTTTGCCACGCGGCTTTTTGTTGCCGTCGCGCTGACAGGATTGTGAGTGGTGGCGCGGCGGATTTTTGAATATCCGATCCCGGACAATGCTTATAGATTATAACTAAGTCGATCGGCGGAAAACCCCGGCATTTCGTGGCGATGAGTCGAACGCTGCGATCTGCCGGGGTGTCGTCTTGCTGCGTTGCAATCGCGACAATGTCGCGCAGCGGCGACGTGAAGTGGAATGATTCAATCTCAGGGGTGTTGTGTCGGCATCGCACGCAATCTGCCAACACCGTGTAATCTCGTCACGCTAAGTTCTAGCGTGCCAAACAAGGGGGACGATGACATGGACCAAATCGACAAGATGCTCGCGAAATTCCAGCCGCAGGCGCTGAGCCTGTTTCGCTTCATCACCGGCCTGCTGCTGTTTCAATTCGGCGTCGCGAAGATTCTGAAATTTCCGGTCATTCCGGAGGGTAACGCTTACGCCTTCCTCAACAAGGTGCAGTTGATGTCGCTATCGGGAGCCGCCGGTGCGATCGAGTTGATTCTGGGCGCGCTCTTGCTGGTCGGACTGTTCACACGGCCCGTCGCCTTCATTCTTGCCGGCGAGATGGCGTTTGCCTACTTCATCGGTCATGCGCCGAGGAATTTCTTTCCGCTCATCAACGGCGGCACGCTCGCGATCCTGTTCTGCTTCGCCTGCCTTTATCTTTCGACCGCAGGCGGCGGCCCGATCAGCGCCGACGCGATGATGCGGAAGAAGTAATCGTGAGCCGTAGGGTGGGCAAAGGCGCACTTGCGCCGTGCCCACCATTCGCGGTCCACGAAAAAATTGGTGGGCACGCTTCGCTTTGCCCACCCGGCGCCCGAAACGGCACTCGCTTGGGTCTCATCCCGCGACCTTCACATCCAACGGCACTGCCGCTTCATATTTCGAATTGTGCAGCACCAGCGACGTCCTGACGTTGCGCACGTGGGGCGCAGCCGTCAGGTGCGTGACGAAATCCTGAAACGTCGCCATGTCGGGCGCGACGCATTTGAGGATGAAATCCACCTCGCCCGACAGCATCCAGCATTCCCGCACCAGCGGTTCGGCGCGAACGAATTCCTCGAACGCGCGCAAATCCGCATCCGCCTGGCTGGACAGGTGGACGGACGCGAATACGGTGACGTCAAAACCGAGCCGGCGCGGATCGAGCAGGCCGCGGTAGCCTTGGATGTAACCTTCCTCTTCCAGCGTGCGGACGCGGCGCAGGCAGGGGGGCGGCGAGATGCCGACGCGCTTGGCCAGTTCCACGTTGGTGATTCGGCCATCCGCCTGGATCTCGGCAAGGATTCGGAGGTCGATTTCGTCAAGATTCTTCGACACGCGCGTCGGGTTCCCTAATTTGGCTGCGCTTAAGCAGGTATTACCGGCAACTCTTAGCCCAGGCCGCCCCGCTTGCGCAATTTTATTGCGCGTGCAGCGCCACATTTCGCAAAAGTGACTTCAGTTCCGGGGAAAATTCGCTGGGATGAATTGCAATTCTTGCATAGCTACCCAGATATCTTAGACTTGGATTTGACACTTTCAGCGCCCCGCGACGTCCTGCCGGGCGCTTTCTGCACAGTCATAAACAACCCCCCGAATAAGAGAGGGATCCGCCGATGCCCGCGCCTATCCATGCCAAGATCGTCATTATCGGTTCCGGCCCCGCCGGTTACACCGCGGCGATCTACGCGGCGCGCGCGATGCTCGAACCCGTACTGATCCAGGGCATCCAACCCGGCGGACAGCTCACCATCACCACCGACGTGGAAAACTATCCGGGCTTCGCCGACGTCATCCAGGGCCCCTGGCTGATGGAGCAGATGGAGAAGCAGGCGGCGCATGTCGGCACCAAGATCGTCACCGATCTCGTCACCAAGCTCGAACTCGCGCAGCGGCCGTTCCGGCTGACCTGCGATAGCGGCGACGTTTACCTGGCGGAAACGGTGGTGCTGGCCACCGGCGCGCAGGCGCGCTGGCTCGGCATCCCCTCGGAAGAAAAGTTCAAGGGCTTTGGCGTCTCGGCCTGCGCAACCTGCGACGGCTTCTTCTACCGCGGCAAGGAAGTGATCGTGGTCGGCGGCGGCAATACCGCGGTCGAGGAGGCGATGTTCCTGACCAACTTCGCGTCGCAAGTGACGATCGTGCATCGCCGCGATCATTTCCGCGCCGAGCGCATCCTGCAGGATCGCCTGTTCAAGAACCCCAAGATCAAGGTGGTCTGGGACTCAGCGGTCGATGAAATCTGCGGCACCGAAAACCCGGGCAAGGTTACCCATGTGCGCCTGAAGAACGTCAAGACCGGCACGCTGAAGGATGTGCCGGCCGACGGCGTCTTCATCGCCATTGGTCACGCGCCGGCCACCGACCTCGTCAAAGGCCAGATCAAGCTGAAACCTTCAGGCTATGTCGAGGTGGCGCCGAACTCGACCGCCACCTCGATCCCCGGCCTGTTCGCTGCCGGCGACGTGGCGGATGAAACCTACCGGCAGGCGGTCACGGCCGCCGGCCTTGGCTGCATGGCGGCGCTTGAGGCTGAACGTTTCCTTGCTTTGCGCGCGAGCGATCGCGCGGCGGCTGAATAGTCATGCCTAGATCACGGGACGGATTTGACATGGACTGGGACAAGCTGAAAGTCTTTCACGCGGCGGCGGAGGCGGGGAGCTTTACCCATGCCGGCGAGCAGCTCGGGCTGTCGCAGTCGGCGGTATCGCGGCAGGTCAGCGCGCTGGAGCAGGAGCTTGCGGTGTCGCTGTTCCACCGCCACGCGCGCGGCCTCATCCTCACCGAACAGGGCGACTTGCTGTTTCGCACCGCGCATGACGTGTTCATGCAGTTGCAGGCGGCGCGCGCCAAGCTCACCGACAGCCGCGAGCGGCCGAGCGGCGACCTCAAGATCACGACGCCGCCGGCGCTCGGCATCAACTGGCTGATCCCGCGGCTCGACGAGTTCACCGCGCTTTATCCGGACATCCGCATCTCGCTGATCGTCACCGACGAGGATCTCGATCTGTCAATGCGCGAGGCCGACGTTGCGATCCGGACCCGCAAGCCGACCCAGCCGGACCTGATCCAGCGCAAGCTGTTCTCGATCGGCTTCCATGCCTATTGCTCGCCGGAATACATCAAGCGCTTCGGCACGCCTCGGACGCTGGACGACCTCGACTCGCACCGCATCATCATGCTCGGCGATGCACAGGTGCCGCCGCATCTGCAAAACCGGAGCTGGCTGATCGACGCCGGCCGCAACGGCTCGGGCCCGCGCGAAGCCTATTTCAAGGTGAACAATATCTTGGGATTGGTCCGCGCCTGCCAGCAGGGGCTCGGCATCGCCGCCCTGCCCGACTATCTGGTCGAGGAGAACAACCGCCTGGTGCAGCTGTTCGGCGAAACCGATTCGATCGCGGTGGATACGTATTTCGTCTACCCCGAGGAACTGAAGACGGTGGCACGCGTGCAGGTGTTCCGCGACTTCGTGGTCAGCAAGGCGCAGCGCTGGCCGTCTTAGCGGCTCCTGTCGTTTCGGATTAGCCTCCTTAATAGAGGGCCCGCTCACCGCATGTCTGACATGCGGCTTGGGTGCTTGCTGCAAGGCACTGATGAGGATCATAGTGCTCAAACGCTGAGCGATCGCGTCGCGCATATGTCCCCCTCCTCCAGTGACGCGGTGGTTCAGTAATCCCTCTTGGAAGGTGATTGTGTCGGCCTCACGTGGCCAATACCTCGAGCCGGGCTCTTTCGGGCCCGGCTTTTTTTTACGTCCGTGTCGTTTTCCGCGCAGATTGACATTGAGGTTCTCGGCCTCCATCATCCGCACATGATCACGAGTTCGTGCGCAGCCTTGTCGTCGAAAAAAGGTCCCCACCCGGGGACCCGAGATCGACGCGCGCGCTAAAACTGCCCGCAAACCGCGATCCGAAGCCCCGCCGTCTGGACGGGGTTTTTTTATTGGTCCCGTCTCCGGCTCACCCAATGAGGAGATGGAACGATGACTGCCCCCACCACGAACGATCTGGCAAGCCGGCTGCAGGGCCTGTGGCTGCCGCTGATCACGCCGTTTCGCAACGGCGAACTCGACGAGGCCTCGCTGCGCCGCCTCGTCCGCCACTATGCCGCCGGCCCGATCGACGGCTTCATTCTCGCGGCAACCTCGGGCGAAGGCATGTCGCTCCGCGCGGACGAACTCGAGCGGCTGGTGACGCTGACACGCAGCGAGCTTTCCGGCAGTGGGCGCCATTTGCCGATCCTGCTCGGCCTGTCGGGCGCCTCCACCGCGAAGATGAAGGATGCTCTGGATGAGACGGCGGCGTGGCCGATCGACGGCTATCTGATTGCGAGCCCTTATTACATCCGCCCATCGCAGCGCGGCCTGCTGCAGCATTTCACCGAGCTTGCCGACCACGCCTCATGGCCGATCGTGCTCTACAACATCCCCTACCGGACCGGCGTCAGCCTCAGCAACGAGACGCTGCTGCAGCTTGCGGCGCATCCGAACATCGTCGGCATCAAGGATTGCAGCGCCGATCGCGCGCAGTCGATCGACTTGCTGGCGCGGCGGCCAGCGGGCTTTCGCGTGCTGACCGGCGAAGACGCGGAGTATCACGATGCGCTCGCCGACGGCGCCGATGGTGCGATCCTGTTGTCGGCGCATCTGGAGACCGAAGCCTTCGCCTCGATGCGGACTCTGCTCGGACAAGGCGATCGTGACGGTGCGCGGGCGTGTTGGAAGGAACTCTCCCGGCTGACCCGGCTGTTGTTCGCCGAACCGAGCCCGGCGCCGGCCAAGCATTGGCTGGCGCGCAGCGGGCTGATCGACAGCGCCGAGGTTCGCCTCCCGATGGTGCAAGTGAGCGAAGAACTGGCGGCGTTGCTGGACGAGGAAATCGAACGGCGCAGGCCGCCATTGTTGCGGCGGGCCTGACGGATGCGATCGGCTCCCTCTCGCTGCGATGGCGAGAGGGAGAAATGGATTTAGCTCACCAGCAGGCGATAGGTCATGACAGGCGTGAAGCCGAGCAGCATCGCCCAGATCGCGAATGACGAGACCAGGAGAACGTCATGCATGCACTGGGCGTACTCGCCGATGGCAAATTTCTTGCCGTGAACGGTCATCGCTATTCCCCCAATGTTTTTCTGAGAGGACTGATACGCGTAAAATTTTAACGTCGCGCGCGCGGCTTCGCTCGACTTTGACGCCGTGCGATCAGGGAATGTTAACCAGATGTGGCGGTGGTTAATCGCGGGTAGCAGGTGCGGTCAAATGCAAGCGAAATCGAAACCAGGTTTTTAAAGCCGATCGCGTATCGGGAGAAGAGGAGCAACAAGGAACGCGGGGGCGCGTCGTGCATTTCGAAAACAATAGCTTTTCTGATCAACAGGGTTTTTCGACCGAGGACATCGTGTGGGCCGTCGGCATCTGGTCGGTGATCCTGACGCTGTCGCCGGTCGTCGTGTTCTACGTGCTGATGGTGGCGTAAGGCGCGTTCGCTCTCACCGTCATTGCCTGCGACAAACGCGAAGCGTTTTGCGCAAGGGAGCGAAGCGACGAAGCAATCCATCTTTCCCCCAGAGGAAAGATGGATTGCTTCGCTTCGCTCGCAATGACGCGGAAAACAATTTCACACTCCCTACAAAAGAAAAACGCGCGGAGCGCCGCGCGTCTTTGTCAGTCAGAAAAGAAAGCGGCGTTGTTACGCCGCCTGCTTGTGCATGGCGCCCGAAGCCGACGCCGTTCCGCGGATCGCCTTGATCGAGCGCTCGATCGCGCCCCACAGCCTGGAGATCTCGGCCGCAGCACGGCCTTCCGCGTAATATTCGCGGGCGCCTTCGCCCTGGCTCAGCGCCATCAACAGATCGGCGCGGTTGGTGATCTGGCCGCTCCACACCGGTGCGCGGAATTTCGCCAGCGCTTCGCGCGCGATGGTGACGATGCGGCTCTCGACGCCGTCGCGTTCGGCGGGTGCACCGTTGATCACGACCGCATAAGGCTTGCGCCCCGAGCGGCACGTCTGAATGGTTTCCTGCACCGCGTTGACGTCGAACACGCCGGGCCGCGCCGGAATGATCACCATCGTCGCATTGCGGATCGCGTCGTCGACGACAGCCGACAGGTTTGGCGGCGTGTCGATGAATACCCATTCGATGCCGTCGCGCTTGGCGGCAGCAACGATGCCGCTGACGGAATTCACCGCGGCCTTGATCGGCGGTTCGTTGGTGCCGCGCAATTTGTGCCAGAGAGTAAGCGAGCCCTGCGGATCGGCGTCGACAAGCAAAATGGGCTTCGTTGCCTTGTGAACATGGGCAGCGAGGTGAGCAGCCAGGGTACTTTTTCCCGAGCCTCCCTTACGTGATGCGAAAACAATTACGTTCATACCTTGGCCTCCAGTTGACCCCAGAAGCCGAAAATGAATCAGCGCGCTGATTCGTGAAAGAAAAATTTATCGATCGCCGCGATGAAGCCACTTAATTGCCAATAAGGCTGGTTTTTGAGTCACACCGTGCAACTCCGGTTACCCGAAAACGGATTCGGTTGGAGGCCTTGCAGAGTGCCTTGACCGCTCACTGCACGCTTTTGGCGCGCTCGCGTTCGAGCTTTGCGCGCTGACGCTCCAACCATTTGCGTTCGATCCATCCGAGCCCCTGCGCCAACGGCTTCTGCAGCGGCGGCACATCCTGCGCGAACAAAAGGAGTCCGAGCGGCAGCATCCAGAGTCCGAGCACCGGCAGGAAGCTGAGAAAGCCGCCGGCGACCAACAGTATCGCGAGCGGAATCCGGACATAGAACGACGACGGCTTGCGCACCCAGCCGACGAACTTCGCCGGCCCGCGCGGCAGCTTCTTCTCGAACCAGGCAAAATGCCGGTCGAGCTCCTTTTGATGCTTACTCAACGAACCCTCTCCTCGTATCCGGGGAGATGTTCATTGGAACAGCCGCCGGCAAGTCTCAAGCTGTCGTTACGGAGGTCTTGAAATCGTGCGCCGGTGTCAGGTCACCGGTTTTTTTTGGGCTTCTTGCGCGGCTTGGCGGCCGCGGCCTTGCGTGGGGCGGCCGGCCGGATGACCGTCGGCCGGCCCGCGGGTCTCGTCGAAACTTCACTCGGCTCGGGGCCGGCCCTGAAATGCGCCCGGCACGGGGGCGAAAGCTGGGACTTGTTGCGGATCATGCAGACGGTGATGCGATCGACATCGGGAATGTCGGAACTGCACAGCCGGAACGCATCGCCGGTACAGGCCTGCTGCTGCTCGGGGGTGTAGGCGTGACCGGCGGTGGACCAGATCGAAGCCGACAGTGCGGTGGCCAGCATCAATCCAAACCGGGAATTCCCTGCTCGAAAAATCGTCATCAAATCCCCCAGGCCAAAGTTTGGCGGAATTGTGGGTGAACGACTAAGGATTCGCAAGCACGGGTGGACAACGCGCCACAGCACAAGTGTCGCGGCACTTCGAGCGGTAAATTCAGGGGCGTAATTGTTGGTACAGTTGGGTGGGCTCGAACCACCGACCTCCTGTTCCACAGTCATGCCCCTGATCGCGTCATCGGCGTTCAATGACAACCATCGGGGATGTCAACGCCAAATAACTTTACAAATTCAACAACTTAAGTCGATTTTTCGACGTTCAACCGATATCATCGGGGTGCATCGGGAGTTGCGATCGTCACTGCAGGATCGTCACCCAAACGGCACCTAAATCGATCAATCGGGGCGCGACATGAGTAAAGCCAAAAGGCCGAAGGAGAACAGAAAGCAGCGATTGAGTGACACGTGGATCGCGCGTCACAAGCTCACGTTGCCGCAAGAAGATTGGTTCGACACCGTTCGCACGGAACTCATTCTCCGCATGTCATATGGCGGGGCAAAGACCTTTCGAGTTCGATACAAAGCGAACGGCAAAACACGCACGCATAAGCTGGGCCGATGGGACCCCGACAAGTTCAACGTCGAGGCAGCCCGCAAGGCCGCCCAGAAATTCGACCCCGAGCAGCACGTCAGGCCCAAGCCGGGCACCCCGGGCGTATCGGAGGATCAGGCCTGGTGGTTCAACGCGACATTCGAGGACGTGATCACGAAGTACCTCGCCGAGGTCGTCGTCAATTTCAGGACCGCAAAAGAGACCGAACGCTGTCTCAAGCGATACGTCGTACCGGCTCTCGGCAAAAAGGTATTCCTTGACCTCAAGAAGAGCGACGCCGGTCAGTTGCGGCGCAACATGCGCAGGGACAATGGCGTGCGCCAGGCTGACATCGTTTTTGCCCTGATCCGCTCGGTCATGATGTGGGTCGAGGACGAGGAGATCCTCGACAATTACGAAAGCCCGCTCCGATATCGACCCAAGCGCCGGGGCAAGAACAAACGGCGGGGCGGCGGTCGCGAGCGCGTCCTTGATGACGACGAACTCCGGCTAGTGTGGCAGGCCGCGACCAAGATGGGAGGGCATTACGGCGGCCTTGTCCGACTGCTCCTGTTGACAGCGCAGCGCCGGCAGTGCCTGACGACGGCAAAGTGGTCCGAGATCGTCGGCGACACCTGGTACATCCGCGAGGAGTGGGGTGACGCGAAAGGCACGGGCCAAGTCTTGCAGCTCCCACCCCTCGCCATCGCTATCCTCAAGACCCTACCCCGCATCAAGGGAAATCCCTACGTGTTCGGCGTCGAGCACAAAGGGGAGCACAAGCCGTTCAATTCGTTTAGTCAGCGCAAGCTTGAGTTGGAGGAGCTTCTCCCGCACCCGATCCCTCGCTGGACCCTGCACGACCTGAGGCGCACAGCCCGAACCCGGCTTGAAGACATCGGCGTCGATATGCAAACCGGCGAAGTCGTGATTGGTCACGCCCTGCCCGGAGTTAAGCGCACCTACATTCGATCGAAGTTCAAGGAGAAGCGTGCCGACGCCCTGCTTCGGCTCGCGCAACACATCGCGAGCGTCGTCGGACTGCCCCCTGATCGGAGTACATCGCCCAAGGGGGCGTCAAACGTCGTCGCCCTCGATCAGGCCCGACGCGCCTGAAAACGCGAGCAGAGCGCGCTCCATGCGTTTTGGGGCGTTGTTGGGGGCAATGTACAGGGCCGCAGGGCACCGTACTCCATCCCGCTCCCTAGCGGGGCGTCAACGAGCGTCATTAGGATTGACGGCGCCCCGACGTTTTGTCATCGTTTCGGCACCGGGCGTTTCGCACGTCGGACCGGGCGGGATGTAGTCCCGGGGAATGCATCAGAGGCCTCGTCGTGGGCGCTCTGTCGTCTGATCTGGCAATAGGGTCCTGATCCACATCGCAAACCGCGCTCGCTGAACAGCGAGCCGATAGCGATTGGATTAGTCATGTCGGACGTTATCTCTGTCGATTTCAAACAAAACGCAGCGCGGCCTGCACCGCTCCTCGTCTCACGCAAACAGACGTGCGCGATGCTTGGCGGCATATCGGCCTCGCACCTTCGTCGCTTGATGAAAGCCGGCGAACTTGAGCCCGTGTTCTTAAATCCTAGCGCGCAGCCGCGCCGCCGCGGCAAGCTGTTCTTCCGAACGAGCGACCTCGAAGCGCTTGTTGAGAAATACGCGAAGCGTAGCGCGCCATGAAAACGCAAGACCCCACACCGTTGTCGGAACAGTGTGGGGTCATGGTTGTGCGCTCAACGTCACGAACGAAACCCGCTCAAAGGCTCTGCTCATGAAGAACCAATCACCGAAAGGCGACGGCCCATGCACGCGACGATAGGAGAAAGCGCCTTCGCCCACAAGCCCGAGGCGATTGCGCTTGTTGCTCCGTATGTTGACACAATTGAAGTGTCGTCGCGGCGACCATTTCCTGCTCCACTGCTTCGCGCAATCGTCAAGAACTCGGGCTCGATAATTCCGAACGAGGTGCACGACAAAAACGATCCCGAGACCGTTTGGTTCTACTTGCTCGCGATCAACCAGCCGTCACGCCGCTGCATCGAACTCCTGCAATGGTACTCACAGTATCGACGGCTCTCGATCTATCGACTGCACTTGGCCATCGACGTGATCGACATTGCTCCCGACTGGGCGCGTGACGAAGTGATCGAGGTGTTCAGAAAGCTCCTTCACTTAAGGCACCGCAGGGGCGCCGACGATATGCACAACGAAAAAGGCACCATCTATTCGATTGGGGTCGCAGGCCGGAAGTCGAGACCGCAGAAGAACACCGCGTTCTACATCGCCGACCACTCCAAAGTGACGGGCGAATGCGACGCAATCCATTTCGAGATCAGGCTAGAGCGAAAACGGGCCGTTCAAGCCGCGGAAATCGACGCACCGAGCGATGTAATGGACATAGACCCGGTCGCATTTGTCGCCAAACACCTCACCGCAAAGGATATTGGGCTAATGCTGGAGAAGATTATTCAAAGATCGATAAAATCGCATCGGCCACACTCGATGATACCGATCGAAAGGCGCATACGCGCACACGTCAGGCGTTATCGGCTCGATCACGCGTCGGGCTTTGCTGGGGCTTTCAAAAAGCAGTTTGAACGCATCGCACACTGGGACTGTATTGATGTTGAACCGGTGATCAATTGGGCCAGTGCTGACGTGGCGTGCGATCAGGAAGTGGGGGAGTTGTGTAGTTTGTTACCCCCTAGGCCTAAACCGCATAAGAAAAGACTGATCATTCGGGAGAGACTGTGAAGCCACTTGCGCGACCTAGCCTTGAATAGTAGTAGCGGGCCACACCCAACGCAAACCGAGAGAGACTGCCTTGGCAAGAATGACGGACCCCTTCGACGCGCTCACCAAGTTTCAGCGGGCTTTGCGCGACGGCGATATCGATTTACGTCCCGGCGAACTAGACCCGACTCTCGTCGTGCATCTCGACAGGCCCGCCGGCACGCTCAGGCTGACCTATGCCCGGCTCGACGGCCGCAAAGTAATCGCACTCGCAATGATGGTCTCGACCGAGCCCTTAAATGGCCTTCCGTGCTACCAAGCCGGTGTGGCCGTGGCGAAAGCACACCGCGGCAAGGGGCACGCCAAGAGCATTACCGAGGCCGCGATTGCGGAGATGAAGAACGGCCTCGCACGAAACGGCGTTCCCTCGTTTTACGTCGAGGCGATCGTCAACATTGAGAACGAGCCTTCTAAAAAGGTCGCAGCCGCGACCATATCGTCCTCCCCCGTTGCCATTACGGACCACGACTCGGGCCTTCCGGCGCTCCAGTACCTGAAGAAGGTGTGATCGCGAGCCGTAACCGGACTACCTTCTATTCAAGTGATAGTTTGTTTCTTCACCTTCTTCGCTTTTGCCTTCTTCACCTGCGCCTTTTTCACTTGCGCCTTCTTTGCTTTTGCCTTCTTTGCCTTTGCCTTCTTCACACTTGCCTTCTTCGGCGGCGCTTTCGCAATTCTGGGTTCCTTGACATTTCGCGGCGCTGGCAGTGCAAGGTTCCCCTGTTGCGGCGCCGGAGTGAACTCCAAAACCTCGATGATCTTGTAGTGGGCTTCTTTGTCGTCGGTCGCCGGAGGCGTCACCTCCATCCTCACGCGATATCGATCGTTCACGAACGATCCACCACGCTTCATGGCATCAGCCCCGATCGATGTCCCTGAAATGTCTGCGTAGATGTGCTTGTCGCGATTGTACAAGAACCGCCAGCGCTTGGCTCTCTCGTCGAAGACCGGCGAATAGACGTAGAGTGTGGCGACAATGTTGGCAGGGACCTCAGTCTTGCTTTCCTTGACCGCGTCAGGCGTGTCTGCCGCCAACACGATCTCGCGCACGTCTGACTTCTCGATCAACATTACCGGCTGATCGTTCTCGCGGAACTCGACCCGATTTGCCTCGTTCATCTCGATCGGCGTGAAGGTTTCTTTCACCGCATCGAGGACGCGTGAACTTTCAGCAAGCTTGATGACATCGGGATGAATGTTGATGGTGTTACCCTCACCACCGATGATCTGAATGGTGACGTGCTGAGACGGTGTAGTTGTCGAGTTTCCCGATGCGTCTTCGACCGGTGTTGCTTCCTTCTCGACTTTTTCGACCTTCTCGACTTTGTTGCCTTTCTTCCACTTCAAATAATCGAGCAGCGAACCGACGCCCGCACTCCTGATCACCCCAATGGTTTGCAGCACGTCCTTCGCAGTTTTGACGCGGTCGTCTTGAAAGAAGGTCTTCACCTTCTCAAAGACCTGCTGCACCACCTCGAAGTTGATATTGAAGCACTTGTGCTCGAAGTCGGAGGTGACAAGCACCCTGACTCGCGCCCTGTCGCCGTTTAGGACCGCATTGGACTCCCGAACGAGACGATCAAACCCCAGCAGCGCCGGAGCTAGCGCTTCCACGTCCAAGGAGTGATCGTCAGGGTTATCACCGTAATATGTGACATGAAATGTTTGCCGACTGCCGTCGGCATCTAAAACTTCACTGCCTGGCATTCCCCGCCCTCAATTCAAAACGCAGTATACAACCTCCCGATGTCTTCGCCACTATGCCTTAGGCGAGACATCGGCACCAAGAAGGGCGTCGAGCAAAGGCGCCGCACCGCAAAAACGGGGGTATGCCCCGTCAAACTGTCGCCCCACCGCCCCAGCCCGCTCCGCCGCTCAGCAATCGACGCCCTAGAACCGCATGGAGCCTCCGAGGCCAGAAACACCAGGCCATCCCGTCGCCTAGTCATCGCGGCAAAAGACGATAACGTCCCCTGCCCTCGACAATCAGACCGAGGGACCACCCAAATGGACATGAATAACGATTACTCCCACGCCGGCCCCGGCTTCAAGCGCAGGGCCAAGCGAGAGAAGCTCGAGCGCAGCGCCAAACCCAAACCGTACCTGCAAAAACCCGAATTCGAAAATCGCAGAGTAAGGCAACTCGAAATGTCGGAGGGGTATAACAACGCACGAGGCGTCAAGAAACGCATTCGGCACTTAGTGCTCGATCACGACATGAGCTACCTCGACGCATGCGAAACGATGAAACAGCAGGGGTACTCCATCACAGGCCTGACGATCTCCAACATTCGCACCGAAATGAAAGAGATACTGCACATGCTGTTGGAGCTCGGCCTGATCGACCGTGATCACCTCGCACGCTATCGACGGCAGTTCATGAAGAAGCAGGCAAGAGCACGCGACGAATAGTTCGGCTAGTCTCGACATCGATAGACTGAGGCCCGCGAATACACCTCAATTTTGGTGCAACGCGCGTACTCAACGCCCGTTCTATTTAGTTCGTCGTCGTCGCGATTGACGCTGATTTGTGACCGCCTGTTTATCGAACAGGTGGTCAGTTCTCGCAATCACCGAGGAAATCCCCGGTCAAATCGCGATTTTTCACCTTAGGATAGACATGGGTAGCCCCATGGGTATCATCGCAACATGAAATAGAACCAAGTATTCGTCAGGCGCAACGCAACAACATGCACGGTACTTTAAAACAATCATCGAAGCAGAAACGAAAACGCAACCTGTCGGCCGTCACGTCGGGGCGAAGGCTGTTCGCCGAACATATATCGACAACGGACTCCCCGCGAGGCCGTCGCTTCTCCGATTTGGTGCTTCGATACACGCGTGACTGCGGGGGTGACGATCGCATCAGCGAGACGACCCGCAATCACATTCGCCGGATCGCATTCCTGCAATGCGTGCTCGAAGATTCCGAGGCCGAATACGTCAAGACCGGTGTGACGACCCTCGACGAACGGCTCGAATATCAGCGCCTGTCAAACACGCAGTCTCGCCTGATGAAGAAGATCGGCTTGTTTGACGCCAAGCCCGATGGCGATGACGACGACATTCCAGACCCCCTCGAATATGCGCGACGTGGTCGCAGGGAACGCATCGATCATGAGGAGGAAGACTGATGGCCTCCGACTTAGCACCCGATCACGTAGTCACGGTCAAGCATGCCGATGGCAGCGAGACTGAAATCACGATCCGTGGTGCGAAGGAACAGGACCTCGGCGATCCGGAGTTCGTCATCGGAGTTTGCACGGGAGACTGGGACCCTTGGTTGATCAAGCAACAGGGGAGCACCCCGTAGATGGGTCGCCGTCATCATCGCGAACGCCTTGATGACACCCCGACTACCACCACACCGAAGCGATGCATTAATCGTCTCCGTCTCGACGACGAACCGAGCGACTTCACACTCCTCGACGCAATCGCAGACCCGCGATTGTTCGCACGCAACTTCAAAAACCCTGAAAGCTGGATCGCGTGGACGGCACTGATCGCGGCGGCTTTCGGTCTTCCCATGGATCAAGACCAGCTCGCGATTTATCGCAAGTGTACTGGTCGCGTAGACCCGCCCATCGAACAGATGCGGGAATTGGTACTCGTCGTCGGTCGCAGAGGCGGCAAGTCCCGCGTCCTCGCCCTAATTGCGACCTGGCTGTCAGCTTTCGTCGATTACAAACCCTACCTCGACCCCGGCGAGCGTGGCGTCGTCCAGGTACTCGCGGCCGACCGCGATCAGGCGAAGATCATCCTCCGCTACGTCAAGGCGTTCTTCAAACTGCCCATGCTCGCGAAGCTTGTCGCGCGTGACAGCCAATTCGGCCTCGACCTGCGCAACTCCGTCGCAATCGAGGTGACAACGGCATCATTCAGGTCAGTTCGCGGCCGAACTGTCGTCGCCGCCCTCGCGGACGAAATTGCCTTCTGGAACGACGAAGGCGCGAACCCGGATGCCGAGGTCATCAAGGCTATCCGGCCGTCGATGGCGACGATCCCCAACTCCATGTTGCTGTTGGCATCGAGCCCATACGCTCGCAAGGGCGTGTTGTGGGACATGCACCGGCAGTACCACGGGAAGGACGATCCGAAGGTTCTCAGTTGGCAGGCATCGACCGAAGTAATGAACCCCTCGCTCGACCCTAAGTGGCTGGCGGATGAATATGAGCGCGACCCCCTGTCGGCGTCAGCGGAGTACGGCGCTCAGTTCCGCACGGACGTAGAAGCTTTCATTGCAGCCGAAGCCGTTGACGCCGTGACTTCCGACGAGCGCGAGCGACCGTACATCGCAGGCAAGCGCTACTACGCCTTCGCAGACCCCGCAGGCGGCTCGGGCAAGGACAGTTTCACGCTCGCAATCGGTCATGTCGAAGACAGAGTGCCCGTGCTCGACGTGATCAGGGAGAAGAAGCCGCCGTTCTCGCCGCGGGCCGTGATCGAAGAGTACTGCGACCTGTTGAAGCAATACGGCATCCGCAAGCTCACGGCCGACCGTTACGCTGCGGAGTTCGTAGTTGAGGGCTTCAGGGAGCATCAGATCACCCTCGAACATTCATTGAAGCCGAAGAGCCAAATCTACTCCGAGTTCTTGCCCCTGTTGAACAGCAAGACCTGCGACCTCCTCGATAACCCACGACTGCGAACGCAGTTGATCGGGCTTGAGCGTCGTACTGCACGTTCGGGAAAAGATTCCATCGACCACGGCCCCGTCGGTCATGACGACATTGCGAACGCAGTCGCCGGCGTCCTTACCTCAATGGGGGTCCGCAAATGGAAATATGACGTAACGATGGCCTGGGCCGGCAGCATCGAGCCCGGCTCCAACCAGCGGAGCGCCGCTGCACAGCGTTTGAGTTCGTTAGTTCAAGTTCAAACCATGAAAGGCTACCTACGATGACGACCACTAAAGACGACTACGTTACCGATGAGCATGGCCGCCGCGTTCGGCGTCGAAAAGACGACGTGATAGGAGATGGCGAGTTCATCCGAGTACCCATGACGCTCATGGACACGCAAGCTCGCACCATGCGTGATGCGGCGGCTCAGCTTGAAAACCATCAACTGTCTGCCTTCGCCGATGCCGTCAATGGTGGCATG
This sequence comes from Bradyrhizobium sp. CCBAU 051011, assembly GCF_009930815.1. Lineage (NCBI taxonomy): Bacteria > Pseudomonadati > Pseudomonadota > Alphaproteobacteria > Hyphomicrobiales > Nitrobacteraceae > Bradyrhizobium > Bradyrhizobium sp. CCBAU 051011. Next base: position 3,413,660 of record NZ_CP022222.1, on the reverse strand, counting down.
TCGATCGCCGATGCCGTCGCGAAAGCCAAGGGCATCAAGCGTGCCGAGCAATTCGATGCACGTCAGCACCGGCCCGGCTTCGCCGCCACAACACAGGACGCTTATGCGTCCGGCGACGCGGCGCGGGAAGCAAGGGATGCGAGGCTTCGTGATGCCTGGCGCAACCCAGCCCCCATGATCGACAACGCCAAGCCGAACCAGCCTGCTGCGATCGTCCCGCCGACTGCCTCCCATGCAGAACTGTTCAAGGCTCGCGATCAAGCCGCGGAGGACCGCGACCGCCGCCTAGAGAACGCATGGAAGTCTTGAACAACAACAAAGACCCCCGCGTGACCAATCGCGCGGGGGACTGCCCCATTGCAACAGGAAGGTGACCAATGACCGAGAACGACAAGCTACCCGCGAAAGCCCATGCAAAGATAGTCGCGCTCGTCGATCAGGAGCAGCAAGCATCGACACTGATGCGCTCGACCCTGCGCCAAATCGGGGAGCTGAGGAATTCGCTTAACACGAACTCAGTCTCCCAGCACGCCGCGATCAACAAGGAAGTTGAGCGCCTAGACATATTGCGGGAGAAGCACGCGGATCGTCACAGGCAACTCGCGGACCTCAACACCCGGATCAGGCACTTCCTCGAGATGTTGCCCGCCGACGCGGCCCTTGATGACGCAAAGGCCGTCAAGATCAAGCTCAAGCCGGGCGAGACCCATCAGCAGGTCATTACCGAACTGCGCCTCAAAATCATCGAGCTCCTCGGCGAACGCAGCCAGGTCGAACGGGCTGCCTTGCCAATCGAGGAGATCAAGGCGCAGGCCAAGAAGTGGATCACGCAGCGCGCAATCGCTGGGCGACCGGCGATCATTGCGACCCACGACAAGTTCGACGTTCGGTTCACGGCGATGGACCCCGCAGCCTACACACCAATGCTCGACCCGTTTGCGCTACTCGCTTTTTTTGACCCTGAGCACCTCGAAACCAAGCTCAACAAAATGATCGACGAGATGCCCAAACCCCAGTTTGCGCTCACGCCTGCGGCAAAGGCGGAGCGGCTCGCATCAATCGCAGCCGAGTTGGGGAACGCCGAACGACTTGAGTGTGCTCTGATCGATGCGGCACAGGACGAGGGCTCAATCGTCAGCTACCGACCGAACACCGATATCGAGGCTCTGTTAGGCATCGTCGTGACGAAGTCGGAGGCGAAAGCCGCGTGATTGTCATTCTCAGGTCCGCAGACCTGAGTGCGGGCGGCCGTTTTCGTTCTCTGGCGGCGTGGCCCGAACTTCTCCGTGTATGCCTTGTCCGCGGAGGGGGTAACGCCCGGTCGCTCGTGACGGTGAGGCGGCTGGGGGCGGACAAGTCGGCGAGTGTCCGACCTTCATTGAAAAAACCCCGACAGCCCGCGGTCGTGTTTAACTTTCCACAACGCGGCGGGCATCATCGATCGCGGTCCGGAGCCGTGATTGAGAACAGCCCCGTCGTCGCTGGTCCACCTTCCTGGGCGACGACGGGGTTTCGCTTAGTTAGGACATGAATACATCACCTCGCCGACTTCATCATTCGTTCGATATCGGCGTCAGTCGGAGCTTTGTAATGCTCCGGCTTGAACTCGAACGTTCGTCCGGGCTCGTTTTTTGGCACTAGTTCGAGCAAGAACATGCCGGAACTGGTGCAGAGTAGGCAACGATCAGGATTGTCTTCCTGAAAATGGACCGAGATCTTGCCCGCTTCCATCTCGGCCCACGTTTTGGCCAACGTTCTCTTCAGCGCCTGGCCGTAAGGCGTATCCCAGCCGTTATGTTTGGACCTGTACCCAGCAGCCCCCGCACTACCTATCCCTTTGCGCTCCACGGCCGTGCGTTGACCGGTGCTGGGAAGTTTCTTCTTCGTAGGCATTGTACTCTCCGTAATCGCCCGTGTCCGTCACGGGTCCCGAGAGGCGAGGTTGGATATCGCCCCTGGTCGATCAGCGCTCGGTGAGCATGCCTGTTGATGTGATCGAACCATGAGAAGGCTCTTGGTTCAATAAGCCCAGGTTGCCAGCCGAAGCCGAGTTGGACGCTCCGATATGCGAATCAGGAGTGCGCCAGGTCGCGCGCAAAAAGCAAGTCATATTCTTCAAATATTCTCTAATATTTTTAGATGCATATCTTCTTGCATTTCTAATGAATATTCCATAGAAGCACAGGCGTATTCTCTGGAATTGCGAGTTGATAGTCATGAAAGACAACAACGAGAAGCGCGCGAAATTCGTTAAGTTAGCCGAAGGCCGCGTCCAAGCCGCACTTATGGCAATTCGAAAGATAGGGAATCTCGCAAATCGGCGCTCCTATGAGTTTGACGACGCCGACGTAAAGAAGATGATGAAGGCGCTGAGGGATGCCCTGAACGATACCGAAAGAAAATTCGATCCGGCGGGTTCGCCGGGAGCCAAAACTTTCAAGCTGTGATGCGGCGGGGGTAGGGGGAAAATGGCTAACGAGGCATTGAAAATTGCGAACATCGAGTTCGCAGTAACGTCGCAGATTGGCCGTGCTCCGCACTGGACAATGATTCGCGAACTCACAATGAACGCACTTGAGGCGGCATCGAAAGCCACCGGCGAAAAGATCGTCCATTGGACAACTGGCACCTACAAAGGCGTCCGCAAGGCCGTTATTTGGAACACCGGTCCAGGCATGGACGCGTCCGAACTAAAGAGCGCGACCGACCTTGCTTGTGAGGTCGTGAAGAAGCTCGGCCTCGATGACAACTTTGGCGTAGGCGCTAAGGTCAGCTCGCTCCCTAACAACAGGATCGGAATGCGGATGCGGTCCTGCAAGGGCGGACGCGTTAGCGAAGTTATCATTGGCGAGGACCCAGATACCAAGACCTTCGTCCGCTTTGAGCGCGATCTCGATGGTGGGAGAACGGACACAGTCATCGACGTTACCGCCGTAGCATTGCGCGAGGGCCGGAATACCTCGATTGATTGGACCGAAGTTATGCTCCTCGGCAACAGCGAGGATCAGGACACGGCAGCGAGACCGCTTGCTTCCGTGCCCACGACGGAGAAGGCGTTTATCGCCACCACGCTATATCGTCGTTTTTATCGGCTTCCGACAGACGTAAAGCTGCGGCTCGATCCTGTGTATCACCGCTTCGATAGTACTCGAACATTGGCAGCTTTTGGCGATCGATACGACAAGTTCGCGCGTGTCGAGAGCGTTCCAGTACCGGACCTGAACGCGACCATCCATTACCTGCACGATCCGCATATCGGCGATAAGTCCGGGCTAAGAAAATCGTCCAGCGGCGCGCTGGGAAGTTCTACCACTACTGCGTGCCTGATCCACAAGGACGAGATGTATTCGGTACTAACGGGCAATGAGTGGTCCGCTGCGGCCCCTCGCTTCGGCATTCCCTTCGGCTCAAAGGAACTCTGCGTCCATATTGAGCTCGATGATGACGAGGCGAGACCAAGCCAATATCGCGAGCGTCTCATCTCAAAGGAAACTGGGGCCGATTTGGTGCCCGATGACTTCGCCCTGTACGTTGTCGATGCAATGCCTGACTGGGTGAAAGAAGTCGTAAGAAATGCATTCCCCAGCCGAACCGAAGACTTCACTGATCTTCAAAAGCAGCTTCAGGACCTGCTGAACAAGTATAAGGTTAAAGTTCAGGGTAGACGCGTAGAAGCCGAGGGGGTGCCATCTACGGAAGATGCTGGCCAGCATGCCGCGGGTGGAAGCGAAGGTGCTGGGAGCGGCGGCGGCGGCGATGCCTCGCGAAATCGTACTCCGCGTCGCCGGCTGCACGAGACTCCAGAAGGAGCAACTGCGACCGTCCTTTACGAGATGTACGAGAAGGCGCCTGAGATCATCATGCTCGACACGCCGGAGCAGATCGAAGAAAAAGGCCTCAAAGGCAAGGCTGCGGAATTTATTATGCAGACCGGCGTCTTATTCGTGAATGGGCTGTACGAAGCGGTGGACCGAACAATCGCTGAAGTCGAGCCGGAATACGCGGGCCAAGGCGAACCCGAGACAGTTCGAAACCTCATGCTGGCCGCTGCACGACAGCTAATGGCGTTCCGAGTTGGCAAGGCGACGGTATTCGCACTGGCGAAGCGTGCAAATCAGGACTGGACTGAAAGCGACATGATGTCAGCTCTCACCAAAGAGAGTTTGTCGATCGCTGCGGACAATTACGAGGAAAGTATCAATGCAGTGCGTAAGTCGATACGTGACGGGCTGAAGATGGCGCGCGCAGCAGCCTGACGGCGGGACGGCCACTACCTAATTTCGGTACCCAAACAGGTATCGAACAAACAGGGCACTGCTAACTGGTTGATTTAGTTGGTACAGTTGGGTGGGCTCGAACCACCGACCTCCTGTTCCACAGACAGGCGCTCTAACCAACTGAGCTACAACTGCATCCTTGCGGAGCCCCAAAAGGGGGTCGCGAATGGGCCGGAAACTAGGTGCAACGCCTCGCTTTGGCAAGTGCGCGAAGTCACACAATATTGGTCATCCGGCAAGCGCAATTCGTTCAACGTGCGGAATCCGCCGCCGGCCCCGGAAGCCGGCAGAACCGGCCACCGGCAGCAAAAAGCCCGGGTCGTTTCACCCGGGCTTTTCGGAAGCGATGTGCTGCTACAATCAGGCGGCCGGCTTGTAGTACTTCGAGGCGGAAGCCTTGATCGGCTCGACGGTCTCGCTGGCGACCTTCTGGCCGAGCTCGGCGAGCTCCTTGGCCTGGGCGGTGAAGGTCTCGTACTGCTTCTTGGCATGCGAAGTCCACAGCTCCAGCGCCGCAGCCGGCGTCTTCACGCCGAGCAGCTCCTGCGCGAAATCGAGCGAGGATGAGGTGTTGGCCTTGAAGAACTCGATCAGCTTGCCGTTGTACTCGCTGGCACCCTTGCTGGCCGAGGTGAATACGGCCTCGATGGTGCCGTTATGGGTTTCGGCGGCATCCTTGAACTTGGCGTAGCTGTCGCGGGCCTGCGAGACGCCCTTTTCGGCGAACGCACGCACCTGCTCGGGGACTTCGAAGGGAATAATGGAGGCGGAGAAGGGATCGGTGGAGCTGGTCACGGCTTGCATCCTTCACAACGGGGTTAAACGATGTTCCCCCTCGAGAAGGCCGGGCAGGCAAGCGGCCGAGGGGTCACGCACACACGCACTCACGGAAAGTGCCCATCCACGGGCTCGCCTAATAAGCACCCATATCGTGTCAAATTTGTGCAACGCAATGCAATTTGTGGTGCGTTGCCGCAAATAAACCCGCACTGAGTGCGGGTTCCAGCCCGTGCCACCCAGCGATTGCTGCCCGCCCGACAGGAACAGGTCAGGCCTTCGGCTTGGCCGCTTCCATCGCGGCCTTGCTGACGATCTGGCTCATTTCGCTGGCCTGCTCCGCCAGTGCGCGCATTTGCGCCTGCACATATTCGCTTTGCAGCCGCATCACCTCGGGCAGGTCCTTGGCCTTCAGCAGCGACTGCGCGTGATCGAGCGAGGCCTGCACGTTTTTCTCGGCGTAGGCGACGGCCTTCTCCCGGACATCCTTGGCGCCCTCGCGCACCGTGGCACCGCGCTCCTCGATGGAGCCAGCGGCGGCCTGCGCGGCCTCGACAAATTTCTCAAACGTCTTGCGGGCCTGCTCGAAGCTTGCTTCCGCCATCGTTCGCATTTCCTTCGGTATCTCGAAACGGTCTCGCGCTTCATCATTCATGGTGCTGTCCTTCTTGGCAGGGATTGCGTGCAGATGCCGCCCAGGGACGCGGCCGGAACGGATGCGGCGCCCGCGAGGTTTGCCATCGTTGGCGCCCTGACCGCGGTTCGCGAACCCCACCAACGCGGCGGCCAGCCGAAGGGTTCAGCCGGTTAAGGTTATCCATGGGTTAAATTACCGCCGGAGCGCCGGGCCGTGGACCTGCTACCGCCGGCTTGCGATAGTAATGTTCCCTTAACGCTGTCGGCATGCTCGCTGCCGATCCTGACGCCGGACGGTCATGTAATTGCGATGAAGGACGCGGAATTTCAGTGGCGAGCGCTCGGCGATCGGCGATTGGCGGCCTACGCGGCGAGCCCCCTGCCGGCCTGGTTGTGGACCGCCGACGGCAAGCGCATCCTGTGGGCCAATGCGGCCGGCGCGCGCGTGCTCGGCGCCGCCAGTGCCGCGGCCCTTGCTGAAAAAACCTTCGGACCGGCCGACCGGCACCGGCGGCAGGTCGCGCGGCTGGCCGGCCGGTTGCTCGCCAACGGCGCCATCCGACTGGAGCGCCTGCAGGGATTTGGCGCAGCGCCCGGCGCGCTTGCGACCTGCGGCTGTTCGCGGTTCGACCTTCCCAATGGCGGCCACGGCGTTCTGATCGCCGCCGGCAACCTCACATTGATCGCGCCGCGACCAGTACAGGCATACGAGCCGGGCGAGAACGCGATGCAGCCAGAGGCCGCATCAGAACCAACCCCGCAGCCGAGTGCGCCCGTCATAGAACTGCCGGCCGCTTCGCAGCCGGTTCCCGACTACGCACAGCCGGCGCAATCGGGCGAGGCGCCCGCTGAGTTTGCCTTGTTCGATGCGCTTGCCGAGCCCGCCGCCGAGCAGCCGCCTGCGGCCGCCCCCATTCCGCGCGCGCCGCCGCCCGCGATCCAAGCTCTTGCCGGCCAGCCGGCGCCGCAGCCGCGACGCCTGCCGCTGCGCTTCACTTGGCAGATGGATCGGGAGGGCCGCTTCACGCTAGGCACCGATGAATTCACCGGCCTGATGGGCCCGCGCACGACGGCCGCCTTCGGCCGGCCATGGCGCGAGATCGCCGAGACCTTCGGATTCGATCCCGCCGGCCGGATGATGCAGGCGCTCGCGACGGGCGCCACCTGGAGCGGCATCACCCTGAACTGGCCGGTGGATGGCGGCGGCACCTTGCCGATCGAACTGTCCGGCCTGCCGATCTTCGATGGTGCGCGGAATTTCGTCGGCTATCGCGGCTTCGGCGTCTGCCGCGATTTCGACGCGCTGGCGCGGCTCGCCGCCCTGCGCCTGTCGGAATTATCCGGCGAAGCGCCGCCGCCGCAAGAATCGCCCGCCGCGCCAGCTTCAGAACCGGCCGCCACGGCGGCGCCTTCATCAGACGAATTGCCTGAACCGATTGCTGCCGAGACTTCACATCCAAACGATTTGGAAACGCCCGTGGAACCTCCCAAGGAAACCATGAAGGACACCCCGGCCGAAACCGCAGCCGATTTGCCGGCGGATGCCGCGAACGTTGTGCCGTTCCGCGCCCATGGCGAGGCGAAACCGATGTCGTTAACGCCGGTTGAAAACAGCGCCTTCGACGAACTGGCGCGGCAATTGTCGGCGCGGCTCGAACCCGAGAACGTCAACGAGGCGGCGGACGCCGCCGGCAAAACTAGCTTCGAACCACCGGCCGCTGCACCCGTGCGCGAAGCCGCCAGCGAGACGCCGGAATGGCTGGCGCAGCCGGAGCCGCCTGCGCATGGCGAGACCGCGCGCGACAAGGCGCTGCTCGATCTCTTACCCGTAGGCATCCTGATCTACCGGCTCGACCGGCTGCTCTATGCCAACCCTGCCTTCCTGACGCAGATGGGCTATCCGAGCCTGCATGCGCTGGAAGAGGCCGGCGGTCTCGACGCGCTCTATGTCGAACCCGGCGCATCGAATGCTTCCTCGACATCGGACACCGGCAGGCCGGTGACGATCTCCACAAGCGTACCGGCGGACGCGGACGCGCCGTCATCGGCCGCCGAGGCCCGCCTCTATACGATTTCATGGAACGGCGATTCCGCCCTCGCGCTGATCTTCTCGGGCACACGTCACGAAACCGCGGCGGTCGCAGCCGCCATTTCGCAGGCCGAGCCGGTAGCTGAGCCTGACGTGTCCGAGCCCTCGGCAGTCGGCCACGCCAATGCCGAAGAACTCGCCGCCATCCTTGACACCACAGCCGAAGGCATTGTGATGTTCGACGCCGAAGGCAACATCCATGCAGTCAACCGCAGCGCCGAAGCGCTGTTCGGCCGTGACGGCGACGAACTGGCGCAGCGCAATCTCGCCGACCTCTTTGCGCTCGAAAGCCAGCACGGCGTGTTTGAATATCTCGCTGGCATCAAGGCTTCCGGCGTCGAAAGCCTGCTCGATCACGGCCGCGAGGTGCTGGGCCGCGAAAGCAAGGGCGGCATTATTCCGCTGTCGATGACCATGGGCCGCACCCGCGCCGACGGGCCGAATTTCTTCGCCGTCTTTCGCGATCTGTCGCAGGCCAAGAAGACCGAGAGCGAACTGCGCGAAGCGCGGCGGCTGGCCGAACGCGCCGCCAACGCCAAGGCCGACGTGCTGGCCCGGATCAGCCACGAGGTGCGCACGCCTTTGAATGCCATCATCGGCTTTTCCGAAGTCATGATCGGCGAGCGTTTTGGCGCGCTCGGCAACGAGCGCTACCTCGAATACATGAAGGACATCCGCGCCTCCGGCGAACGCGTGATCGCCATCGTCAATGACCTGCTCGACCTGTCGCGGATCGAAACCGGCAAGCTCGATCTCGCCTTCACCAACCAGAACCTCAACGAGCTGGTCGAGAGCTGCGTGGCGGTGATGCAGCCGCAGGCCAACCGGGAACGCATCATCATCCGCACCTCGCTCGCGCATACGCTGCCGGCTGTCATCGCGGATGCACGCGCGCTACGCCAGATCACGCTAAACCTGATCGGCAACTCGATCCATCTCGCCAATGCCGGCGGTCAGGTCATCGTCTCGACCGCGTTGTCCGATTTCGGCGAGGTGATGCTGCGGGTCCGCGACACCGGCCACGGCCTCAACGACAATGAGGTCGCCGCCGCGCTGGAACCGTTCCGCACGCGGGCGCCGTCCGATCAGGCCGAGGGTTCGAGCTTCAGCCTGTCGCTGACCAAGGCCCTTGTCGAAGCCAACCGCGCCAAATTCCAGATCAAGACCGGCGGCCGCTCCGGCACGCTGATCGAGATCGTGTTTCCTCACGCGGTGGCACGCGCGTAACCGGCGACGAACAGGCGTGCGTAGCCGCGGCGTCGATCACGTCGCTATGGGCGAGAGAAACGCTGGAACGCTGCGGCCGTCGCTGCGCAGATAATCGGCCATCGGCGCGACGACCTTGATGACGGCCGGTCTTGCCGTCATGCGCTGCCGCCATTGCAGAAGGTTTGGCGTCTCATTGGTCATGTCGGCCCCCATGCGGGCACCGAACAGCTGGGCCATATAGAACGCGATATCGGCAAAGGAGTATTCGCCGGCGAGAAACTCGCGGTCGCCAAGCACGCGCTCCATGGTTCGGTAAAAAGCGGCAGCGGCCTCGCGCGCGGGCTTCCCGGCGGGATCGTCTGGCGTATTCCAGAGCGGCATCAATTTGATGATATGCGGGAAATAGACCTCGTCCGATTCATGCTCCAGCCGGCGAGCCCAGGCTCGCGCGGCAGGCGTCGCGGGCCACAGCGCAGGATGCGGCTTGATGTCTTCGAGATACTCGAAGATCTGGGTGGAATCGAAAATCTCGAGGTCACCGTCGATCAGGACCGGCACCTGGCGCTTCGGATTGATGCGCAGGACTTCCGGATGCTTCGGCGCGTAACCCTCCTTCTGGGTGAAGGGGACCATGACCAGCTCGAAGTCGATGTCCTTCTCGTGCGCAGCAATCTGAACCTTGGCGCCGAACATGCTCAAGGCGGCGGAGAACAGCCGCATCTTGCGGCCGCTGCTTCGATCCGCTTCTCGGCCGGATTGAGAATTCTCGTGCATTGATTTCCCTTCAATCATCGTCGGCGCGTTCGACCCCGAGGCCCTGGCCACCTTCGTCATCGCGTCCTGCTCAGGCGCCCTGGCCAAGGCCAAGCAAAGCACGGCGCCGCTTCGGACGTGCCGAGCAATTGGCGCTTCACTTCGTTCAAGGCAAGTGCCGAAGGCCAAAAACGCACGCGCCTCAAAGCCCTAGCGAAATCTTTGAGATCCGGTTCGGGCACGCAAAGGTCCTTCTGGACAGCGGAGGATTTTTCGGGCTGATATGCGACGAATTGACACACAATAGCTCCGCGTGAGCCTTGGAGGAAATCCCATGATTGCGTTTCATGCGCGCCTGTTCGGCGCGGTCGTCGCGTTGACGCTTGCGGCAGGCGGCCCTGCCCTCTCGCAGCAGCTTGAGCTCAAGATCATGGCGCCTGCGGCCCCCGGCGGCGGATGGGACCAAACCGCGCGCGCGATGCAGCAAGCGCTGGTCGCCGCCAAAATCGCCCGCAGCGTCCAGGTCACCAACGTGGCAGGCGCCGGCGGCAGCGTCGGCATCGCGCAGTTCGTCAACGGCGCCAAGGGCGACGGCAACCAGATGATGGTGAACGGCTTCGTCATGGTGGGCGCGCTCGCCATGAACAAGTCGCCGGTGACGCTCGAACAGGTGACGCCGATCGCGCGCCTCACCGAAGAGATCCAGGTAATCGTGGTGCCGGCGAACTCGCCGCTCAAGACAGCGCAGGATCTGGCCGCCGCCGTGAAGGCCGACATCGCCAAGGTGACCTTCGCCGGCGGCTCGGCCGGCGGCGTCGATCACGTGATGGCGGCGCTGTTTGCGGGCACGATCGGTGCCGATGCCAAGAAGATCAACTACATTCCGTTCTCCGGCGGCGGCGAGTCGTTGGCGGCCATTCTCGGCGGCAAAGTCACCGCTGGGATTTCAGGCCTGAGCGAATACGAAGGCCAGATCAAGTCCGGGAAGCTGCGCGCGCTCGGCGTCACCTCGGAGAAGCGCATCGCCGGCGTCGACATTCCGACCTTCAAGGAACAGGGCATCGACCTCGTGATCGCCAACTGGCGCTCGGTGGTCGCGCCTCCCGGCATCACGCCGGAGCAGCGCAAGGTCCTGAGCGAGGCGGTGGAGAAGATGGTCAAGTCGGACGCCTGGAAGGATATCCTCAAGCAGAAAGGCTGGGAGGACGCCTATCTTTCCGGCGATGCGTTCGCGGATTTCCTGAAGAAGGAAACGGCGCGTGTTACCGACGTGCTGAAATCGGTCGGCCTCGTCAAATCATGACCGACACCCCTTCGAGCGATCTTCCGCGGGGGCCGGCGGCACGGCGCATCGATCCTGCGGGTCTGGTTGTTGCCGCGGCCCTCGCCGGGCTTGCCGTGGTGCTGGTCTGGGATGCTCGGCAACTGCCCGCCACCACGATGTATGGCATGGGCCCCGAGGCGATGCCGATCGTCGTCGCGGTCGGGCTCGGCTTGCTTGCGATCGGCAATCTGATCGACGCCTTGCGCGGCAACCTGCCGCCGCGCGAGAGCGCCGATCCCAAGCCCGTGCTGCTGATCCTCGGCGGACTTGCGCTGCTGATCGCCATCATCGGCCTTGGCGGCGGCTTCATCCTGGCGACATCGGCGCTGTTCGTCACCACCTCGGCGGCATTCGGACGGCGCGCAATTCTCGCCGATCTTGTCATCGCTCTGGTGATCACCACCCTGATCTATCTCGCCTTCGATCGCCTGCTGACGTTGAGCCTCCCTGCCGGCCCTCTGGAAAGACTGCTGTAATGGAAACCTTCGCTGCCCTCGCGCATGGCATGGCCGTCGCCGTGCAGCCGATGAACCTGCTGTATGCGCTGATCGGCGTGTTCCTCGGCACGGCGGTCGGCGTGCTGCCCGGCATTGGTCCGGCGCTCACCGTCGCGCTGCTGTTGCCGGTCACCTACAAGCTCGATCCCGGCGGCTCGCTGATCATGTTCGCCGGGATCTATTACGGCGGCATGTATGGCGGCTCGACCACCGCCATCCTCATCAACACACCTGGCGAGAGCGCATCGATGGCGACCGCGCTGGAGGGCAACAAGATGGCCAAGGCCGGCCGCGGCGGCCCGGCGCTGGCGACGGCTGCGATCGGCTCGTTCGTCGCCGGCACCATTGCCACCATTGGCCTCGCCTTTCTCGCACCGTGGCTGGTGGACTTCGCGGTGCAATTCGGTCCTGAAGATTATTTCGCGCTGATGTGCGTGGCCTTCGTCACGGTATCCGCGACCTTCGGCGATTCGCCGATCCGCGGGCTGACCAGCCTGTTCATTGGATTGACGCTCGGACTGATCGGCATCGACAAGCTCACCGGTCAGGCGCGGCTGGCGTTCGGCATCCCCGAACTGCTCGACGGCGTCGAGGTGACGACGCTGGCGGTCGGCCTGTTCGCCGTCGGCGAAGCGCTTTACGTCGCCTCGCGCCGCCATCACGTTGAGGAGAAGATCGAGCCGGTGCGCGGCTCGCTGTGGATGACAATGGAAGACTGGAAGCGGTCATGGAAAGCATGGCTGCGCGGGACGATGTTCGGCTTCCCGATCGGCGCGCTGCCCGCCGGCGGCGCGGAGATTCCGACATTCCTGTCTTACTCGACCGAGAAGCGGCTGACGAAACATCCGGAGGAATTCGGCAAGGGCGCGATCGAAGGCGTCGCCGGGCCTGAGGCCGCCAACAACGCTTCCGCCGCCGGCACTCTCGTGCCGTTGCTGACGCTGGGCCTTCCGACCTCGGCCACGGCCGCGATGATGCTGGCGGGCTTTCAGCAATACGGGCTGAACCCGGGGCCGCTGCTATTCGCTGAGCGGCCTGACCTCGTGTGGGGCCTGATCGCCAGCCTCTTCATCGCTAACGTCATGCTGCTGGTTCTCAACCTGCCGCTGGTGGGCTTGTGGGTGCGGCTGCTCGCGATCCCGCAGCCGTGGTTGTACGCCGGCATTCTCGTGTTCGCGACCATGGGCACCATCGCTGCAAAACCGTCGGTGGTCGAGCTGTCGATGCTGGCAGGCTTCGGCGTCTTGGGCTTTCTGATGCGCCGGTACGATTTCCCGATCGCGCCTGTCGTCGTCGGCCTCATCCTCGGCCCGATCGCCGAGAGCCAGTTGCGCCGCGCGCTGGCGATCAGCCTCGGCGACCCCATCGTGCTGCTGCAGAGCCCGATGTCGGCGACGCTGCTCGGCATTGCGCTGATCGCGCTATTGGCACCGTTCGTGCTGAAGGGGCTCGATCGCTTCAAGGCGAGCGAGGATTAGGGCGTGGTCTCATTGGGGCGCAGCTTGGGGCGCAGCCAAATTCGGATTAAGGCGAGTTTGAATTGACTTCCGCTTTCGGCGTGATTGTGTTGCAAAACTCTCGTTGAGACGACTCACGATCCGTGATTCCGTTGGTGGAGAGGGCATCAGCGGGAGCAGCGCATGATGGGGCGGCGGGAAGCTGGGCAGGGACAGTTTTTCTATTCGTTTGATCTGGACGAGGTGGTTCCACCCGATCATCTAGTTCGGCAGATCGATGGTTTGCTCGATCTGAGTTGGGTGCACAAGGAGCTGGCGCCTTATTACTCGCACACGGGACGGCCCTCGATTGACCCGGTGCTGATGATCCGGATGCTCCTCGTCGGCTATGTGTTTGCAATCCGCTCCGAGCGACGGATTTGCGCCGAGGTTCAGGTGAACCTTGCCTATCGCTGGTTCTGCAAGCTCGGTATCGAAGACAAGATTCCCGATCACTCTGTATTCTGCCGTGCGCGGCGCGAACGCTTCCGAGAAAGCGATACCTTGCGCCGGGTATTCGAGGGGGTGGTGGCGATGAGCATCGCGGCCGGGCTGGTTGGGGGCGAAGCATTCTCGATCGATGCGAGCCTGATCAAGGCGGATGTGGACAGGAAGAAGCGGATCCCCGGCGATCAGCCGTTTGCATGGCCGAAGGCAGAGGAAGCCTCCCATGCGGTTCGCGAGTACCTTGCAGCCCTCGATGCCGCCGGCGGCGATGAGGATCGTGGTGGAGCCGGTGACGGGTCGAGCGAAGGCGGCGATCGACGCAAGCCTCCCAAAGAGGTCTCGCTTACCGATCCGCAAGCGACATGGGTTGCGAGACCCGGCCTGGACCCATTCTTTGCCTATGACGCGAACTACCTGATCGACAACAAGGTCGGGATTATCCTCGATGCGGCAGGCACTCGCGCGAACCGCGCCGTGGAGATTGCTGTCGCGCAGGCTATGGTGGACCGTGTTGAGCGCCGCTTCGATCTGCGGCCCCGGAGGCTCGCGGGCGACACGGCTTATGGCGCAGTACGACTGCTCAAATGGCTAGTGGATCGCAACATCACACCGCATGTACCGGTGTGGGACAAGTCGGCACGCGCCGATGGCACCTTTAGTCGTGCCGACTTCGCCTTCGATCCGGAGCGCAACATCTATGTTTGCCCAGGCGGTGCGGAACTGACCAGCACAGGCAATATCGATCAAGGCCACATCGTTTACTACAGAGCCAGCAAGAGCGACTGCTCGCAGTGTTCACTGAAGCCGAAGTGCACGACGGCGGTGGTGCGCAAAATCACCCGCGACCTCAACGAAGATGTGCGTGATCGTGTCCGTGCGTTGGCCAATACGGAAGCCTTCCAGCAGTCTCGCCGCGAGCGTAAGAAGATCGAGATGCGGTTTGCGCATATGAAACGCATTCTCAGGCTCGACCGACTTCGGCTGCGGGGCTTGGGTGGTGCCAGAGACGAAGTCCTGCTCACAGCAACGGCGCAGAACCTAAGGCGGCTGGCCAAGCTTCTCTGCCGTGCCCCATCCCCTCTCGGAGCCGCTTGCCTCGCATAGATACCAGCGAATAGGCACCGCAGCCGACACAAGGGAGGGCGCAAACAAGGGGCCGGCTAAAACTCATCGCTAAGCTCTGAAATCGAGACCTGCCGAGTTTTGCAACACAATCGGCGTCATAGTGGACATGGCTGGACTTGCCGCTGGGTCGTCCTTGTAGCGAATGCCCCATTTCCGACGTGCGCATAGCCGGACATGGGCCCACGATCGTGCTATATAGCCATTCAATTTCCCCGAGCCCCGGGGGCGCGTCTTGAGCAGCGAGCACGTAGAGCGGCGACTGGCGGCTATTCTGGCGGCGGATGTCGCGGGCTCTTGCCGCTTAATAGGGATCGACGAAGAAGGCACGCTGGCGCGACTGAAAGCGCTTAGAAGAACGATTTTCGATCCCAAAATCGCTGAACATCACGGACGCATCGTCAAGAATACCGGGGACGGCGCTCTCGCCGAGTTCGCCAGCGTGGTCGACGCCGTGCGATGTGCCGACGAAATCCAACGCGGCGTGGCCGAACAAAATATCGATGTGCCGCAGATCAAGCGGATCGAATTTCGCATCGGCATTCACGTCGGTGATATAATTGTCGAAGAAAACGATATCTTTGGTGACGGGGTCAATATTGCAGTGCGTCTCGAGGGGATTGCAGAGCCGGGCGGCATCAGCATCTCGGACGACGTTCGTCGGCAAATTCGTGGCAAGGTAGATGTAACGTTTGAGGATTTGGGTTCGCAATCCTTGAAGAATATCGCCGAACCGATGCGGGTCTGGCGCGTCCCATACGGTCGCGCCGTGCCAGCTGTGCCGACCCGCCTGCGTGTTGATGACGCCCTTGCGCTGCCCGATAAACCCTCGATCGCCGTTCTGCCCTTCACCAATCTGAGCTCCGATCCGGAGCAGGAATATTTTGCGGACGGAATGGTCGATGACATCATCACGGCGCTGTCTCATTTCAAGGCGCTGTTCGTCATCGCCCGCAACTCGAGCTTCACCTACAAGGGGCGCGCCGTCGACGTGAAGCAGGTCGGGCGCGAGCTCGGGGTGCGCTACGTGTTGGAAGGCAGCGTCCGGAAAGCCGCCAACCGAGTGCGCATCACTGGACAGCTTGTCGATACCGCCACTGGGGCACATCTTTGGGCAGAACGGTTTGATGGTGGGCTCAGCGACGTCTTCGATCTGCAGGACCAGGTGACCGAGAGCGTTGTCGGGGCAATCGCGCCAGCGGTGGAAAAAGCCGAGATCGAGCGTGCCAAGCGCAAGCCGACCGACAGTCTCGACGCCTATGCCATCTATTTACGCGGTTTGGCCAGGTTTTATCAGTTTGCTGGCCGGCAAGCGAACGACGAGGCTTTGCGCCTGTTCAACAGCGCGATCGAGATCGACCCGGATTTTGCGTCGGCCTACGCTCGCGCCGCCTCGTGCTACGCCTATGCCAAGGGCAATGGCTGGATTTCAGGCACACCGAGCGAGATTGCCGAAGTGACGAGGCTCGCTCAGCGGGCGGTTGAGTTGGGCAAAGATGATGCGATGGCGCTCGCCGCCAGCGGGTGGGCGTTAGCGCATATTGTTCGCGATCTGGAGGCAGGGGCCGGCTTAATCGATCGCGCTGTTGTGCTCAATTCCAATTTGGCCGAGGCATGGTTTTACGGCGGCTGGGTAAAAAACTACCTCGGCGAGCCGGAACCGGCGATCGAGCGCTTCGCGCGTGCCATGCGCCTGAGCCCATTTGATCCGCGGGCGTCAGCCGCGCGGGCTGGGACCGCGCATGCACATTTCTTCCTGGGCCGCTATGCCGAAGCGGCATCGTGGGTGGCAATGGCATTGCAGGACAATCCGGACTATCAACCTGGATTACGGATCGCCGCCCCAAGCAATGCAATGGCCGGACGCCCGGAGCAAGCACATCAGGCCGTGGCTCGGCTGCGGCAACTCAACCCCACGCTACGTGTTTCTACTCTCAAAGACGTAGTAGGCCCTTTTCGGCGGGCCGAAGACCTTTTGCGATGGGAAGAAGGGTTGCGGCAAGCCGGGCTGCCGGAATGACCATCGCAGAAAGATGCTCGCCCGTTGGGACAAGATGATCGAATAAGCGCGACTTCCGTTGTTGGCACTTAGCGTCGTTCGCTGCGATGCAGAATTTGGTCCGCTATCCGCGAATGTCGGACATCGCGTAGCCATCAAGCTCGATTTTATGGGTATGCGCCCTGATCCTTCCAGGGGGCGATGAATCCCCATTTGAGGTCGCGACCGGCACAATTCTTGCTCGAATCCACTATGCCTGAATGCATCCGCCTGCGGATCGCCTGCTTCCTGGGCATTTTTGGATTTGATCATTATGCGCTGCCTCGTCGTTGCCGATTTACATTATTCGTTGCCGCAGTTCGACTGGCTGCTCGCGGCCGCGCCTGAATTCGACGTCGTCATTTTCGCCGGCGATGCGCTCGACATCGGATCGTTCGTCGATTTCCGCGCACAGATTCTGGTGGTGAAAAAATACCTGTCGCTGCTGTCGGGCATGACGCGCGTCATTCTCTGCTCGGGCAATCACGACCTCGACGAACGCAGCGCGGAAGGTGAAAAGATCGCGCGTTGGGTCGGCGATATCAGCGAACTCGGCATCGCCTGCGACGGCGACAGCCTCACCGTCGGCGACACGCTGTTTACGGTGTGTCCGTGGTGGGACGGGCCGCTGGTCAAGAGCCGCATCGAAGCCCAGCTTCGCGACGCCGCGGCCGAGCGGGCGCCACGCTGGATCTGGGTGCATCATGCGCCGCCGGCGAACTCGCCGACGAGCTGGGGCGGCAAGCGGTTCTTCGGCGACGTCGAACTGGTGCAATGGATCGCGCAGTATCAGCCGTCGATGGTGATCTCGGGCCACGTGCATCAGTCGCCGTTCATTTCGGATGGTTCGTGGTTCGACCGGCTCGGCCCAACCTGGGTGTTCAATGCGGGGCTGCAGCCGGGTCGTCCGCCGGTCTATATCGTGCTCGATCTCGATGCGGGCACGGCGTTCTGGCTGCCGGCGGGCGAGGCGCACTGCATCGATCTCAAGGCGCCCCTGCAGCGGCCGGCCGCGCCGGTCACGATCGTTCCGGCGTGGCTCAGATCCTTGGGTCGGATTGCCGATCCGAGCCTGGCGAAACCTGCGACGGCGGCAGGTTGATCATGCGCTGCAGGAGTTCGCCGACCATCGAGAGATGGTTACCGTGGCCGGCATATTGATGCATCAGGTCGGCCAGATAGGTGTTGGCGACGTTGAGGCGTTGCGCCAGCAAGCGCGCGATCAATAGCGCCATCGCCGGCTGGTCGCGCAGGAACGCCGCGGCGTCGTCGAACTCGTAAACCACGGAATCGGCAGCGGCGCGCACGGTCGCCGTGTGGGGCTGCTCGAGCAGTACCGACATTTCGCCCAGCAGCGCCCCCGGCTCGGTCAGGACGGCGACGACGCTATCGCCCTTGATGACCTCCAGCCGTCCTTCCAGCAGCACGAACAGATGCCCGGTCCTGCTGCCCTCCTGGAGCACAAGCGTGCCTGCCGGCACGGCTCGCTTCGTTCCTCCGGTACAGTAATCCAGCACAGCCCGCATTCACATCGTCTCCGTTTCGGCCAAGACTAGGCACCGATGATGCCAAGGTCGAACGGATAAGCGAACTTTACTGCTCAAAATGTCAGCACGGGAAGATCCCGAGCCCCAAAGGGCGCGGCGAAGACCGAATATCAGATCCTTTCGAGCATGGCGGCCTTCAGCCTGGCAATGCGTGCTTCATCGCGCTTGTAAAACGTCCACTGCTTGACGCGCTTGGCGCTCAACAGCCCCGCCTGCGACAGTATCTTCAAGTGCTCGCTCACAGTGGGCTGGCTGACGCCGAGCTTCTCGGCAATCAACACGCCGCAGACCCCGTCCTTGACCAAGTCGCCATCGATCTGCTCGCGAAAATGCGCGCGGGGGCGCTTCAACCACTCCAATATCAACAGACGACGATCGCTGGCGAGCGCTCGAAAAGCAGACTCGACGTTGTCGTTCAAAGAAGCCATATTGCTAATTAGCTAAATAACTAATTTATGTCAACGAGCCTGGAGTGCCCTGCATGACCGCGCCATCGGATGCCGTAACCTCTGAAACGATCGCGCAATGCGAGCGACTCATTCGGCCCTTCATCCGGCGGACGCCGGTGGTCGAGGTCGATTGCGCCGACTTCGGCCTGCCCCGGCATCCCCTCACGATCAAGCTCGAGCTTCTGCAACATTCCGGCTCGTTCAAGGCGCGTGGCGCTTTCAGCAATCTGTTGACCCGCGACGTGCCGAAGGCCGGCGTGGTCGCGGCGTCGGGCGGCAACCACGGCGCAGCGGTAGCTTATGCAGCGATGAAGCTTTGCAAGCCGGCCAAGATCTTCGTGCCCAGCATCTCGTCTCCGGCCAAGGTGCAGCGGATCCGCGACTATGGCGCCGATCTCGCGATCGAGGGCGACCGCTATTCGGATGCGCTCGCAGCCAGCGAGGCATGGGCACAACAAACCGGCGCATTGCCGGTGCCGGCCTTCGACCAGAATGAAACCATCCTGGGACAGGGAACGGTCGGCCTTGAGCTCGCGGATCAAGCACCGGAAATCGATACGCTGCTCGTGTCGGTCGGCGGTGGCGGGCTGATCGCAGGTATCGCGGCCTGGTACACCGGCCGCATCAAGGTGATTGGCGTCGAGCCCCTGGCATCGCCCACACTGACCAAAGCCCTTGAAGCCGGCCATCCGGTCGATGCGGAGGCCGGCGGTCTGGCGGCGGATTCGCTCGCGCCACGGCGCGTTGGTGAAAAAGTCTTTCCTATTGTCCGGAAATACGCGCCGCAAACGGTGTTGGTCTCCGACGCTGCGATTGCCGAAGCACAGGCGACGCTCTGGCGCGCCTTGCGCATCGTGGCGGAGCCAGGTGGAGCAGCCGCATTCTCCGCGATCCTGTCCGGCGCCTACAAACCCAGCTCAGGCGAACGGGTTGCCGTCATCGTCAGCGGCGGCAACACGGCCGCCGTTGAGTTCGACCGCCTCCGTTGATTGCCGACAGGTCGCGCGACGGCGGTCTGACCTGGGCTCACGCCCCGGAAGTCACCGCGGTCAGCCATATTTGGAATCACTCTAAACTACGACACTGGAATCGCTCTAAATGAAGCCGTTCGCGACATACAGTCGCTGACGCCATGGTGGCGGCTGCGCTACTGAAACCGGCATCTCCACCAGCTTTGTCGGGCAGCCCTCATGATGAATTTTCGCGCTACCGCCGCAACCGCAGCGTTGCTCTGTTTTACCGCGTTCGGGGCCTCGACGGCATCCGCCGACGGCGAGGTCAACGTCTACACCTATCGCGAAACCAAGCTGATCCAGCCATTGTTCGATGCCTTCACCAAGGACACCGGCGTCAAGGTCAACGTGGTCTCGGCAAGCTCGGGTCTCGAGCAGCGGATGAAGGCCGAAGGTACCAATAGTCCGGCCGACGTGTTGCTCACGGTCGATCTCGGTCGCCTCGACGACGCCGTGCAAGCCGGCGTTACCCAGCCGATCAAGTCGGTGGTGCTCGACGAGATCGTGCCGGCGCAATATCGCGATCCGGACGGCCAGTGGGCCGGCATTTCCATGCGCGCGCGCGTGATCTACGCCTCGAAGGACCGCGTCAAGCAGGACAAGATCACCTATGAAGAACTCGCCGATCCCAAGTGGAAGGGCAAGATCTGCATCCGCTCCGGTCAGCACATCTACAATAACGGCCTGTTCGCGGCCTATGTGGCCAAGCACGGCGAGGCCAAGGCCGAGGAATGGCTGAAGGGCGTGAAGGCCAATCTAGCGCAGAAGCCCTCCGGCGGCGACCGCGAAGCCGCGCGCGACGTCGCGGCCGGCAAGTGCGACATCGGCATCGGCAACACCTATTACTGGGCGCTGATGATGAACAACGATCCCGAGAAGAAGCCGTGGGCGGAAGCCACCAAGGTGATCCTGCCGACGTTCGAGGGTGGCGGCACCCACGTCAATCTCTCCGGCGTCCTTCTCGCCAAACACGCGCCGAACAAGGCCAACGGCGTCAAGCTGATCGAATGGCTCGCCGGCGAGAAGGCGCAGCAGATCTACGCCGATGCCAACTACGAGTACCCGATCCGCGCCGGCGTCGCCGTCAACCCGACCATTGCCGGCTACGGCAAGCTCACCGCCGATCCGACGCCGATCGCCAAGATCGTCGCCAACCGCAAGGCGGCCTCAACGCTGGTCGACAAGGTCGGCTTCGACAACTAACCCGGCAGTGTGGGCGAAGCATTAGACCCGTGATCGCGCCCCCCATACAAACGCGTTCCCTTCCCCTTTGCGGGGGAGGGTTAGGGAAAGGGGTAAGCCACACAGGCAGCATCGCTCACGGCTCCCCGCCCTTCCCCGCAAGGGGGGAGGGAGCCGACCTCAACAAGCAGATAGATCCAACTCGCCAGCGTGAATCCACGTGAGCCGGCCGACGCACGCCGGGCGCATCGCAGCGTCCATTGCGGTCGCGACCGCTATCCTCGTCGCCGCTCCCGTCGTTTCCATCATTGTCCTCGCGCTGCAGCCGGCGCCGGATATCTGGCGGCACCTGATCGACTATGTGCTGCCGGCCACCATCCTCGACACCACGCTGTTGCTCGGCGGCGTCGCAGCGTTGTCGGTTGCGATCGGCACCGGCACGGCATGGACGGTATCCCTGCATGAATTCCGCGGCCGGCAGATGCTGCTATGGCTGCTGCCTCTGCCGCTGGCGATCCCGACCTACCTCGCGGCTTACGTCTATGTCGATCTGTTCGAGCCGCTTGGGCTGATCCACAAGACGCTTGCGCTCTGGCTGCCGCTGCCGGATGCCGTGCACATGCTGCCCAATCTGCGCTCGCTGCCCGGCGCGGTCGTCGTGATCTCGCTGGTGCTCTACCCTTACGTCTATTTGTCGGCGCGCACGATGTTCCAGTTCCAGAGCGCGGAGTTCGCGGAAGCCGCAAAGACGCTGGGCGCCGGCCGCTGGACCACGTTCTGGCGCATCTCGCTGCCGATGGCACGTCCTGCGCTAGCGGTCGGCACAGCGCTGGTGTCGCTGGAAACGCTAAACGACATCGGCGCCAGCGAATATCTCGGCGTCCGTACGCTCACCGTGTCGGTGTTCACGACCTGGCTCAACCGCGGCAGCCTGGCCGGCGCCGCGCAATTGTCCTGCTTCATGCTGGCGATCGTAGCCTGCCTTATCGCGATCGAGCGCTACGGGCGTCGCAACGTCACGACGGAATTTTCCGCCGAGAGCCCGCGGCTCACGCAACGGACGAAGCTTACCGGCATCAACGGCGCATGTGCATTC
Organism: Bradyrhizobium sp. CCBAU 051011; assembly: GCF_009930815.1. Classification (NCBI taxonomy): domain Bacteria; kingdom Pseudomonadati; phylum Pseudomonadota; class Alphaproteobacteria; order Hyphomicrobiales; family Nitrobacteraceae; genus Bradyrhizobium; species Bradyrhizobium sp. CCBAU 051011. Next base: position 3,391,708 of record NZ_CP022222.1, on the reverse strand, counting down.
GCAGCCTGCCTGCTGCCGGTCTGCCTCGGATTTCTGGTGCCGCTGCTCTATCTCGCGCATCAGAGTTTCAAGCGCGGGCTGTTTGCGAATTTCGACACGGCGTTATGGCGCGACGCCTTCAACTCCGTCGCGTTTGCAAGCCTCGCCACGCTGACGGCGCTCCTGCTCGGCTTTGCGACGATTCTGGCGTGGCGCTGGCGGTCGACGGCGCTGCGCCTTGTCGCGATGAACATCGCGCAATTGGGCTACACGCTGCCGGGGCTGGTGCTGGCGCTCGGCCTGCTCGCGCCGGTGCTAGCCATCGACAACGCGATCAACGCGCTCGCCGGATGGCTCGGACGATCGCTGCCGGGACTGATCATTGTCGGCTCGGGCGCTGCCGTCATCATCGCCTATGTGATCCGGTTTCTGGCAGTGCCGACCGGATTCATCAAGGCGGGGTTCGAGCGGATTCCGCGCGACTATGACGACAGCGCACGCGCGGTCGGCGCCGGCCAGACCACGACGATGCGGCTGATCCATCTGCCGCTGTTGCGCCCCGCCATGCTCGGCGCCGTCATCGTGGTGTTCGTGGATTGCCTGAAGGAATTGCCGGCAACGCTGCTGTTGCGGCCGCTCAACGTCGACACGCTGGCGACCTCGATCTACCTATACGCCAGCCGCGGCAGTTTTGAGGAAGGCGCGCTCGCCGCGCTCCTGATTGTCGCCGCCAGCATCGGCCCGGTGGCGTGGCTGACGCGGTTTTCGGATGTGCCGGCCGGGCCGGCGTGAAGGCGCCGCGTATGTGTAGCGCCGCAGGGTGGGCAAAGCGCAGCGTGCCCACCGTTCAGGATAATGATCGAGGATAGAGGGTGGGCACGCTTCGCTTTGCCCACCCTACGAAATGTTCTAGATCGCCCGCACAAAGCGGCGGAAGCCTGGCGCGCCCGTGATCGCTTCGAACGCGGGATCGCGTTTTTCCTCCGCAAAGGCAAAGCCTGCCTTGGCGTAACATCGCTCCGCCGCCTCGTTGCCGATCAGAAACGAGATCGACGCCCGTTCGAACCCCGCGGTCCTGCCAGCAGCCAGTGCGTGTTCGATCAGCGCCTGCACCAGTCCGCGGCCGCGATACTCGGGCAGCGTCGCGACATGCTCGATCAGCCATTCGCCCTCGCCGCCCTGCACCCAGCAATTCGCTCCATAGGTGCCACGCCGGAAGATCGCCGTCAGATCGGTTGCGCTCAACCCGATCGCGGCCGCTACCTCCTTGATCGCCGCCCCCGCGGCGGCCTCGGTGCCTTCAGCAGGCAGCGCGCAGAGCGATGCCGCCGGCTCACCCTCGACCTCAGCGACGATGAATTGGGTGATGTGCCACCACGATTGCGTTTGTGCGAGCGCGATGCATTCGACGAACGCAAGGCATTGCGGCTCGTCCCAGCCAAGCGCGATATCGAACCAGCCGCGCGGGAACGGGCCGCGCTGCGAGGCCAAGATGTTGCGGGCAATGAAGCCTGCGTCTTCGGGACGCGCGGGACGGATCGCAGGCTGCGACCGCCCCGCCATCGCGTCAGGCGTTCTTCAGCGCGACGCGGAACTCGGCTTCGGTCTTGGCCTTTACCTCGTCGAGCGTGACGCCGTCGGCGAGTTCGATCAAGGCCATGCCGTCCTTGCCGTGCTTGTCGATGGTGAAGACCGCAAGATCGGTCACCACCATGTCGACCACGCGCTCGCCGGTCAGCGGCAGATTGCATGTCTTCAAAAGCTTCGGGCCGTCCTTGGCGGAATGCTCCATGACAACGACGACGCGCTTGACGCCGGCGACGAGGTCCATCGCGCCGCCCATGCCCTTCACCATCTTGCCGGGAATCATCCAGTTGGCGAGATCGCCGTTCTGCGCCACCTGCATCGCACCGAGGATCGACAGATCGATATGCCCGCCGCGCACCATGCCGAAGGAATCGGCCGAGGAGAAATAACTGGTCGACGGCAGTTCGCTCACCGTCTGCTTGCCGGCATTGATGAGGTCGGCATCTTCCTCGCCTTCATACGGGAACGGGCCCATGCCGAGCATGCCGTTCTCGCTCTGCAGGTTCACGTCGATGCCGTCGGGGATGTAGTTCGAGACCAGCGTCGGAATGCCGATGCCGAGATTGACGTAATAGCCGTCGCGCAGTTCCTTTGCGGCACGCGCGGCCATCTGTTCACGGGTCCAGGCCATATCGTTTCTCCTGTGCGTGCGCTTAAGCGGCCGGCCGCGGGCGCGTGTTGCGGAACTCGATCCGCTTCTTGCCGGTGCCGACCTCGATGATGCGCTTGACGAAAATGCCGGGCGTATGGATGTGGTCGGGATTGAGTTCGCCGGCCGGAACAAGCTGCTCGACCTCGGCCACCGTGATCTTCGCAGCGGTCGCCATCATCGGATTAAAATTCCGCGCGGTCTTGCGGTAGATCAGGTTACCGGCGGTGTCGCCCTTCCAGGCGTGGACGATGGCGAGGTCGGCGAACAGGCCGCGCTCCATGATGTATTTCTCGCCGTCGAATTCCTTCACTTCCTTGCCTTCGGCGATCAGCGTGCCGACGCCGGTTTTGGTGTAGAACGCCGGAATACCGGCGCCGCCCGCGCGGATGCGCTCGGCCAGCGTGCCCTGTGGGTTGAATTCGAGTTCCAACTCGCCGGCGAGGTATTGCTGCGCGAACAGCTTGTTCTCGCCGACATAGGACGAGATCATCTTCCTGATCTGCCGGGTTTCCAGCAACCGGCTCAGCCCGATGCCATCGACGCCGGCATTGTTGGAAACGACCGTCAGATTCTTGACGCCGGAATCGCGGATCGCGTCCGACAGGGTCTCGGCGATACCGCACAGACCGAAACCGCCGGACATGATCATCATGCCGTCCTTGAGGACGCCATCGAGTGCCGATTTGGCGTCGGGATAAACCTTGTTCATGGAAATCTGACCTGATGGAGGGAACGGCCGAAAGCCGGCATTATCCGGATTATTAGGCGAATTCTTCGCGGTGCGTCAATGATGCGGGGATTATGCCGCCGAACCGCCCACCGACCGCCATCCCGGCCTTGAAAGCGTCAAGAAAACCCTTCAAGTTGTTGGGGTTGGCACGGGCTTACCTATGCGCCGCCTGCCCAAATCAAGATAGACCCTGTAGCAGCAACCCGCGTTCGGTTTAGCCAGATCCGGATATGTCATTGACGATGGCCCAAGGAATGAAGCGCCTCGGGATGCCGGTCGCGGCGCTGTTCGCCGCGGCTGTAATCGGCCTGATCAGCATGTCCTGGTTCCTCAACCGGGACGCACTGCGACAGGCGGTCGAGGCGCAGATCCGCGCGGTCACCGGGCTTGATCTGATCGTGTCAGGCACGATCGACGTGTCGGTGTTTCCGGGAAGCTACGTCTCCTTTCACAATGTCGGGCTGAAGGGTGGCGGCACCACCGACCCCGCGCTGCAGGTCGACGTGCTGACGGCGAACCTGCGCCTGTTGCCGCTATTGCTGCGCCGGTTCGAGATTGCCGACGTCATGATGTTGCGGCCGCACATCCGTGTCGTCAGGGAAGCCGGCGGCGAGAGCAACTGGACGCCGTTCGTCGAACGGATCGCGCGCACGATGAAGCCCGGCGCAGAGAACCAGGTTTCGTTCTCCGAAATCAGGATTCAGGACGGCGTGCTGAAATACGAGGACGCTGCCAACAACGCCAAGGAACAGCTCAGCGACATCGATCTGTCGCTGGCCTGGCCGTCGATCTCGCGCTCGTTCGCGGCGATCGGGCAATTCGACTTTCGCGGCGAACGCGTCGACGGCTCGATCTCGGCCAGTGACTTCGTCGCGATGCTGTCGGGCGACCGCTCCGGCCTGAAGGCACGGCTGGTCAGCGCGCCTCTCAAGCTCGCCTTCGACGGCTTTGTCGCCAACCGCACCAGCCTGATGATGGAGGGCATCGTCAGCGTGGACAGCCTGTCGCTGCGCAACGCGTTGCGCTGGATGGGACAACCGGTGCCCGGCAGCGGCGGGTTCGGCCGTTTCACGCTGAAGGCCCGCGCTAATGTCGTCGGCGCCTCTGTCGCTTTGACCAACGTGAATGTCGAACTCGACGGCAACGCCGCCGAGGGCGTGATGACGGTCGCCAATAATGGCCGCCAGACGCTGCAAGCGACGCTGGCGGCCGGCAACCTGGATTTCACGCCTTACATCTCGACCTTCCGCCTGCTCGCGAGCGGCGCGCGCGACTGGAACCGGCAATTGTTCGACCTGACGTCGCTTTCCGCCACCGATCTCGACATGCGCCTGTCGGCGGCGAGAGTAACGGTCGGCGGGACCAGGCTTGGCCGCACCGCCTTGGGCGCCAACCTGCGCAACGGCGCGCTGGCACTCTCGGTCGGCGAGGCGCAGATGTATGGCGGCATTGCCAAGGGCTCATTCGGGATCGCGCGGTCGGACGCGGTGGCCGACGTCAAGGCGCAGCTGCAGTTCACCGACGTCGATCTGCAGGCCTGCGCCAACGAATTGTTCGGCATCACCAAGCTGTCCGGCCGCGGCAATCTCGGCCTCTCGCTGACGGCATCCGGCTCGAGCCCGTTCGGTCTCGCCTCTTCGCTCGACGGCACGGCCACGCTCAACGGTCATGACGGCGCGATCGCGGGATTCAATGTCGAGCAGCTCCTGAAGCGGCTGGAGCGGCGGCCATTGTCCGGCGGCGGCAATTTGCGTAGCGGTTCGACCCCTTACGACAATCTCTCGGTTTCGGTGCGGTTCAACGACGGCATCGCCACCGTCGAGGATCTCCGCGTCGACGGACCGACGACGCGCCTGACCCTGACCGGCACCGCCTCGGTGCCATCACGCGAGTACGACCTCAAAGGCGTCGCCAGCCTGACCCCGGCGGCGGCCGGCGGCGACAAGGGTTTTGAACTGCCCTTCGTCGTGCAGGGCCCGTGGGACGATCCCCTGGTGTTTCCCGATCCCGAAAGCCTGATCCGCCGCTCGCCGGGCGCTGCGCCCCTGCTCGATGCGGTGAAGGACCGCAAGACGCGCGATGCGGTGCGCTCGGTGATCGAGCGGTTTACCGGTGGACCGCGGCAGGCGGCGCCGGAGGCTGCGGATAGCGCGAAGCAGAATTAGCAGCAGGGCATAAGCCGGATGAACGAAGCGAGATCCGGGATCTTGCCGTCCCGCATATCGCTGCGCGGTGCGGGCTACCTTCAGGGAATATTATTATTGCTGCGGCCGATGCTATGCGGCTTGTTGAGGAAGTAATCCCGATTGCCGAGCGCCGCCTCGGCATATTGATCGATCGCGACGACGATCGCCTGGACGTGGGCGTGGCACCACCCTTCCCGCGTCGCCCTGATCCGGACCTCCGCCAAGGCTTTCAGCCACGGCGGATTATCCGCGTTGTGGTCATACCATCTGAGCGGTGCTGACATCGCCGGCCTCTGTTGATGAAGTCTTCCAGCTCCGCCCGCTTGCGCGAGAGCAGGAGCTGCGCCCGCGCGTTGTCGAGGCCGGATTGATCGAGCTGACGCGCGAGCTGGTCCAGCTCGGCAATCCGCCGGCGCAGCGCTTGAATCGGGTCATCGCCCACGGCCGTCGAGCGCCCTGGCCAACTGTTTTCTGCTGACGGCGCGGACATCCAGCTTCAGCCGCTCGTCGACATTGAGCAGGCGCTCCTCACCGCCGAGCCTGTTTCGCTCAGCGACGAGACCAACCATCGCCGCCCGCATCGCCATCAGGCGTGTGGCGGCTTCCGAGCAATCCTCATCCCGGTTGACCTGTTTGCGGATATTATCCCCGGCGTTCAGCATCTCCGCCCGTAAAACTTTGATTTTCCTTCGAATTTCATTGAGCTTGTTGTCCATGGGCCACCTCGCTGCGGTTGAACCCTATAAGAACAAATAAAGAACAAATTTCAAGTTAAGAGTCCGGCCCGGATCAAAGAATCTTGGAGTTTCCCGATGTCCCGCCTCCCGGACCAGGTCGACGCGCCGATGACGCCGCGCCAATTGGCGACGCTCCGGACGCTTAGCGCCGAGGCCTATCAGCCAAAACTGTTCGAGAAGAATCTGACTGCCCAAGAAGCCGAGCGGCGGATTGCCGCACTGAAGGCAGAGATCGAACTGGCGAACTCGTTCTGAGCGGTCGGCGGCGCGCCACTTCTTTCATTTCAGAATCCAAAGCCGATCCCAGACCGGTTTCGCCTTAGGAACCTTGCTCTTCGCTGCGTGCTTATCCCGGATGAAGGGAAGCCGTTATGGGAGACCTGGATGAGCGAGCCGACCGAACAAGAAATCAAGAACCGCGCCTATGAGATCTGGGAACGCAATGGCAGGCCCAAAGGCAAAGAGGAAGAATTCTGGCGCCTGGCCGAGCAAGAGCTGCGCAACGAGGACAAGTCGTCGCCCGTCCGCACGCCCGATACGCTGTAGACCAGAACTGCTTAGCCGAACTGCCGATGTCCTCTTCTGCCGCGGCCGAAACGATATTGCTGTATTTCGTGCTGCCGGTCTGGTTGTTGGCCGGTTTTGCCGACTACCTCTGTCATCGCGCTTCGCGGATTGAATTGACCAGCGGCTACAAGGAATCGCTTCTTCACCTGTTGATGTTGGCAGAGATAGCGGTCCCTCTCCTTGCGGTGATGTTCTTTGAGGTCAACGCCCTCATCATCGCAACCATGATTGCGTGTTTCGTTCTGCACCAGTTGACGGCCTTATGGGACACGACATTCGCCAGTCACAGACGGTCCGTCACGCCGGTCGAACAGCACGTCCATAGTTTTCTCGAACTGATGCCTCTCACGGCCATGCTCATCGTCATCGCGCTGAACTGGCCGCAATTTCTCAGCCTGTGGGGGCTTGGTCCCGAAGCTGCGCGCTTCGATCTCGTCCTCAAGCAGGATCCGCTGCCTTGGCAATTCGTCGCCGCTTTCCTGGCCGCGTCCACGTTGTTTGAGGCGCTTCCCTTTCTGGAAGAATTCATTCGGGGCTTGCGTTCACGCAAGCGGACATGACTTACCGATACGGAGTCGGTCATGAAAATTGCTGTCATAGGAGGGACCGGGCTGATCGGATCGGCCATCGCGGCTCACCTGTCCTCGCGCGGTCATTCCGTCGTTTCGATGAGCAGGAGCGGCGACCAGTCCGGCCCTGCAGTTCAGAGGGTTGACATCTCCGCGGCGACATCGGCCGCCTATTGGGTGCCGTATCTCGACGGCATCGAAGCGATCGTGAATTGCGCAGGCGTACTCCAGGACAGCCCCGGCGACTCCACCTCGATGGTGCATCACCACGGCATCGCGAACCTGTTTGCCGCTTGCGAGCAGCTCCAGATCCGTCGCGTCATCCATTTTTCCGCCATCGGCGTCGACCGCGAAACTCCCAGCGATTTTTCCCGATCGAAACTGGCCGGCGACAAGGCGTTGATGGAGCGCGATCTCGATTGGGTCATCTTGCGGCCTTCCGTGGTGATCGGTCGCCCGGCCTATGGCGCCAGTGCGCTGATGCGGGGCCTGGCTGCGCTGCCCGCAATTCCCGTGATGCCCAACACGGGACAGCTCCAGATCGTCCTGCTTGAGGACGTCGTACGGACCGTGGAGCATTTTCTCGACTCCGACACGCCGGCACGGCAGGTTGTCGAGCTGGTCGGCCCGCAGCGCTATTCATTCGGCGAGGTCGTTGCGCTCATCCGCCGCTGGTGTCGCTGGCCGCCGGCACGTGAGATTCACCTGCCGCAGTTTGCTTCAAGCATGATGTATAAATTCGGCGACATGATTTCGTATCTCGGCTGGCGGCCTCCCGTACGCAGCACGGCCGAGCGGGAAATGGTGCGGGGCGCCACAGGCAATCTCGAAGGCATGCAGCGGCTTGGGCTCCAATCCAAAAGCCTTTCAGAGTTCTTCGCCGCTGAGCCAGCTTCCGTGCAGGAACGCTGGTTTGCCGGCATGTACCTGGTCAAGCCTGCGATCTTCATCGTCTTATCCCTGTTCTGGATCTCGACCGCGTTCGTCTCGCTGGGGCCCGGCTGGGGATATGGCATGGGCCTGATGGGCGAAGGCGGCGTGGAAGGGACGGCTGCTGCGCTCACGGTCATCGCAGGCGCACTGGCCGATCTGGTCATTGGCATTGCGATCGCCTACAGGCCGACCAGCCGCTATGGGCTCTACGCGGCCATCGTGATCTCCTTCACCTATGCGATCGTCGGCACCATCCTGGTGCCGCGGCTCTGGGCCGACCCGCTCGGGCCGATGTTGAAGATCTGGCCGGTCATCGTGCTGCATTTCGCAGCGCTTGCTGTGCTTGAGGACCGCTAGTGCTGTATTTTGTCCTCAAATATCTCCACGTCGTCGGCGCCGCGGTGCTGCTCGGCACCGGCGCGGGCATTGCCTTTTTCATGCTGGCGGCCCACCTCGGCGGCAAGCCGGCCGTCATCGCCGGCGTCGCGCGCATCGTCGTGATTGCCGACTTCATCTTCACGGCGACAGCCGTCGTCGTGCAGCCCATCACTGGCACGCTGCTGGTACTGCACGTCGGCTATTCGTTCTGGGACGGCTGGGTGATCTGGTCGATCGTGCTGTACATTATCACCGGCGCGCTGTGGCTACCGGTGGTCTGGATGCAAATGCACCTGCGCGATTTCGCCGCCATCGCGGCGGCAGAGGGCAAGCCGCTCCCGAAAGAATACCACCGGATCTTCTGGCTGTGGTTTGCCTTCGGCATCCCGGCGTTCGCCGCCGTCGCCGTGATCTTGTGGCTGATGATCGCCAAACCGCAGATCGGGTTTTTCTGAGATTCGTCCACGCTACTCGCCTGGCGGCAAGCGGGCTGCCACTGATTGTTCGCGAGGGGATATCAAGCTGCCGGCCGATTGCCACCGTGCCGCAGCGGCAGCAAGCGTATTGCCGACCCCGATCATGGGGCGTTCGATTATCCGCCAGGTCAGGATGGAGATGATCGCGCAGGCAGCCAATGTCGCAAAGCGCCACGGCTCGCACATCCAGCTGGGAGGCGCCACCGCGGCGCAAAGATACACCGAGCCGATGAAGACGATGTAGTGCAACAGATAGATCGAATAGGAGGCGTCGCCCATCGCAACCATCCAGCGTAACGGCCAACGATTCCACGGCAGTTGAAGATGGACCATCCCCAACAGGATGATCCCCATCGACAGGGGAATGTAGAGCACGTTCTGGCTGGCATGCGTGAAGACCAGCAGCGCCACCCCGGAGACGAGGGGAATGATTGCGCCGAGAAATCTGGCGCGCCCGCCAAGAAGAAACACCAGGATGCCGGCCAGAAAGTCGGCCTGCGTCGTCGATATCAGATGGTAGCTCCACGGGTTTCTGAAGTACCAGCCGGCCGTCGCAAGCGACGCCATGACGAGTGCAAGACCGCGTATGCCGGCTACGGGCACAACAAGCGCGGCAATCGCGTAAAACACCATCTCGCGTTCAAGCGTCCAGCTCAGATCATAAGCCGGTGCGCCCTGCTGCGGCAGCAGCGTCATCGAATAGAGAAAATGGCCGATCGGCTCCTCACGATATTTGCCGATGGCGATCAGACCCGCGATGCAGGCCATCGCGACCCAGTATATCGGGTACAGCCGGAACACACGCTTGATGGCGAATGGCAACGGCGCAAATGAGGGCTTCGCTGCGACCAGGCAAATCACATAGCCGCTGATTGCGAAGAACAGATCCACGCCCAAGTAGCCCCACTGCTTCAACGGCGGGATCGGTATCTGGGCGGCGTCGGGAAACGCCCGCAGCGCTATGTAGGAATGAAAATAGGCAACGCTCAATGCCGCAATGGCCCGCGCAACCTGTAGCCCCGGCAGCCTTTGCTGATCAGGCATTGAGAACTGCATTACCATCCCGGACAAAGATTGAATATCCCACAGACCTCAACCTTAATGCGATTCGAGCGCAGATCCTGAATATTGCTCTTTCTCCACCAGCAACGTGGCGGGCCGATAACAAGCAAATGACTAGTCATGGATACGCTGCCCGGCGTTCGGTGGCCGACAGCAGAACGCTCACCAACCGGTAGCGAGGGTCCGGCGTTCCACCACATCCTCAGTTTCGGGAGAAAACGTTGTGAACGACTCCGGCGCTCTGCGTCGCGGGCTCGCGCCTTCGTGCGATGCATTCAGCCCATTCTTCCTCGGCTCGCGGTATCACGGACGCAGGATGGCTGGCCGCAAAAATGATTGAACCATGAAACCAAAATGGTTGAACCAACGCCCGGCCATTCAAGAGCGCTTTGCCGCATTTGCGCCGCGAATATCCCCCTACAGAAGTTTGCACCGCCCCATCTGGATCGCGCCGCTTGGTTGCGCTATCATTATCCAACCGGTTAACAAGCCGGGTTTTCAGGGAGAACAATGTGATATCCAGGAGATCAGTTTCACTCGCGGTCGCTGCGGTCGGGCTGCTTTACGCTACTGCACCTGCGCTCGCCCAGCAGAAGACCATCACGGTCTGGTTCGGCAAGGGCTTTTACAAATCCGAGGACGACGCGCTCCTCGAGGCGATCAAGAAATTCGAGGCCAAGACCGGCATCAAGGTCGAACTGTCGCAATACGCCATTCAGGACATGATCCCGAAGACGGTAGCGGCGCTGGATTCCGGCACCGTGCCTGACGTCGCCTATTCTGACAGCTATGACGTGCAGGCGCAGGGCAAATGGGCGTTCGAGGGCAAGCTCGAGGACCTCGGCGACATCCTGACGCCGATGAAATCAGCCTTCGCGCCGAACACGCTGGAAACCGCGCTGCTCTATAACGACGTAGCCAAGAAGAAGGCCTATTACGGCTTTCCGCTGAAGCAGCAGAGCATGCACGTCCAGATCTGGCAGGACATGCTGGAACAGGCCGGCTTCAAGCAGAGCGACATCCCGACCAAGTGGGAAGATTACTGGTCATTCTGGTGCGACAAGGTGCAGCCGGCGATCCGCAAGGCCACCGGTCAGCGCGTCTACGCCGTCGGCCAGCCGATGGGCGTGGAATCCACCGATAGCTTCCAGTCGTTCTACACCTTTATGGACGCCTACAACGTCAAGCTGGTGGACGACGACGGCAAGCTTCTGGTCGACGATCCCAAGGTGCGGGAAAACCTGATCAAGGCGATGAAGGATTATACCGATACCTACATCAAGGGCTGCACGCCGCCCTCCTCCACCACCTGGAAAGACCCGGACAACAACGTCGCCTTCCACAACAAGACGATCGTGATGACGCACAACTTCACGATTTCGATCGCGGCG